>JAJZCG010000025.1 GCA_021846225.1 Pseudomonadota bacterium | reverse complement strand
AATCCGGTAGCCGAGGCTGAGGATTTCGGTCTCGACGATCTGGCGGCAACGCTCCTGCGCGCCGAGGTCCGTCTTGGGCAGGAACACCATGCCGACCGCGATCGGCCCCTCGCGCAGGCCATCGCCGGAGCGGCGGACTTCATCGGCGAAAAAATCCTGCGGGATTTCGATGTGGATGCCCGCGCCATCGCCGGTCTTACCGTCGGCATCCACGGCGCCGCGGTGCCAGACGGCCTTCAGCGCGTCGATGCCGGCCTTCACGATATCGCGGCGCTTTTTGCCGTCCAGGGCGGCGACCACGCCGACGCCGCAGTTGTCGTGCTCCTGGCTCTGGCTATATGTTTCCTTTAGAATCTGAGCATTGGCGGACCAAGCCGAGAGAAATTCCGCGCCGGTTTCGTGGTTCATGTGTGTTACTCCGCAGCCTGGGAAAGGCTTTGCGCCTTGAAAAACTGATGGATGGAGGCGGCGGCGTCACGGCCGTCGCGGATGGCCCAGACGACCAGCGAGGCGCCGCGCACGATGTCGCCAGCGGCGAACACGCCGGGCAGGCTGGTCTCGAAGGTTTTCGGGTTCGTTTTGAGCGTGCCCCATGCGGTGAGCTTGAGGAAAGGATCGTTGAAGGCGCCTGGCATGTCCTCGGGGTCGAACCCCAGCGCCTTGATGACCAGATCCGCCGGGATGGTGAAGGACGACCCCTCGATGGGCTCGACCGATTGGCGGCCGGAGGCATCTGGCAGGCCCAGATGCATTTTTATCGCGCGCACGCCGGTGACGCCGGCATCGCCCAGAAACGCCTCGGGTGCGGCGAGCCAGCTGAAGACCACGCCCTCATCCTCGGCATTGGCGACCTCGCGCAGTGAGCCAGGCATGTTCTGCTTGTCGCGGCGATAGAGGCAGGTGACGGATTTGGCCTCTTGGCGGATGGCGGTGCGCACGCAGTCCATCGCCGTGTCGCCACCGCCGATGACAACCACATCCTTCCCCGCGGCGTTGAACTTGCCGGAGTCGAACTCGGGCACGGCATCGCCCAAGCTCTTGCGGTTGGAGGTGATGAGATAATCCAGCGCGGGCACGATGCCGGGCAGGCCCGAGCCGGGGGCCGCGATTTCGCGCGGCTTGTACACGCCGGTTGCAACCAGCACCGCGCCATGCTGCGCGCGCAGCGCGGCGAAGCTGATCTTGCCGCCGATGTCGGCGTTCAGCACGAATTTGACGCCGCCTTCCTCCAGCCATTTCCAGCGGCGCAGCACGATCTCCTTCTCCAGCTTGAAGCCGGGGATGCCATAGATGAGCAGGCCGCCTACGCGGTCGTGACGGTCATAAACCGTGACCTGATAACCCTGCTGGCGCAGCGCCTCGGCGGCGGCGAGACCGGCCGGACCGGCGCCGATGATGCCAATTGATTCAGAACGTTCATGGCGGGGCTGGATCGGCTTGACCCACCCCTGCTCGAAGGCGGTGTCGGTGATGTAGCGCTCCACCGCGCCGATGGTGACCGATTCAAAACCTTTCTCGATGACGCAATTGCCCTCGCACAGCCGGTCCTGCGGGCAGATGCGGCCACAAATCTCGGGAAATGTGTTGGTTGCGGAGGAAAGCTCATAGGCTTCCTCAAGCCGCCCTTCGGCGGTGAGCTTCAACCAGTCCGGAATGTTGTTGGAGAGCGGGCAATGGATGGAGCAGAAGGGAATACCGCACTGGCTGCACCGGCTGGCCTGCGCCTTGGCTGATTGCACGTCGAAGCGCTTGTAGATCTCATCGAAATCGGCGCGCCGGGCCGCGGCTTCACGCTTTTGCGGCGTCTGCTGGGGCAGATGGGTAAATTGCAGCATACGCTCGGCCATGTTTCGGTCCCGCCTCATCAAGCAAAATGACATGCCGCGCGAACCACAAGCTCGCGCAGCCAAGTGATGCAGGGTCTTAACCGAGATATTGGCGGAATACCAGCGGTTTTTTGGGTATAGGACAACTAAGCTGTCCCATAACCTCGAAAAGCCTTACGTGCCGGAGGCGGGTTAACAGAATTTCCGGCTATTTAGGTCCGGTTTGTGTCCTATTTTACCGCCCCGGATGGCAAATCAAGCCTTTCGGCGGAAACGCGCCAGATAGCCCGGTACGATCAGGTCCATCGGGGTGGGAACAATCCCCAGGTTGGACAGGCCGGGGGCGTTACCGGAGACAATGTTGTTGCTCTGAAGCAGCTTGACCTGATCCCTGGTCAGCAGCTTGCCGGGCAGGCGCTCCAGAAACAGCGCCTGGAAGCTGGCGAGGCCCGGCGGCAGATCCAGCACCCAGCCGGTACGGTTTATAATTTTCAGTATGAATTCAATGAGTTCCTTAAAGCTCTTCACGTCAGGCCCGCCGAGTTCGAAGGTCTGTCCCTGGGCTGCGGGGGCCAGCGCGGCGAGCACGGCATCGGCCACGTCACCGGCATAGACCGGTTGGAATTTCACCGCCCCGCCGGTGATGGGAATGACCGGGAAGAGGCTGGCCATGGCGGCGAAGCGGTTGAAGAAATGGTCCTCGGGGCCGAAGACGATGGAGGGGCGCAGAATCGCGGCCGCGGGAAAGGCGGAACGCACGGCGGCCTCGCCGGCGGCCTTGCTCTGGGCATACAGGCTGGGACTGGCGGCATCAGCGCCGAGCGCGGAGACATGCGCCAGGTGGCGGACATTGGCGCTGCCGGCGATTCGCGCGATGCGCCCTGCCCCCTCAGCATGGGTGCGCATGAAATCGCCCTTGCGGCGCTCGGCCAGGATGCCGGTGAGGTTGACGACCAGTTCCGCGCCCTCGATGGCGCGGGCTACCTGGGCTTCCTCATGCAAGGGCGCATACAACGGGACAATCTGGCCGGGGCCGCCCATGGGGCGCAGCGGCATCGCGGATTCGGTGTCGCGCACCGCGATTCGCACGATGTATCCCAGAGCGGCGAGGCGCTTGACCACATAATGGCCAAGAAACCCGGACCCGCCGAAAACCGCCGCAATTTTACCCGTTGGCGCCATTTGAACCCCCTGTTACTGTCCTCGGGTTGTAGGCGCGTGGAACACGCCGCTCAAGCCATGGTTGACGTGGCTGATTCGTGGAGCTAAAGCCCGCCACGGCGTTCCTTCGGGGCGCGAAAATTGGACTGCCCAGGTGGCGAAATGGTAGACGCACTAGCTTCAGGTGCTAGCGATCGCAAGGTCATGGAAGTTCGAGTCTTCTCCTGGGCACCAATTTTTCTCACAGCATTTTGCCCGCACGGCGGGTCAAGCGCCCCGCGCTTTGCAAGGTCTCAATGAGCAATATCCAGCTGCATAAGCACGACCTGCCGGCCGGGCTGAGCCTGGGGCCGGTTGTTGCCATTGATACCGAGACCATGGGCCTCGACCCCCGGCGCGACCGGCTATGCCTGGTGCAGCTCTCCTCGGGCGACGGCAACGCGCATCTGGTACAAATCATCCCCGAGCGCCTCGGCGGCCAGGGAGCGAATTGCCCGAACCTGAAGGCGCTGCTGGCCGATCCGGCGGTGACCAAGCTGTTCCATTTCGCGCGGTTTGACATCGCGGCGATGCTGAACGGGCTGGGCGTGGTCACAGCGCCGGTCATCTGCACCAAAATCGCCTCGAAGCTGGTGCGCACCTACACCGACCGGCATGGCCTGAAAGACCTCTGCCGCGATTTGGCCGGGGTGGAAATTTCCAAACAGCAGCAGACCAGCGACTGGGGCGCCCTCGAGCTTACCCCCGAGCAACTGACATATGCGGCGTCGGACGTGCTGTATCTGCACAAAATATGGTCCCGGCTGGAAGCCCTGCTCCAGCGCGAAGGACGCATGGACATCGCCCAGGCGGCCTATGCGTTTTTGCCCACGCTGGCGAAGCTTGATCTCCTCGGCTACGCCGACCCGGACCTGTTCCACCACTGAGGCGCCCCGGCGTTCCGGCCGCGCCCGGGCGGCCCCCTCCCCGGTTCCGCCAAAATTATTTGCGAGACGCCCTTGCACCATTGAGGCTGGGTCTATATCTTTTCTTTAATTGCGAATGATTTGCATTTGCAATTCTTGATGCGGAGCGGACCAGGGCATGTTTGTGAGTATGATCATCGTCTTTCGCGAGGCGATGGAAGCAGGGCTGATCATCGGGATCATTCTGGCCGCCACCGAGGGCGTTGCCGGGCGGCGGCGCTGGATCGCCGGGGGCATCGCCGCCGGGCTGGCGGGGGCGAGCCTGGTCGCGGTGTTCGCCAGCCGTCTCTCCAACCTCTTCGAGGGCGCCGGGCAGGAGGTGTTCACCGCCGCCATCCTCGGCTTCGCCGTGGTCATGCTGAGCTGGCACATATTGTTCATGTCCCGCCATGCCCGCGAGATAACGCGCGGCATGCGCGATCTGGGCGCCGCGGTGCAGCTTGGCGAGCGCTCGTTGGCGGCGCTGGCCGCGGTGGTCGCGGTGGCGGTGCTGCGCGAGGGCACCGAGGTGGTGCTGTTTTTATACGGCATCCTCATCGGCTCTGGCGTTGCCGGGGTGCAGCTGGGGCTTGGCGGCGCGGCCGGGCTGGCGCTGGCGGCCGGGCTCTCGTTCCTGCTGTATCGCGGACTTGCCGTCATCCCGCTCGCGCGCCTGTTTTCAGTCACCAACGCGCTCATCGCGCTGCTTGCCGCGGGCATGGCCGGACAGGCGGCGGCGCTGCTGAACTCGGTGGATATCCTGCCCGCCTGGGGCCAGCAATTATGGAACACCAGCGGTTTTATCGCCGACAATAGTTTTGCCGGGCGCAGCCTGCATGCGCTGGCGGGGTATTCGGCGCGGCCCTCGGGCATTCAACTGGCCGCCTGGGCGGCCACGCTGGCGCTGCTGCTGGGGGCGGCACGGCTGATCAGCCGCCTGCCCCCGCCGAAACTGGGGCCAGCCGTGCTGCTGGGCGTCATTGCGCTGGGGTTTCATCCGGCGCACGCGGATAATCCGCCGCTGGTGGTGTTCAAGAACCACCGTTTCGTGCCCGCCACCCTCAACGTGCCTGCGGGGCGCAGGTTCAAGCTGCATGTGATGAACAGCGACAGCACCGCCGATGAGTTCGAGAGCACCGATCTCAACCGCGAGATACTGGTGCCGCCGGGCAGCACCATCACCGTGTTTCTGGGCCCGCTGGACCCGGGAAGCTACAAGTTTTTCGGCGATTTCCACCAGGATACGGCGCAAGGCGTGCTGGTGGCCAAATGAGGCGCTGGCTTCTGACCGGGCTGACGGCAACGGCGCTGGCCGCGCCAAAGCTGGCCACCGCTGATTACCATGTGACATCGCCCTACGAGATCGACCTGGGGGAGCTGGAGATCGAGACCAACGGCGATGCGGTGTTCGACCAGCGCCAGGACCAGAAGGCCGCCGCCAGCTACACCGCCGAGCTTGGCACCGGGCTGACGCCCTGGTGGCACAGCGAGCTGGAGCTTGGCTTCAACCGTGCTCCCGGCGGCCACGAGCCGGTGCTGCTCACCCAGGCGGTTACGGAGAATACCTTCGAGCTAACCTCACCGGGCGAATACTTCGCCGATTGGGGGTTCTATTTCGAGTATGGCCAATACACGGCCACAGGCCGCCATGCCGGCGCCAACGAGGCGACGTTCGGACCGCTGATCGCCAAGGACATCGGCCGCACCACCGAGACGGTGAATTTATACCTGACCCGCCAGTTCGGGCCGGACCAGGGCACGCAGGGGCTGGATTTCAGCTACGCGCTGCAAAGCCGGTGGAATCTCTGGACCCCGCTCTCCCCGGCTGTTGAAGTGTATGGTGATGCAGGCGTGGTGGGCAACAGCCCGCGCGCCGCGCGCCAGCAGCTTCTGGTTGGGCCAGTGGCCATGGGGCTGATGCGGCTGAGCGCGCTGGGACTCGGCAATGCGGGCCAGGTGAAATATGAGCTGGGCTGGCTCTTTGGCGCGACTCCCGCCAGCCCGCGCGGCGTTTTGCGCTGGCGGCTGGAGCTGGAAATTCCGTTCTGATGGTGTACTTGGGCACGCGCGGCGTTTCTTGGTTACCCTGTGTTGCCAATCCATCAGTTGACCGCGGGGGCAGCCCTGTTCATACCGCAAGCATGTCTGACGATCTCCATGATGATCTTGCCATCGCGAGAGATGTTCTTACGACCGAAGCTGCGGCGCTGAGCGCCCTGGGTGCCGGCCTCGGGGAAGATTTCCGCGCGGCTGTTAATCAACTCATCGCCATTCCCGGCCGCGTCGTGGTGACGGGAATGGGCAAATCCGGCCATGTGGCGCGCAAAATCGCGGCGACCCTGGCCTCCACCGGCACGCCCGCGCTGTTTGTGCATCCGGCCGAAGCCGCGCATGGCGATCTGGGCATGATCATCGCCGGGGATGCGGTGATCGCGCTCTCCAACTCCGGCGAGGCCACCGAACTCGCCGCGATCGTGGCGCACGCCAGCCGCATCGGCCTGCCGCTGATCGGCATCACCGCCGCCGCGGGCAGCACGCTGGGCACCGCCGCCACCATCGCGCTGATCCTCCCGCCAGCGCCGGAGGCCGGGCCGATCGGCCTGGCGCCGACCACCAGCACAACCATGCAGATGGCCCTGGGCGACGCGCTGGCCGTGGTGCTGCTGGCGCGGCGCGGATTTTCGGCGCGCGACTTCAGGGACATTCACCCCGGCGGCAAGCTTGGCGCGCGGCTGAAGCGCGTGCGCGACCTGATGCACAAAGGTGGCGAACTGCCCCTGGTTTCCCCCGGCACAACCATGGACCGCGCGTTGATCACCATGACCGCAAAGCGCTTTGGCGCGCTGGGCGTGGTGGATGATGCAGGCAAGCTGCTCGGTGTGGTGACGGATGGCGACCTGCGCCGCGCCATGGGGCCGGACCTGCTCGGCCGCAGTGTCGAGGATATCATGAACGCGAACCCGCGCACCATCGGCCCGGAGGCCCTGGCCGAAGAGGCGCTGCGCGAGATGAACAGCGAAACCCGCCCCGTTACCGCCTTATTTGTGGTGGATGACGCACGGATGATTAAGGGCATTCTGCATATTCATGACCTTTTGCGCGCGGGACTGGCATGAGCCGCATCGCCCCCCCGCGGCTGCTGGACGGGTTGCGCAGGCGCAACGCGGAGGAGATATCCTCCATTACGCGCCGCAGCGTAACCGTGACCATGCTGAAGAAGCTGCTGCCCGTGGCGGCGGTGCTGCTGCTGCTGGCGCTGGCGCTGGCGCCCTCGTGGCACGCCGGGCCGGATGCGAACCGCGTAACCTACCACGTGCAAAACACCACGCAGCAGAACACCGCCTCGCACATGCAGGGCGCGCAATACCGCGGCACGGATGACCAGGGCCAGCCCTTTACCCTCACCGCCGTTAGCGCGGATGAACAAGGCGACGGCAATGTGGTGCTGAAGGCGCCTATCGGCGACCTGACGCTTAAATCCGGCGCGTGGCTACTCCTGAAATCCGACACCGGGATGTACCACCAGAAAACCGGCACGCTGGGACTGACCGGCAATGTCACGCTCTACCGTAACGACGGCACGACCATGACGGTGCCGCATGTCCGCATAGACCTGCATGCGGGCAGCGCCGTCAGCACCGACCCCGTGCAGGTTCAAGGCCCCTTTGGCACGTTGAACGCCGCCAATGGCTTTGTGGTGAGCAATCATGGCACGGATATCACCTTCAATGGTCCGGCGGCGATGACGCTGACACAGGCGCAATAATGAAATTACGTTCCCTCGGCGCGGCTCTGATCCTGATTGCCGCCGCCGCCCCCGCAGGCGCGCAACCGCTCAACCTTGGCGGCACGCCGGGCAGCACGCCGCAACCGATTCAGATCACCGCCTCGCAGGGCATCCAGTGGCAGCAGGACAACCAGGTTGTCATCGCCATGGGCAACGCCAAGGCGGTGCGCGGCGCGGTGACGGTGACAGCCGACCAGCTGATCGCGCATTACCGCAAAAACACCCCCGCCGCCGCCGGTGCCGCGCAGGCGCCTGGTTCGGCCACCGATATTCTCAACCAGGGCAATACCTCTCTCTATGAGATCGAGGCTGTCGGGCATGTGCATATCTATACCGCGACCGATAACGCCTGGGGCGACCACGCGGTTTACAGCATGGACGGCGCGGTGCTGGTGCTCACCGGCAAGCACCTGAAACTGACAACGCCTGACGACACCATCACGGCGCGTGATTCAGTTGAATATTATGCAGCCAAACGCCAGGCGGTGGCGCGCGGCAATGCGTTGATCGTGACCAATGACGGCCGCTCGGTCGCCGCTGATACGTTGATCGGCGATCTGGCCCCGGCGGCGGCAACCACGGCTGCCTCCAGCGCCGATATCGCTGGCCAGGCGGGGCAACTGCAAAAGGTGGAGGCGATCGGCCATGTGGTGATCCACACCACGGGGGACACCGCGACCGGCGACACCGGCGTGTATCTGCCGCAGCAAGGCCGCGCGCGCCTGGGCGGCGATGTGCATATCATCCAGGGCCCCAACGAGATGAGCGGCAGCGATGCGCTGGTTAATATGAAGACCGGCATCGCCACCCTGCTGGCGGGCCCTGGCGGGCAGGTCGCCGGGACCATCATCCCCGGATCGGCGCCGCAAAAATGAACGTATCAGCACTGGATCACGGCGGGCTCGTCGCCACCGGCATCGGCAAGCGTTTCAAGAAACGCCCGGTGGTGCGCAATGTCTCCATCTCGGTGAAACGCGGCGAGGCAGTCGGGCTGCTCGGGCCGAATGGCGCTGGCAAGACCACGACATTCTATATGATCGTCGGGCTGATCGCGCCTGACAGCGGCGCCATCACGCTCGACGGGGCGGAAATCTCAAGCCTGCCGATGTACCGGCGCGCGCGCTTGGGGATTGGCTATCTGCCGCAGGAGGCCAGCATTTTCCGCGGGTTGAACGTGGAGCAGAACATCATGGCGGCGCTGGAAGTGGTGGAGCCCGACCGCGACCGGCGCGAGGCGCTGCTGAACGAGCTGCTGGCGGAATTTGGCATCACCCATCTGCGCCGCACCCCGGCGCTGGCGCTCTCGGGCGGCGAGCGCCGCCGCGTGGAAATCGCCCGCGCGCTGGCAACCGCGCCGAATTATATTTTGCTCGATGAACCGCTGGCGGGGATCGATCCCATCGCCGTGGGCGAGATCCGGGATCTGGTCTCGCATTTGAAGCACCGCGGCCTGGGTGTGCTGATCACCGACCATAATGTGCGCGAGACGCTGGAGATCATCGACCGCGCCTATATCCTCTACGACGGCGAGGTGCTGATGGAAGGCAAACCCGAGGCCGTGGTCGCGCACCAGGATGTGCGGCGCGTTTATCTCGGTGAGAAATTCAGCCTCTGAAATCAAACACCAAGGGGATTGCGCCCCTTGGTGTTTCCTGAAAAGTTCAGAACCGCCCCGAAATCGCGATCGAGCCGTACTGGAAGGCCGGGGCGGAGTGGTGGAATTGCGGTGATTCAAGAACCTCCGTGGCGGTGATGCGAAAACCATAAACGATCATGGCGGCGCCGATTTCCGCTTCGCCCTGCAGCGGCGTGAGGGTGACATGGCGGCTGGATTGAAAGTCGTTCCCCTGGATGAAGATATTATGCCCAACCAGGCGGCCATCGGCACCGGCGAAGACATACCAGACCAAAGGCTGCGTTGGCGTATAGGCATCCGTACCGTTCAGGCCGTTGCCAAGCAGCGAAGGGCCGAAATCTGAGTCCAGCCCCTGCCCCAGACGGACAAGGCCGCCCACCTGAGCATAAATTTCCGTGTTGCCCGCCTGAGCCGAAACCTGGGGCAGCACCTGCAGGCCAAGCGCGCCGTTGCCGAGGCTGGCGATGTCATCGCGCCAGATGCGGCTGCCGAAGAAATCCAGCGTCGGCTCGTTATGCAGCTGGTAGCGCCAGCCGCGGTTGGGCGTATCGCCGATAATCTCGTGGAAGCCGTTCTGCACCGACTGGCCAAGCGCATCCGGCCCCACCACGCCAACACTCATCCCCGCCACGCTGCGGGTGCCTGTGGTGTCCTGGATAAGGCTGGCGCTGAGCGCCAGATGGCCGGAATAGGGCATATCGCGCGGGTTAGGGTTATAGAGCTGGGTGTTAACCGGCGTAAAAATCACCTGATCAAGGCTCAACTCCAGCCTTTGCGTGCCGCCCCCAAAAATTTGCGTTCCGAACTGGCTCAGGAAATCGGGCAGCGCGCCGGTGGGGGTTACATAACCCAGGTGGATGCCGGAGGTGTATAATTCATCGGTACTGGGGATGGAGAGCGCATCGTTCTCAACCTGTACGGTGAGGATGCTGCCGGGATCTGGCAGCGGCGTGCCAGCCCAAGCCAGACCCGCGGAGCCCAGAAGCACCCCGAGGGACAAAGTAATGTTATAAACGCAGTGGAATTTTCTCATGGGCTATGTATGACTCTCATCGGCTTAAAACCGCTTAATCCCAGGTTTAACTGGCGGACATGTCCTGAGATATCATCGCTCGCGGCTGGTACAAGTGGCAAGGTCCAGCAATCTCTCCAGCACCTCGGTTTCCTGCGCCCCGGCGATGGCATGTTCGCCATCGATCACGAAACAGGGCACACCGTTGATTCCCAGCCGGTGCGCGTGCAAATTCTCAGAATGCACCGCTTCGGCACCCTCGCCGGAGGCCAGAAACTGCGCGATGGCGGCGGGGTCCATGCCTTGGGCGGCCGCCAGGGCTTTGAGAGTTGCATGGCTGCCGATATCAGCGCCTTCGACGAAATGCGCGTGGAAAATGCGCTTCACCAGCCCGCCTGCGGGGCCGGAGCGCGCGGCGTGACGCACCAGGCGGTGGGCATCCACACTGCTCGGCGTGCGGCGGATGGCCGCAAAATTGAACATGATCCCCTCGGCCGCGCCAAGCTCCGCGATGGAGGCATAAAGCCGGCGCGCGCGGTCCTCGGCACCGAACTTGCGGATCATATAGTCAGCGCGCAACATGCCGGTGCGCGGCATGTCCGGGTTGAGCAGAAACGGCCGCCAGAGCAGCTCGACGGCGAAATCCTGCCGCCGCTCCAGCAGAAAGGACAGGCGCTTGATGCCCAGGTAGCACCAGGGGCAAACGAAATCGAAAACAACTTCGACCACCAGCCGCGCCGGCAGAGGGGCGACAATATTCATGGCAAAATATTAGCCTGGATTTCGGCTTTCCGCGAGACGGCGTTTTCGGACACTGCCATGACTTGACGCGGCCACGCCAGGCGCGATGATACAGCTTGGCCGCTACCTCCCATTTTTGGAGATGAATTTTTGAAAATCAGCAAGTTTTGCATCGTTCTTTCCGCATTGTGCAGCGCTGGCGCGGCCCAGGCCCGCCAGCCGCCCAACCCGCCGGCCTCGGGCCAGGTGGTGCACCTGTTCGGCCCCGGCTCGGTTGCCTCGCAATTCCTCCCCAGCGGCAACGCCGCCGCCGCCCCCGGCGGCAACGGCGCGGGGAGCGCCTATGTGGAGCCCAGCACAGCCGCAATTCTGCACCAGATGTTCGTAACCGGTGACCCTGGGCAGAAGCCGGGGCAGGCCATCTCCCAGGGCCGGAACAAAAACCGCTAGCGCGATAGGTTTAGGGTGACGCAAGAGCGCCCCCGCCCGCGCTAACTCTTTGATAAGAGGCTGATTCACGCTTCCGGTTGCCACGCTGGGGCGCGTCAACCTCAAACGATCAGACTCTTTGATAAGAGGCTGATTCACGCTTTCGGTTGCCACACTGGCGCGCGTCAGCCTCAAACGATCAGACTCTTTGATAAGAGGCTGATTCACGCTTCCGGTTGCCACGCTGGCGCGCGTCAGCCTCAAACGATCAGACTCTTTGATAAGAGGCTGATTCACGCTTCCGGTTGCCACGCTGGCGCGCGTCAACCTCAAACGATCAGACTCTAATCCTGGGCGCGCAGTTGATCCGCCCGCAGCTCCAGGCGCCTGGCCATGGCGTCCAGACGCCAGGCTTCGATGTCATATGGCGTTATGTAGCCATGATGCTTGGTGTCAATTTCAGTGAAATGCTCCGCAATCGGCCCCATGCCCGCGGCCTTCGCCTGCGCCAGGGTCAGATGGCCGTCATGGGTGGTGTTGGCGGCGTAGAATTTCATCAGGAACGCGGCCGGATCCGCGGGCCGGTGGCCCTCATGGCGCCACCCCGGCCCGCCCATCATGCCAGGGCCGGGCGGCGGATTGGAAACAGGCTGGGCGGCGGCAAAGCCCGGCAGAACAGCAAGACCGAGCAGGGCGGCAAGAGCAGGACGGCGCATGGAAATCTCCTTGAGGTAAGAGCTTGCCATGTAGCGAGCGCGTGTAACGCCGGAATTTCCCGCATGTAACCGCCACCAAACAAAAACGGCACCCGAAGGTGCCGTGTTCGTGATACGCTTTGCGCGGGAATTAACGCGAGTAGAATTCGACCACCAGGTTCGGGTCCATCTGCACCGGGAAGGGCACATCGGCCAGCTTGGGGGTACGCAGGAACTTGCCCTTCATCGCGCGGTGATCAACTTCCATATACTCCGGCACATCGCGCTCGGAGGACTGGGCGGCATCGAGCACAACGGCGAGCTGCTTGGATTTCTCGCGCACCTCGATCACATCGTTGTCCTTGACCATGTAGGACGGGATGTTCACCTTCTGGCCGTTCACGGTCACATGGCCGTGGCTGACGAACTGGCGCGCGGCGAACGGGGTGACAGCGAATTTCATGCGGTAGATCACGGCGTCGAGGCGGCGCTCCAGGATCTCGATGAGGTTTTCCGACGTGTCGCCCTTACGGCGCACAGCTTCCTCGTAATATTTGTAGAAGGATTTCTCGGAGATATTGCCGTAGTAGCCCTTCAGCTTCTGCTTCGCCATGAGCTGCACGCCGTAATCCGACGGCTTCTTGCGGCGCTGGCCATGCTGGCCGGGGCCGTACTCACGCTTGTTGACCGGCGACTTCGCGCGGCCCCACAGGTTAACGCCCAAACGGCGGTTAATCTTATACTTACTCTCAGTGCGCTTGGTCATGGCGCTGGCCTTTCTTGTTAAAATTCCGCCGATAGTCTCTCCTCAGCACCTGCAGGATTGCAAATGCAGATAAGAGCGGGCGCAGGCGACCACCGCCTGTCCACGTTCCCGGCAACGAGGCTGCCTCCTACGCTGGGGCGGCTTTGGCGTCAACCGGCTTTACCCAGCTTTGCGCGATGGCGGCCAGCGGCAGGGTGAAGTCCGCCGCCGCGCGCGGCAGGTTCAAGGTGGCGGCGCGGCCCATCCAGACCCCGTCGTCCTGCGCGCCGCGCGGGTGGAACCCCTGCCCCAGCTCCACGCCCGCAGCCAGAGCCAGGCAAACGCCAAGCTCGCGCCGGTCCTCGCAAGCGGGGTCGGTATCGGCCGGGGAGGAGACCGCGGAGAGCAGCGTGACCGCGCGCACTGGCGCTGGAAACACGAAGCGCGCCAGGCGCCCGCCCCGCGCAGTGCTGATCTCGGGGATGGCGGTATGCCCCGCCGCCACCGCGCGCAGGCTCGGCCAATAGGTGAGCGAAAACCCCTGCCCCAGGGCGATTGCATGCAGCCGCGCGCGCACCGCCGCCAGCCGCGCCCCGCGCGTGATGACCGGCGCGAAGGGTTTGCGGGCCGGTGAGCGGCGCCCTGTCTCATGATACAGCGCGCCGCGATTGCCATCGTCAAAGTAAGACTCGCAGGGCAGCCCCTCGGCCAGCAGAATGTCGTGGCGGTCCAGCTCTACGTGGTAATAGGTCATCGCCGGGGCGCTTCGCTGGCGCAAAATGGTGGCGCCGTTGACCAGCTGCACCGCCGGGACCAGCACCCCGCCGGCATAAACACAATGCGAGGGCGAGAGCCGCAACGGGCGCGCGGGCTGGCCCGGCCCGAAGGCGTTGGGCAGGATGAGCACCGGCAGGCCATCACGCGCGGCGCTTGGGCCAAGGTCGAGCGTGCGCCGCCCGATCCAGCGCACCGGGCGGCGCGCCCCGGCGGCGGTGATCAGCGGGTCGCCGGGTTTCAGGTCCTCCACCGCGCGGTAGCCGTGCGGGGTGAGCAGGCGCGTGCCGCGCGCGAAACAGGGGAGCGTGCCGCCCAGGGTGATGAGCGCGCCGCCCGCGCCATCGGAGAGGACACTGAACGCCGGCTCCCCCGCCGCGATCTGCAACGCCACCGTGGCGGCAAGCGGGCTTTGGCTGTTGGCGATGGTGAGCGTGCCGGCGGACCAGCTCACCAGGCTTGGCGCCACGCCTACCAGATCAATCGCATCGGTGGCGGCCATGTTCGCCATGCTGGCCGAAAACCGCGCCGGGTCGTCCAGCGTGATCATGGCATCGCCGCCCATGAAGGTGATCACCGCGCCGGAAAAATCGCCGGTTACATCCAGCGCCGCCGAGGCCATGACCGTGATGTGGGCGCCATTGTTGACCGCGCCGCCCAGCACCAGCGCGCCGCCCTGCGCCAGGATCACCCCGTCATTGGTCAGGCTTGCGGCGTTGAGGACGCCGTAGCCCGCCAGCGTGCCGGTATTGGTGAGGGAAGCCGCCTCCAGCGTGCCGCCGGTGAGCAGGATGGTGCCCGCCGCGCCGAGGCTGCCGGTGGCGGCCAGCAGGCCGGAATCGGTGATAACACCTTGCAGCTGCGCGGTTGTTCCCGCCTGCAAACCGGCCCCGGCGCCAATCTGCAGCGTGCTAGTGCCGCTCATGTTCAGGCCGCCGGTAATGCCCAGGCTGGCGCTGCCGCCCAGGGAGAGCGCGCCGGATAAATCCAGGCTCGTGGCCGCCGCGTGGGCCGTGCCGTCCAGGATGATGCTCCCCGCATCGGCGAGCGCGCCGAGCTGCGCGCTGGCGCTGCCGTAGGCAACAAATGTTCCCCCGGCGGCCAGCGTGGCGGCGGCGGCGCTCAGGCTGCCCGCAAGTACGAACTGCCCGCTTGCGCCGATGGCCAGCGAGCCGCCGAGGCTGAGCCCGCCCGCCACATAGGCATCGCTCCCCGTGGCGGCGGCGTTGCCCGCCAGGGTCATATTGCCGGTGCCCGAGAATGCCTGTGTGAGAATAGCCAGCGTGCCAGGGCCGTTGGCGCCGCCAAGGGTAACATCGCCGCCCAGCGCCACGGTGGCGCTGGAGTCAAAAATCGCGGTGGCGCCGCTCTCCACCACCAGGGCGGTGCCGGAAATGCCGTTGGCCTGAAGCGGCGCGGTAAAATCGGTGGAGCCGTCCACCAGCAGCGCGCCGGGGGCGGCGGGCTGGCTGAACAGCGAGACGCCGCCGGTAAGGCCAAAGGAGGCGCTCTGCCCCTCGCTGAAGGCGCCGCCGCCGAGGCCGTTGACCACACCGGGCGCGGCGGCGTTGATGTAGATGTTATCAGCCAACCCGCTCAGCACCCCGCTGGCGCTGGAGAGGGTGAGCGTATCAGCCAGGCCGGTGCCTGTATAAGTGAGCCCCGCCAGCTCTGTGTTCAGCGCGGCAATGTTGGCGCCGGTCAGGGTGATCTGCGCCGCCGGGGCGCCGCCATCGCTGAGAATACCATGGGCGGCGGCAATCGTCAGGCTAAGGCTCTGCGTGGTGGCGACGGCGAGCTGCAGCGCGATGCCCTGCAGCGGCTGCGCGACACCCGCGCTGGCCGCGAAAACCCCGGCGGTGACGATGGTTGGCGCGGCGGGGCGCAGAAACACCGAAGGGTCGCCCTGCGCATCCACCCCGGATGCGAGAACGCTGCCGCTGGGGATGGCGGCGTGGATGACATAGGTAACGGTGTTGCCACTGGAATCCTGCCCGCCCACCGCGAAGGAGCTGGTGGTGATGTTGTAAATGCTGAAACTTGAGAGACCGGGAAAGATGAGCTGATCGCCGGGGGCAAAGCCGGTGATGCTGCCCGAGAACGCCTGCGGCCCATTGATGACAAACGCCCCGCCAGCCCCGCCCAGCGTGCTGGCATAGCCGCCCGTGACGCCAAACCCGGCATTATTTTGGAAACTCAAGGTCACCGAGGCATCAATGGTGACGGGCGTGGCATCGAATATGCCATAAAGCGGCGAGAGCGGCCCCAGCACCATGGCCCCACCGGACGCAACCTGCGCCACCGCCCCGCCGCCGATGCTACCCGCCGCCAGCAGCAGAGTCTCCCCGCCCAGGGCCGCTATGGTCCCCGGCCCGGTGATCATCCCCGATTCAGAGAAATTCCCCGCCTGAAGCGTGCCGTTGCCGGTGAGCAAGGCCCCCGCCGCCAGCGAGACTTCCAGCTGGTTGTTCAGCGTTTCGGCATTGCCCGCCACCAGCATGCCGTTGAAATCCAGCAACCCGGCCGTGCCCAGCGCGAGCGGGCCGCCAAGCGTGGCACTGCCCGCCGCCAGCACACCCTCCAAAACCAGGCTGGCGGCGCCGAGCGTGCCAAAATCATCGCTGGTACCGCCCAGGGTGAGGCTGCTTCCCGGCAGTTGCAGGCTCGCGCCGGGCGCTATCACCACGCCGCCGGGCGATGCGATGCCGCCCAGCCCCGTGGTGACGCCGCCAAGCACGCCGCCCAGCGTGCCGCCGGCTGTCAGCACCGTTTGCGAACCCGCCGCCAGCGTGGCGCCGCTGGCGGTTGTACCGATGATATTGAGGAAGATATTGCCGTCGGTCAGCGCCGTGGGCAGCGGGCCGGAGACATGGCGCAACACATAATAAAGGTGCTCGCCACCGGTGATTTTCGGCCCCACGAAGGCCAGCCCGGCGAGCAGATTGTTGAGCGCGCCAATTTCGGCGGCGGTGAAGCTCAACACGATGGTGCCGGTGCCAAGCCCGCTGGCGGCGATGCCGCTGGCATTGGCGTAGCCCGGCAGCAACAGAACGCCAGAGGCTGCCGATAGAGTGAGGGTGAGCGCCTCCTGCGCGCCCAGTCCCATCGCCGCAAGCCCGCCGGCGATGGGGTCGCTGAGGAACATGCCCGAAATGGTGTCCAGCGTGTTCGCCTGGATGGTGACGATGCGAGGCGGCGCGACGAAGGCCGGGCCGGTCTGCGGCACGATATCAACCGCGATGTTGGTCTGCGCGGCCAGGGCCAGCGGGTCACTGGCCGTCAGGGTCAGTACATCACGGGCAAGACCGGCCGGCTCGTTCACCTCCAGGCTCGCCAGAGCGGTGTTCACCTGCAGCGCCGTGCCGCTCAGGCTCAGCGTGTTGCCATTGGTGCTCACCGTGGCGCCGCCGAGGGAGCTGGCGGAGAGCGCCGCGCCGGTATTCCCCGCGATGATTTGCACGTTGAGCGCGCCGGGGCTGGCGGGGTCGGAGACCACGATGCCACCGGGGGGCGCGTTGGCCAGGGAAGATAACGCCGCGTTACCGCCGAGCACGGTCAGGGTCGCGGGAGCGTCGATGTTCAGGCTGGAAGTCACAACCACAAGTTATACATCAATCGTGATTATAACAACTTAATATAGAACACCCGAAGGTTGCAGCCATCAAGGAATTATTCCGGGAATCGTGCGCGCGGTTATGGTGGCGCGTCCGGCTAGGCCCCATACTGTGCAGCATGAAAACCGTGCATAAAAAGCCCCGCGCCAAAACAAAAACCCCCTCGGCCCTGCCCGGCCGGGAGACGATCAAGGCGTTCCTGAAGGAAGCCTCGCAGACCGTGGGGCTGCGCGAGGTGGCGCGCGCCTTCGGCGTGGCGCCCGATGACAAAAAGGCCCTGCGGGGGCTGATGAAATCGCTGGAGGCCGATGGCGTGGTGGAACGCGCCGGGCGCAAAAAATTCGTGGAGGCCGGGCGGCTGCCGGAGACGGCGGTGGTGGAGATTACCGGCATCGACCGCGACGGCGAAGCCCTGGCCCGCCCGGTGGCGTGGGATGGCCCCGGCCGCCCGCCGGTCATCTTCATGCATGCCGAGGCGCGCGGCCAAGCGGCGCTGGCGCCGGGCGCGCGGGTGCTGGCGCGGCTCAAGCAGATCGGCGGCGATAAATACGAAGGGCGCACCCTCAAGCGCCTGGCCGAGCAGGTGGGCGGCATCGTCGGCGTGTTCCACCCCACGCCCCAGGGCGGGCGCATCGAGCCCACCGACCGGCGGCAGAAATCCGAATGGGTGGTGCCGCCGGGCGAGACTTTGGGCGCGCTGGCCGATGAGATCGTGCGCGCGGAGCCCCTGCCCGGCGCCAAGTTCATGGGGCCCAAACCGGCGCGCATCACCGAGCGGCTGGGCTCGATCACCGATGCGCGCTCGGTCAGCCTCATCGCCATCGCCACCCATGGCATCCCCATGGACTTCCCCGATGCCGCGCTGAAAGAGGCTGAAAAAGCCAAGGCCGCGCCGCTGGGCAAGCGCACCGATTTACGCGAGGTGCCGCTCATCACCATCGACGGCGCGGATGCCCGCGACTTCGACGATGCCGTGTTCGCCGAACCCGCCTCGCACGGCTACCGGCTCATCGTCGCCATCGCCGATGTCGCCCATTATGTGAAACCCGGCTCCGCGCTGGATAAATCCGCGAAGGAGCGCGGCAACTCCTGCTACTTCCCAGACCGCGTGGTGCCGATGCTGCCCGAGGCACTCTCCAACGGCTGGTGCAGCCTCAAGCCGCATGAGGAACGCGGCTGCCTGTTCGTGGAGATGCATATCGACGTGCACGGCGCCAAACTCTCACACCAGTTCGGCCGCGGGCTGATGCGCTCGGCGGCACGCAAAACCTATGAGCAGGTGCAGGCGGAATTCGAGGATGACCCGAACAACCACGCACATCTCTACGCTGCTTTCACGGCGCTGAAGGCGGCGCGCGAGGCGCGCGGCACGCTCGATCTCGACCTGCCCGAGCGCAAGGTGGTGCTGGGGGCGGACGGCCAGGTGCAAAGCATCGCCCCGCGCCCGCGACTCGACAGCCACAAGCTGATCGAGGAATTCATGATCCTGGCCAATGTCTGCGCCGCCGAGGAGCTGGAGAAGCGCCGCCTGCCCTGCATGTACCGCGTGCATGCGCCGCCCAGCGCCGAGAAGCTGGACAATTTACGTTCCTTTTTGGCAACACTCGATATTTCTTTGGCCGCGGGCGACCAAATTCACCCCCGCGACCTCGACCGCGTGTTGAAACTTGTCGCCGGTACGGACAAATCCAGCCTCGTGAATGAAACCATCCTACGCAGCCAGTCCCAGGCCGAATATTCCCCCGGGAACATCGGCCATTTCGGCCTGGCGCTCACCAAATACGCGCATTTCACCTCGCCGATCCGCCGCTATGCCGATCTGCTGGTGCACCGCGCGCTCATCACCGGGCTGAAGCTCGGCCGCGATGGCCTGGCGCCGGATGATATTTCGCAGTTCGAGGACACCGCCGAACGGATCACCGCGAGCGAACGCCGCGCCGCCCTGGCCGAGCGCGACTCCACCGACCGTTATCTGGCGCTGTACTTACAACACCGCGTGGGAGAGTTGTTCACGGCACGGGTATCGGGGGTGACCAAGTTCGGTCTATTCGTCACTTTACCTGAGAGTGGCGCGAGTGGATTCCTGAGCATGGCGAGCCTGGCTGACGATTTCTGGATACATGACGAGGCGGCCCAGAGTCTGATCGGCAAGCGGTCGCGCAAGAGCTATCAACTGGCCCAGATGCTGGATGTGCGGCTGACCGAGGCCCGCCCCGTGACCGGCGGGCTGTTGTTCGCCCCGGCCGATGCCACGTCTCCGCGCGGCCCGCGCCCTGCGCCACGAGGCCGTGGGCCGCATAAATCCAAACCCAAATCGAAGCGCCGCAGGTGATCCGCGCGGCTGTCATCTTTTTTGTCTGCGTGATCCTGCCGGGCAGCGTATGGACCTCCCCGGCCTTGGCCGCGCCTGCGTTCGATTCGGCAACGGCGGCCTCCGTCTGGGGCGCGGCACTCACCTACATCGCGCCGCGCGCGCTGCAGCAGCTCACCATTCCGCAGATGACGATCTGGGGCCTGAACGGGCTGGCCGCCCTTGACCCTGACCTCAGCACCACCTTGCTGAACAACCAGATCCTGCTGAACGGGCCGCAGCAGCTTATCCTCTCCCTCCCCGCCCCGGCGCCCAACGACGCGACGGCCTGGGGCAAGGCGGCGGCGCAGGTGGCCAGCGCCGCCTATGCCGCTTCTCCGGCGCTGCAGCAGGCCGGTACGCAAGGGGTGATCACCAGCTTCTTCGACGAGCTGTTCAACCATTTCGACCCGTATTCGCGCTACGAGCCACCGCTGCAGGCCGCGCAGGACCAATTGATGATCACCGGCCTCGCGAGCGCGGGGCTTAGCTTCGGGCAACAGGGAAACAACGTGGTGATCGCCAGCGTCGCCGCCGGCGGCCCCGCCGAGGACGCGGGACTCACCACCGGCGCCCAGGTGTTGAAGGTGGATGGCAAGCCGGTTTTTCCCGGTGAAATAACCCATCTCAACAATGAAATGAGCGGCATCTACGGCACCACCACCACGCTGCAGCTGCAAGACCCCTCGACTGGCGGCGCGCCGCAGGACATCACCATCACCCGGGCATTCATTCCGCCGCAGACGGTGTTTAGCGAAACCTCGCCCGTGCCGGGCGTTCTGGCCCTGAAGATTTCAGGGTTCGACAAGGGCACCGGCAACCAATTCTCCTCCGCCCTGGCTGCCGCCATGAGCGCGCAGCCGCCGCCAAAGGGACTGCTGCTCGACCTGCGCGGCAACCGCGGCGGCGTATTGCGCCAGGCCATCCTGGTTGCCGATTCGCTGCTGCAGAGCGGGCCCATCGCGCAGACAGCCGGGCGCGACCCGGATGCGGACCAGTCTTTCAGCGCCGAGGGCGCCGACCTGACCGGGGGGATCAAGATCGTCGTGCTGGTTGACGGCCAGACCGCCAGCGCCGCCGAAATTCTCACAGCCGCCCTGGCCGACAACCGCCGCGCCGTGGTCGTGGGCTCCGAGACGCTCGGCAAGGGGCTGGTGCAGACCGTAACCTCCCTGCCCGACGGCGGGGAACTGTTCGTGACCTGGAGCCGCGTGCTTGCGCCGCGCGGCTGGCCCCTGCAAAGCCTGGGCGTGATGCCGCAGGTCTGCACCAGCCTCGGCCCCGCCGGGCTGCAAACCCAGCTCAACGCGCTTGCAAAAGGCCAGAACCTGATGGCACCAGCGCTGGCGCAGGCCCGCGCCATGCGCGCCGGCGCCTCCGTGGATGCTATTTTGAGCGTGCGCGACGCCTGCCCCGCCGATACCGGCTCCGACGAAGACTTCGCTGCCGCCGGCTATCTTTTCACCACCCCGAAAGCCTATCAGGCGGCGCTGCTGCCTTAGGCCAATACAACCATAACCCTTGACCAACCCGCGCAAAATGCGCCATACGGCGCGCTTCTGGAGATTCTTAACATGGCCAAATCCAACGTCGTTCAAATTAAACTGATTTCCACCGCGGACACGGGTTATTTTTACGTGACCAAGAAGAACGCGCGTGCGCAGACCACAAAGCTTGAGCTGAACAAGTACGACCCCGTCGTGCGCAAGCATGTGAAGTTCAAGGAAGCCAAGATCAAGTAATCGCGCTCCCCCGTGCGGGGGAGCTGGTTACACGGCCTTGCCAAAACCCCTGGCGCAGTTCTGCGCCGGGGTTTTTTGCGTTGCTCCGGCTGCTTAAAAATGCCGCCAGCCGGGCTTGGTGAATTGCATCATGGCGCCCGAATCGTTGAGCACATGCACACCGTTGCCCGCCTGGAACATGCCTATCTTGGTCACCCTTAAATCGCCGCAGGCGGCCTTCAGCGCCTCGCCCTGGCCGGGCGGCACCGCCAGCAGCAGCTCGTAGTCATCGCCGCCGGTCAGCCGGGCTTCCAGCGCCGCCTCACCGCACGCCGCCGCCGCGAGCGAGACCGGCACCAGCCCGGCGCGGATGACCGCACTCAACCCGGCGCCTTTGCACATATGTCCCAGATCCTGCACCAACCCGTCTGAGACATCGATGGCGGCCGACACCACACCGGCCAGCGCCAGCCCCACGCGCGGCTCCGGCAGCAGCGAGCGGGCGGTGAGAAAGCCTGACGGATCGGCAAGCCGCCCCAGCCGCGCCTGCAGCCCCAGCGCCGCATCCCCGATGGTGCCGCTCACCCAGATGCCATCGCCCGCCCGCGCGCCGTTGCGGCTCAGCGCCGCGCCGGGGGCAACGTGGCCGATCAGCGTCGCGCTCAGTGAAATTTTGCCCCGGCTGGAAGACGAATCGCCGCCGAACAGCTTGATATTGAAAATTTTCTGATCCTGCGCGAGCCCTTGCGAGAAGCCCGCCAGCCAGTTCTCCCCCACGCCATCGGGCAGCGCGATGGTGAGCAGATACCCAAGCGGCACCGCCCCCATCGCCGCCAGGTCAGAGAGGTTGCGGCGCAGCAGCTTGCGCGCGATCAACGCCGGGTCATCACCGGGGAGGAAATGCACATCCTCCAGCATCTGGTCGACTGTCAGCACCAGCTCGCGCCCCGGCGGCGGCGCCAGCACCGCCGCGTCGTCGGTCAGCCCCCTGCCTTCTTCCCCCGCCAACGGTGCAAAATACTTTGCGATGCGGGAGAATTCGTCACTCATCCGGCGGCCTGGAATTCGCCCGGGCGAAGCAGATGCGCCAGGCGATCCAGGATGCCATTGGCCATGCGCGGCTCATCGCCCGAGAAAAACCCATGCGCCACATCCAGATATTCGTTGATGACCACTTTCACCGGCGGACCATCGCTCATCCACAACTCCGCGCCGCCCGCGCGCATCAGCGCGCGCAACACGGGATCAAGGCGCGCCAGCGGCCAGCTCTCCGGCAGGGCCGCCACCAGCATGGCGTCGATCGTGTCCTGCTGCTGCGCCGCCGTACGCACGATGCGCGCAAAGAGCGGCACGTCGGCGGCCTTCAACCGGCCCTCGTTCATATCGCCATGGCCGGGGGCATCACCGCCGATCCGGTGGCGCACGAACTGGTCGATCACCGTCTCCGGGCTGGTTGGCCCCTGCTCGGCCTGATACAGCGCCTGCACAGCGGCCACGCGCGAGAGCGTTCTGGGGCGCGCGCTCATATCGCCATCAACCGGGCCAGCGCAATCTGCCGGAGGCACGCAACCGCGGCTTCCGCGCCTTTGTTGGCGCCGGTCTCGTGGCTGCGCGCCACCGCCTGGGCCAGCGTATCCACGGTGAGCACGGCGGTGCCGAGGCAGATGCCGTTATCCACCGCGACGCGCATCAGCCCGTCCATGGCGGCGGAACAGATGAACTCATAATGGTCGGTCTCGCCGCGCACGACGCAGCCGAGCGCGATATAGCCATCGACCCCCTTGCCGCTCCTGGCCGCGATGGCGACCCCCTGCGGCAGCTCGAACGCGCCCGAGACCTCCACGATGCTCAGCTCGGCATTCACCTGGGCGAAAATCTCCCGGGCCGCGGCCAGCATGCCTTCCACCACATGCTGGTAATACGGGGCGCTGACGACAAGAATTTTCGGCGCCGGGCCGGAGAGTTTGGGCGCCTTGGGGGGCAGCGCGTCAGCGGTGCTCATTTCTCGTCAACTCCTTCAATGGCGCGCTGTTCAACCACGTTCAGCCCATAGCCCTCCAGGCCAACGATGGTGCGCTTGTGGTTGGAAAGCAGGATCATGTCCTTCACGCCGAGATCGATCAGGATCTGCGCGCCGATTCCGTAATCGCGCAAAGTCGGCGCGGCCGTGCGGCCGTTCACCAGGTCGCGGATGCGCTCGGAGACCACTGTGTTGCGGTTTTCGCGGATCAGCACGACCACCCCGCGCCCGGCTTGCGCGATCTGGCGCATGGCGCCGTGCAGGCTGGCCAGATGCTCGCCCCCCACGACATCGCTCACCGTATCCACGGCATGCATGCGCACCAGCACCGGCTCGCCGCCGCTCACATCGCCCATCACCATCACCAGATGCTCCACCTGGTCAACCTGGCTCTGATACGCGATCATGCGCCAGTTGTGGCCATTGGGCGCGCTCACCACCCCCTGCTCCACCGCCTTCACCAGACGCTCAGTGGTCCGCCGGTAGGCGATAAGGTCAGCGATGGTGCCAAGCTTGAGGTTATGGCGCTGCGCGTAGGCCACCAGATCCGGCAGGCGGGCCATGGTGCCGTCATCGTTCATAATCTCGCAGATCACCCCGGCGGGGGTCAGCCCGGCGAGGCGGGCAATGTCCACCGCGGCCTCGGTATGCCCGGCGCGGACCAGCGTGCCGCCGTCACGCGCCATCAGCGGAAAAACATGGCCGGGGGTGACGATATCATCGCGGCCCAGCTCGGGGTTGATGGCAACCGCGATGGTGCGCGCCCGGTCAGCCGCGGAAATGCCGGTGGTCACACCTTCGCGCGCCTCGATTGAAACAGTGAACGCGGTCTCGTGGCGGGTGCCGTTGGCCTGGCTCATCAGCGGGATGCCAAGCCGCTCCACGCGGTTCTTGGTCAGCGCCAGGCAGATGAGCCCGCGCGCGTGCTTGGCCATGAAGTTGATGGCATCCGGCGTGGCGAACTGCGCCGGAATGACCAGATCGCCCTCGTTCTCGCGGTCCTCATCGTCAACCAGGATAAAGATGCGCCCGGCCCGCGCCTCCTCGATGATCTCGGCGGCGGAGGAGATATAATCATGCAGTCCCGCTGTTTTCAGCGTTGATTTCAGGCCGTCCATAAGGCGTTGTCCTTCAGCGCCGCCGCGGCGGCCTTGTGAGTTATCGTGTATAAATGTTTACGCATGCTGAAACGCGAGCTGCCGGGCGACATAGCGCGCCAGCATGTCGATTTCTATGTTCACCCTCTCGCCGGGCCGCAATGTTGCGAAATTGGTATGCGCCGCCGTGTGGGGAATGATATTGACGCCAAAAACCGCGCCCTCGACCTCATTGACCGTGAGCGACACGCCGTTGATGGCGATGCTGCCTTTCTGCGCGGCGAAGGGGGCCAGCGCATCGGGCAGGCGGAATTTCCAGCGGGTCGAGCCGTTCTCCGGCGTCGCGGAAAGCACCTCGGCCACGCCGTCCACATGGCCGGAGACGAGATGCCCGCCCAGCTCATCGCCCAGCCGCAGCGAGCCTTCCAGGTTGATCAGGCTGCCCGGCGCCCAGCCGCCCAGCGTGGTGAAAGCCAGCGTCTCGGCCGAGACCTCCACCGCGAACCAGCCGGGGCCGAATTCCACCACCGTGAGGCAGCAGCCCGAGCAGGCGATGGAGGCGCCAAGCTTGATCTCGCCCGCATGCCAGCCGGCATCGGCGGGCGTTTCGATGATAAAGCGCGCGTCCCGGCCCTGGCCGATCGGCTGGACCGCGCGCACCGTTCCAACGCCGGTAATCAGACCCGTGAACATTCTCAATCAGCCTTGCGGTAAGTGGTCAGCATGTCATCGCCGAAGCGCTCCTGCGCCATCAGCCGGAAGCGGGGCATGGAAGCCAGGTTGGTGACACCAAAAGCCTGTGCGGCGGGCCAGCCGTCGCCGCCGATGATGCCGGGCGCGTGGAACCAGGCCAGCCGGTCAACCAGCCCATCGCGCAGCAGCCCGGCGGCCAGCGTGCCGCCACCCTCGGCCAAAACCCGCGTCAGCCCGTGTTTCGCCAGCGCCTGGAACCCCGCCACCAGATCAACCCCTGCGGCGCAACAGGGCATCTCGATCAGCTTCACCCCCGCCGCTTCCAGCGCCCGCTTGCGCAGGGCATCGGCGCCATTCCGGTGCAAAATCCATAACGGGTGCTGCCCGGCGCTGCGCACCAGCCGGCTCAGCAGCGGCGTGCGCAAATGGCTGTCCACCACGATACGCACCAGCGGGCTGGCCCGGAAACCATCGATCCGGCAGGTCAGGTCCGGGTTGTCCGACAATACCGTGCCAACCCCGATCAGCACCGCATCGTGCCGCCCGCGGATGGCATGCACCGCCCGGCGCGCGGCCTCGCCGGTCAGCCATTGCGACTCCTTGGTGCTGGTCGCGATACGGCCATCCAGCGTGGAGGCCAGCTTGAGCCGCACCAGCGGGCGTTGCCGCAAAATCACGCTGGCGAACCCGGAAATCACCGCAGCACATTCATTTTGCAGAATATTTTCCGTAACCTCGACCCCGGCCGCGCGCAACTGCGCCACCCCGGCGCCGTTCACCTTCGGGTGCGGATCACCCGTGCCGATCACCACGCGCTTGATCCCGGATTCGATTAACGCTGCCGTGCAAGGTCCTGTTTTTCCAGTAAATGCACACGGTTCCAGCGTGACATAGGCGGTCGCCCCACGAGCGGCGGCACCGGCCATCTTCAGCGCCTCGACCTCGGCATGCGGCCGGCCCCCCGCCGCAGTGCGCCCACGCCCGGCCACCCGCCCCTGCGCCACGATGACGCAGCCCACGGAAGGATTCGGCGCCGTCTCACCCAGGCCCCGGCGGGCCAGGGCAAGGGCGGCGCGCATATGCGCCTCGTCTGTTTTCAACACGCTCATCCGTCCAGCTTCGGCTTTGGCAGCTCGCTCATATCGCCCAGGAAATTCTCGAAATCCTTGGCCTCGCGGAAATCGCGGTACACCGAGGCGAAGCGCACATAGGCCACCGTATCCACCGCCTTGAGCGTCTCCATCACCAGCTCGCCGATGTCGTGGCTCTTCACCTCGGTCTCGCCGCTGGCTTCGAGCTGGCGGACGATGCCGTTGACGATGCGCTCGATCCGCTCCTCGTTGAACGGGCGCTTGCGCATGGCGATACGCACCGAGCGGGCGAGTTTTTCGCGGTCGAAAGCAACACGGCGGTCATCGGCCTTGACCACGACGAGTTCGCGCAGCTGCACGCGCTCAACCGTGGTGAAGCGTTGCCCGCAACCGCCGCAGAAGCGGCGGCGGCGGATGGCGCTGCCATCTTCAGTGGGGCGGCTGTCTTTAACCTGGGTATCAGCCTCGCCACAGAATGGGCAGCGCATGTTCCAGCCCCTCGCTTAGCGATAGATCGGGAAACGCGCGCAGAGCGCCTTCACCCGCGCGCCAACTTCCTGCTCCGCCTGCGCGTTCGTGCCGTCGTTCGACTTCGCCAGACCGTCGAGAACCTGGCCGATCATCTGCCCGACCTCGCGGAACTCCGCGACGCCGAAGCCGCGCGAGGTGGCAGCCGGGGTGCCCAGGCGAATGCCGGAGGTGATGAACGGCTTTTCCGGATCAAACGGGATGGCGTTTTTATTGGCGGTGATGTGCGCGCGCTCCAGGCTCGCCTCGGCTGCCTTGCCGGTGGTGTGCTTGGGCCGCAGGTCAACCAGCAGCAGATGCGAATCCGTGCCCCCGGTGACAATCGCCAGCCCCTGCTCCACCAGCGTCGCCGCCAGGGTTTTCGCGTTGGCGGCGACGGCTTTCTGGTAGGTCACGAAATCCGGGTGCAGCGCCTCGCCAAAGGCCACCGCCTTCGCGGCGATCACATGCATCAGCGGGCCGCCCTGCAGGCCGGGGAAAATCGCCGAATTGATCTTTTTGGCGATATCCTCATGGTTGGTGAGCACCATGCCGCCGCGCGGGCCGCGCAGGGTTTTATGCGTGGTGGTGGTGATCACATGTGCATGTTCCATCGGCGAGGGGAAAATGCCCGCCGCGACCAGCCCGGCGAAATGCGCCATGTCGACCATGAAATACGCGCCGACCTCATCGGCCACGGCGCGGATGCGCGCGAAATCGATAAAGCGCGGATAGGCCGAGCCGCCCGCGATGATCAGCTTGGGCTTGTGCTGGCGGGCCAGGGCTTCCAGCTCCTCGTAGTCGAGCAGGCCATCGTCCTTGCGCACGCCGTATTGCACGGCGTTGAACCATTTGCCGGACATGTTGGGCGCGGCGCCATGGGTGAGGTGCCCGCCGGCGGCCAGCGACATGCCGAGAATCGTATCGCCCGGCTGCAGCAGCGCCAGAAACACCGACTGATTGGCCTGGCTGCCGGAATTGGCCTGCACATTGGCGAATCCCGCGTTGAACAGCTTCTTCGCCCGCTCGATCGCCAGGGTCTCGGCCAGATCCGCCGGGCCGCAGCCGCCGTAATAGCGCTTGCCGGGGTAGCCCTCGGCGTATTTATTGGTCAGCACCGAGCCCTGCGCTGCCAGCACGGCGGCGGAGACGATGTTTTCCGAGGCGATCAGCTCAATTCCGTCCTGCTCACGCACCATCTCCTGGTGCAGGATCGCGGCCAGCTCAGGGTCGGTCTGGGCCAGCGGGGCGTTAAAGAAGCGCGTGAGATGCGGGGTTGTGCTGTGCTCGTTCATGCGGCGGGCTCCGTTGAGGGGTTGAGTTTGGCGAGGCGGCGGTCATGCCGCCCGCCCTCATATGGGGTGGAGAGAAAGGTCTGCAAAATGTCCAGCGCCACTTCCTCGCCGATGATGCGCGCGCCCAGCGCGAGCACGTTGGCATCGTTATGCGCGCGGGTGAGCCGGGCGGTGGTGACATCATGCACCAAGGCGCAGCGAATCGCGGGGTTGCGGTTGGCGGCAATGCTCATGCCGATGCCGGTGCCGCAGACGAGGATGCCAAGGTCAGCCTGCCCGGCCGCCACCGCGCCGCATACGGCATGGGCGAAATCCGGATAGTCCACGCTGGCCGGGCCATCCGTGCCAAAATCCAGCAGTTGATGACCGGCCTCCGCCATGGCGGCGGCAAGCCGGTCTTTAAGGGTGATACCACCGTGGTCAGCGCCTAGCGCTACGATCAAAGAACGAGTCATGGCCCCCGTTTATCATGAGGTTTCGCGATAAGGAAATAACATGCCCCCCTTCGGGGCGGGAGGCTGGGTTTCAGGAAATGAAGAACCCGCCAAGCCCGCCCAGCACGCCAAACGCACAGGTGACCCCGCATACGGCGATGACCACCCATTTATAAACACCCCGCAGCCGGTGCGCGGGCGGCAGCGCCACCATGCAGAGCCGGACCAGAAAGCCCAGCACCAGCGGCAGCAACAGCGCGTTCATCACCTGCACACCGATGTTCAGGCTGATCAGATTGGGCGTGACGCCCACCAGCACCGCCCCGCCAATCACGCAAAACGCATAGACGCCATAGAACCAGCGCGCCTTGAGCGGATGGTGCTCCAGCGAGCGCCGGTATCCCGCGACCTCGCCCAGCCCCCAGGCCAGCGCCAGCGAGGCGACGATCGCAGCCACCATGCCCGCGCCGATCACGCCGAGGCCAAAAATCAACCGGCCGAATTGCGGGCCGAGATAGGGCGTCATCGCCTGGCTCATGTCGCCCACCGTGTTCAGGCTCGCCTGCGGCGCATGCGGCTGAATGGAGGCCGCCGCCGCGATCAGCACCGCGGCCATGACCAGCTGCGTAACCAGCGCGCCGGCCGCGGTATCCCAGCGCGCCGCCGTGTAGTGGCTGGGGCCGAGCTTTTTATCGGCAACGGCCGATTGCTGATAAAAAATCATCCAGGGCATGATGACCGCGCCGATATTGGCCGCGACCAGATATTCGAAATGCGGATTGAACACGGGCATCCGCACGGACTGGCGCAGCATGACCGAAAGGTCCGGCCGGGCCGCCCAGGCGACGAAAAAAAACGCCAGTTCGAACAGGCCGATGGCGATCGCCGCGCGCTCCACCCGGCGGTATGAGCCGGTGAGCACCACCGCCAGCAGCGCGATGACCGCCAGCGGCAGCGAGACGTAATGCGGCACCCCATAGAGATCACCGATTCCGGCCACGCCGGAGAACTCGGTGAGCAACGCGCCGATGGTGGCAACCGAGAGCCCCGTCGCTGAAAGCCAGGCCCATTTCGCGCCGAAACAATCGCGGATCAGCTCGCCATGTCCCCGCCCGGTGAATATCCCCAGCCGCACGGTCATCTCCTGCACGACATAGAGGATCGGCACCAATATGAGCTGCACGGCCAGCAGCTTGTAGCCCCATTGCACCCCGCTCTGCCCGGCGGTGATGATGGAGCCGACATCGGTATCAGCCAGCATGACCACCAGACCGGGGCCAAATACGGCCATCCACGGCAAGACCGTGAAATACCTGCCCAGCGAGGATCGGGCGCTCTGGCTCTTGGTCGTCGAAGGCATCAATACACGGCTCCGCTTGGAGGGCTTTTGCAATTTATTCTCATCCACAGTTGGCGCACTCTCCTGGCTTCCTCCACACCGCGCATTGATGCAGATCAAACCCGGCGGAAAGCGCCGTAATTGCGATTGAGAATTATTCGCATTTATCCAGGCTGTTTTAGCCGCCTCCAGCCGCGCCCGTCAAGCGCCGGAAAAACGCCGGGCCGATTGCAGCAATGCGCTGGCATCACCTCGCAATCAAGCCGCGAAACCGTTAATCATGTGGGCATGACAAACCGTTCCTTCCCCAATACCCGCCTGAGACGCAACCGCTACGATGACGCCACGCGGCGGCTGGTGGCGGAGCATAAACTCTCAACCGACGACCTGATCTGGCCGATCTTCATCCGCGAGGGCCACGGCGCGGCAACGCCCATCAGCTCCATGCCGGGCGTCTCGCGCACCGGGCTGGAGGGCCTGGCCAAACATGTCGAGGCCGCCGCGCGGCTGAAAATCCCCGCCATCGCGCTGTTTCCCGCCACCCCGGCCGGGCTGAAGAACCCCACCGCCACCGAGGCGCTGAACGCCAACAACCTGATGTGCCAGGCCGCACGCATCCTGAAGGCCGAATTCCCCGAAATCGCCCTGGTCGGCGATGTCGCGCTCGACCCCTATACCGACCACGGGCACGACGGCCTTATCGAGGACGGCTATGTGGTCAACGACGAGAGCGTGAAAATCCTGGTGCGCCAGGCGGTGAACCAGGCGGCAGCGGGCATCGACATCATCGCCCCGTCGGACATGATGGACGGGCGCATCGGCGCCATCCGCGCCGGGCTGGACGAAGCCGGCTTCATCAACACCCGCATCATGAGCTACGCCGCCAAATATGCCTCCGCCTTCTACGGCCCGTTCCGTGATGCCATCGGCTCCGGCGGCGCGCTGAAGGGGGACAAGAAAACCTATCAGATGAACCCGGCCAACGCCGAGGAGGCGCTGCACGAGGTGGCGCTGGACCTCGCCGAAGGCGCCGACATGGTGATGGTCAAACCCGGCATGCCCTATCTCGACATCATCCAGCGGGTGAAGCAGCGCTTCGAGGTGCCGGTGTTCGCCTATCAGGTCTCGGGCGAATATGCGATGATCATGGCGGCGGTGCAAAACGGCTGGATCGACCACGACCGCGCCATGATGGAAAGCCTGCTCGGCTTCAAGCGCGCCGGGTGTTCGGGCGTGCTGACTTATTTCGCGGTGGAGGCGGCTAAACTTCTGGAGGGCTGAGATGAACGCATGGGCTTCTGGCGATATTCCCTCGCAGGCGGGAAAATTGGCGGTTATCACCGGGGCCAACAGCGGGATCGGCTATTTCACCGCGCTGGAGCTGGCAAAGGCCGGGGCAAATGTGATCCTGGCCTGCCGCAACGCGGAAAAAGGCACGGCGGCGGCGGCGAAAATAAACGCCGTGGCCCCCGGCCGGGCGGTGTTCGAGGCACTGGACCTCGCCCGCCTCGCCTCGGTGCATGATTTCGCGGCCCGCTTCAAAGCCGCGCATGGCACGCTCGACCTCCTGATCAACAACGCGGGCGTCATGGCAACACCCGCGCGGCAGGTCACCGCCGATGGGTTCGAGCTGCAATTCGGCGTGAATTTTCTGGGACATTTCGCCCTCACCGCGCTGCTGCTCCCCGCCTTGATGAAGGCCCCGGCGCCACGGGTGATCCAGCTCTCCTCCATCGCCCACCGGCAGGGGCGGATTGATCTGGCGGATTTGCAGTCCGCCCGCGGCTACAAGCCCTGGCAGGCATACAGCCAATCAAAACTGGCGATGCTGATGTTTGCCATGGAATTGCAGCGCCGCGCGGATGCCGGGGGTTGGGGGCTGCTTTCGCTGGCGGCGCATCCGGGCATCGCGCGCACCGAGCTGATCGCCAACGGCCCCGGGACCCTCACGGCGCTTGGCCTCAAACTGGTGGAGCCGTTCATCTCCCAATCCGGCGCGGCCGGGGCGCTGCCCACGCTGTTCGCCGCCACCGCGGCGGACGTAACGCCGGGCGGCTATTATGGCCCCACCGGCTTCAAGGAATTCCGCGGCCCGCCGGGCAAGGCCAGGCCGGAGAAGCTCGCGCTGGACGCAGGCGTGGCCCGGGCGCTGTGGGAGGCCGCCGAGGCCCTGACCGCGCTCAGCATCACACCCGGCCCGTAAACGCCGCGCGCAACACGGCGAATTTGTCACCCAGGCTGCGCGGGGCGAACGGCTTGCCCAGATCCCGCCTGGCGAACACCGCCGGGAGTGCGGCGGCCAGCGCCGCACGCGGGGGGCGCTGATCCAGCAACGCCCTTGCCTGCGCCACCAGCCCATCCAGCGGCGTGGCGTCAGCCGGCAGCAGCGAACGGTCCTGCGCCGCCAGAAACGAGACCGCGCGCAGGATGCCGGAAACACCGTAGGCGGTGCCCAGATCCTCGACCACGGGCGAATCGGCGCCCAGCACCTTCCCCGCGATGCGCGCCAGCCTGCCCGCCGTGCCGCGCGCATAGGCGAAAAACGCCGCCGCGTCGGGAATGTCCCCCTCCGCCTCCGCCTCGCGCGCCTCGATCAGTCCCAGCAGATCCGCGCGCGCGAAAATCCCGGCCGCCAGCGCCGCGCTGAGCGGCGTGGCGATATCATGCTTCTTCGCCTCGCCCTCCACCACCTCGCGCCACCATTGCAGGCGGATGCGCGCCAGCAGCGGCTCGGAGGCCACCTCGCGCGCGCGCGCCAGCTCGTTGTTGAACAGATACAGCAGCGCCAGGCTGCCGCGCGCCTGCGGCGGGGCAAACAGGGTGCAGAAATAACGGTCCGGATCAGCGCGCTGGAGACGCTGGAGGTGCAAATGGTCGCTTGACTGAGGCATGCGCAGTCCATAGCTAATCGTCACGACGAAGAAAACTTTTAACAAGGAGACCCGCTGATGGCTTTCGAACTCCCCACCCTGCCCTACGCCAAAACCGCGCTGGCCGCCGCCGGCATGTGCGAGGAAACGCTGGAGCTGCATCACGGCAAGCACCACCAGGCCTATGTGACCGCGCTGAACGGTTTCGTTGAGAAAAACGCCGACCTGCAGGGCAAAACCCTCGAGGAAATCGTCACCTTCTCCTACAACAAGCCGGAGCTGGCGCCGGTGTTCAACAATGCCGGGCAGCATTGGAACCACAACCTCTTCTGGCAGAACATGAGCCCTAATGGCGGCGTGATCCCGCCCAGACTGGAAGCCAAGCTGGTGGAAGATTTCGGCTCCGTGGCGGCGTTCAAGGATGCGTTCAAGGCTGCCGGCGTCGGCCAGTTCGGCTCCGGCTGGGCCTGGCTCGTGCTGGCCGCCGATGGCAAGCTGAAAATGGCCAAAACCCCCAACGGCGCCAACCCGCTCGCCACCGGCGAAGGCAAGGTGCTGCTCGCGCTCGACGTGTGGGAGCACAGCTACTACCTGGACTTCCGCAACCGCCGTCCGGACTACATCACCAACTGGCTGGACAAAATCGCCAACTACGAATTCGCCGAAGCCGCACTTCTGGCCGGTTGAACCAAAAAAGGGTGCTTTTGGAGTGCGATCGTTTGAGGTTCGCTTAACCGGGCGAACCGAAAGCGTGAATCGCCCTCGCGAAAAATGGCCAGAGCCTGATTGCATTTAAAGCGATCAGGCTCTGAGTCCCCTTTTTTACAGCGCGCACCCCGGAGCACGATGACTATTTACAACGACGAAGAGCTGGACGCCGCGGTTGCCGCCGGGGCGCTCAAACCCGAGGCGGCGCAAGCCCTGCGCGCATTCGCCGGGCGGCATCGCGCAGCACCTGACGAGGAGCAATTCCGCCTGCTCACCGGCTTTAATGATATTTTCATCTCCATCGCCATGGTGGTGTTCCTCACCGGCGCCGGCTGGCTGGCCGGAAGAAGTTCGTTGTTCTTCGGCGGCGCGGCCATAACCGGGTTTTCCTGGGGGTTGGCCGAATATTTCACCCGCCGCCGCCGCCTCTCGCTGCCCAGCATCGTGCTGGCGCTCGGCTACGGCCTGGGCTGCGCC
>JAJZCG010000109.1 GCA_021846225.1 Pseudomonadota bacterium | reverse complement strand
CGGCCCCACCGCCCCGCATGTGCTCTTCTACGGCCATTACGACGTCCAACCCGCCGACCCGCTGAATCTCTGGCACTCCGATCCCTTCGACCCTCAGCTGGTTGACGGCCCGCGCGGCAAGCGCATCCTCGCCCGCGGCGCGGTGGACGACAAAGGCCAGGTTGTCAGCTTCCTGGAGGCCTGCCGCGCGCATCTGGCGGTCACCGGCAAGCTCCCGGTCCGCCTGACCATATTGCTGGAAGGCGAAGAAGAATGCGGCAGCCCCTCCCTGGCCGAGCTTCTCACCAAGGAGCGCGAGAACCTGAAGGCTGATTTCGTTCTGGTCGCGGACACCAACATGTGGGATTTCACCACCCCCGCCATCACCACCTCGCTGCGCGGCCTGGCGGCGGTGGAAGTCACCATCAAGGGCCCCGCGCGCGACCTGCATTCCGGCCTGTTCGGCGGCATTGCCCTCAACCCCATCAACGCGCTCACCCGCATCCTGGGCGATCTGCACGACGCCACCGGCCGTATCCAGATCCCCGGTTTTTATGACGGCATATCCCCGGTGCCCGAGGCTCTGCTCGCCTCCTGGGCGCAGCTGGGCTTCGACCCGCAAGAATTTCTGGGTGGCGTGGGCCTGCACACCCCCGCCGGTGAGCAAGAGCAAGTTCCCCTGGCCCAGCTCTGGGCGCGCCCGACCGCTGACATCAACGGCATCTACGGCGGCTATCAGGGCGAGGGCACCAAAACCGTCATCGCGGCCCAGGCGACGGCCAAACTCACCTTCCGCCTCGTCCCCGGGCAGAACCCGCAGCAGATCGTCAAAAATTTTGAGACTTTCATCACCTCGCGCCTGCCCCCCGACGCCAAAGCCGAATTCAAACATTTTGGCGCCGCACCAGGATTTTCCATGGACCTGAACGCCCCCTTCATGCGCGCCGCGCGCGAGGCGCTGGCGGCTGAATTTGGCAAACCGGCAGCGCTGGTGGGCTGCGGCGCCTCAATCCCGGTGGTGGAAGCCTTCAAGACTCATCTGGGACTGGAAACCCTGCTCGCCGGCTTCGGCCTGGATGACGACTGCATCCATTCCCCGAACGAAAAGTTCGAACTAGCCTGCTTCCATCGGGGCACGCGCGCGCATGCCCGCCTGCTTGCCGCCTTCGCACGTTAAGGCGATGGCCTCAGATTGACCTGCTTTGCGGGTCAATCTGCAGTCATCGCGTTAATTATAGCGAATGGCGTCCTCAATGTGCGAGACGCCGCCCGGATAGACCAGCGCCACATCAAAACGGGTGCATGGCCGCTCCCAACCCTCGTGTGCGGCCAGGGCCGCACCGGCGGCCTCCAGCAGCCGCGCCTGCTGCCTTGGCGAGACGGCATAAGCCGCCTGCGCCATGGTTTTGCGCGCCTTCACCTCAACGAACACCAAGACCTCCGCATTGGCCACCACGAGGTCTATTTCCCCCGCGCCTGTGCGCAGCCGCCGCGCCAGAATGCCAAACCCTTTGCTCCGCCAGTGCAGCGCCACCTCATCCTCCGCGTTCCGGCCAAGGATTTCAGCGGCGCGATGCTTCGCAAGCGATAAGGGCTTCAGGAATTCGCCCTTCAGGGATGCGGCATTTTGATCCATGCATTCATCAACGCCACAAATTAGTTAATTTTTAATTAATCCCCCTCTTACGGCTGCCGCCAGGCGCCGCGCGACTCTCCGGCGAACTCTTCCGCCATGGCCAACCCCAGCGCGAGCAGCACGGGCCCCAGAAAAATCCCCAGCGCGCCAAAGGCAATCGCGCCGCCCAGCACGCCGATCAGGGTCAGAGCGTAGGGCAGCGAGGCGCCCTTGGAGATCAACCAAGGCCGGACGATCGAATCCGCCCCGCCCACGACAACAAAGCAATACACCGCCAGCATGATGGCGATGACCGGGTGCCCCTGAGCCAGAAGATACAGGCAAAGCGGCACGTAAACGATCACCGCGCCGGCTGGGACGATTGAGACCAGCCCCGCGAGGCTGGCCAGCAGCAGCGCCTGCGGCACGCGGGCAATCTCGAAGCCGATGGCATAGAGAATGCCTTGCATCGCCGCCGTACCCAGAATGCCAAACACCACGCCGCGCACCGTCGCCGCGACCAGAACGAAGAGATGCTCCACCCGGCTTTCATTGATAATGCGCACCAACAGCAGCCGGATGCGCATGATGAACTGCTCCCCGGCCAGAAAAAAGAAATAAGAGATGAACAGCGCCACCACCGTGCCGACCAGCCCGTGCGCAATCTCACTCAGCAGCCGGATGCCCGAATGCGCCACAGTGCCCAGCACCGGCTGCATCGATGCCGCGGCGCCGCCCAGATCATCGGCCGAATTATTCCAGAAATCAGTCAGGATGCTGCCCATCAGCGGAATTTTTGCCAGGAACGCAGGGGCTGGCGGCAGGCCGTTCAGGATCACATCCTGCACCCAGCCGCGCCCGGCGCGCGCCTCCTTGGCGACGACCAGCGCCAGATGCACCAGCGGCACCAGCACCACCGTGGCCACAGCCAGGGTAATGAGAAATGCCGAGAGTGAGGGGCGCACATAGCGGCTGAACCCGGTATAGACCGGCCAGAGGCAATAAACCAGGATCGCGGCCCAAAGCATGGCCGGAAGAAACGGCCGAAGGATCAGGAAACACCCCAGGCCCAGGGAAACCGCCAGCGCGAGCAACAAAATTCGTTCAGATTTCATGGCCTTAGTTGATGCACGAAAACGCGCCCCTCGCCAAGGGCGCCATTTGTCAGCCCGTGGTAAAATTCTCAGGATTCGTAACATTTTTTTGTATTTTTCGACAGTTGATGTATTAGTGGCGCAAATGTTTTTTTCAGTTCATCTCAAGATGCGGATGACTCAATCACGGCGCTGCACAGTGGCAAATTGCTGGAACAAGAGGAGTAACAATGCGTTTCAATGAAATTGGGCAGCAATTGCGGGCTTACCGGATGGAGTCCGGATTGAAGGCGGAAGAAATTTCTGCCCGTCTGGGTGTCTCGCGGGCAGCACTTTACCGCTACGAGAAAGGCGAGGTCATCAAGCTCGACACCGTCAATCGGCTGGCCGAGTTGCTGAAGATCTCCCCGCTTACGCTGCTGGGCATCGGAGTCGAGTATTATACCAAGCCGGTTGGGTACATGGAGCGTATTCGCCAGATCGAGGAGACATCGGACCAGATTTTGCAGGTATTCGGCCCGGTTTGCTACCTGATCACATCTGAACAGTACGATTCGGTACTGGCCCAGATGTTCGAGGAGCAGGCAGAGGCCATGGGCGCTGAGCGCGCCGCCGCCCGTGCCGCCGCCGAACAGCTGCTGGGCGTGATGACGGCCCGCAAGCGCATGTACGCGGCGCGCAAGCCCTCTATCATCGGCATTCTTCCCCCCGGCTCGGTTGAGAAATTCCTCGCCGAGGGCGTCGCTGGCAACATGCTGGTGAGCGAGCGGCTGCGCCAGGCCGCGCGCGAGACGGCCGCCCGCGAGATGGAGCTGGTGGCGAATTTGATGGAGAGCGAGCCGATTGGCCTGCAGCTCGGATTGATGGCGAATGGCGAACCGAACGGGCCGTTCACGCTGCTGCGCTCGCGTGAGCGCGCGACGCTCGCGATCAACCCGTTTCCCGCCGATGCGGCGCCGGGCCTGCAATCGGGCGTGGCGATGATCACCGGCGCGGAAGACGCCGTGGCGGCGCACCAGCGCGTGGCCGAGGTTGCCTGGCGTGAAGCGGTGAAGGGTGCGGCCGCCGCCGAGCGGGTGCGCGCCCTCATCGCCGCCGCGCGCGGTTGATGCCGCCGCTCGTCACGGCGGCCTGGCTGGCGGGCGCGCTGGGCAAGTCCGGCGTGCGGGTGCTGGATGCAACCTACTATCTGCCCAACGAGGCCAAGGACGCGGGCGCGCTCTTCCTGAACGCGCATATTCCCGGCGCGCGGTTTTTCGACCTCGACGATGTCTGCGACCATGCCACCGCGCTGGCGCACATGCTGCCCGCCCCGGCTGCTTTTGCCGCCGCCATCGCCGGGTTGGGCGTGAGCAACGCGGACCATGTGGTGGTCTACGATCAGCGCGGGCTGTTTTCCGCCGCGCGGCTGTGGTGGATGCTGCGCGTGTTCGGGCATGACAATGTTTCAGTGCTCGATGGCGGGTTGCCCGGCTGGGTGGCGGCAGGCCACCCCGTGCAAGCCGGCGAGCCGGCCGCCGCCGCGCCGGGCGATTTCAACGCCGCCTACCGGGGCCAGATGGTGCGCGGGCTGGATGACATGCGGCGCAATCTGGAGACCCAGGCGGCCCTGGTGCTGGATGCGCGCGCCGCCGGGCGGTTTGATGCCTCGGTGCCCGAGCCGCGCCCGGGCATGCGCGGCGGGCATATTCCGGGGTCGAAATCCTTGCCGTTCGGAGCCCTTCTGGAAGATGGGCATATGCTGCCGCCGGGGCGCCTGCGCGCGATTTTCGCCGCCGCCGGGGTGGAGGCTGGGCGGGATGTCATCACCAGTTGCGGCTCGGGCATCACCGCCGCCGTTCTCACCCTGGGGCTGGTGGTTGCGGGCCTGCCGGAAGGCGCGCTTTATGATGGTTCGTGGTCTGAATGGGGCGCGCGCGATGACACGCCGGTCGAGGTTTGAATGACAAAGAAAATTGAGACGGCGCTGGTGCATGACGGGCGCAACCCCACCCGCTCCTACGGCTTCGTGAACCCGAAGCTGGTGCGCGGCTCCACCGTGCTCTACCCCGATATGGCAACCAAGCTCGAGACCGGCAAACACATTCTGGAGCCGGTGGATATTTACGGCCTGTGCGGCAATGAGACGCATTTTGCGCTGGAGAGCATGATCGCGCGGATCGAGGGCGGCACGCATTGCCAGGTCGTCGGCTCTGGGCTGGCCGCCATCACCGTGCCGCTGCTGGCGTATCTGAATGCCGGGGATCACATACTGGTGCCCGACTCCGTGTACGGGCCGACTCGCACCTTCTGCGAGCGGGTGCTGCGGCGCTACGGCGTGAGCACGAGCTATTACGATCCGATGGTTGACGAGGCGGCGGCGCGGGCGATGTTCCAGCCCAACACCCGCGTGGTCTTCAGCGAAAGCCCGGGCAGCCACACTTTCGAGGTGCAGGATATTCCGATGCTGGCCCGCGTGGCGCACGCCGCCGGGGCGAAGCTGTTTTTGGACAACACCTGGGGCCTGCACCATTTCCAGCCGTTCACCCATGGGGTGGATGTCTCCATCCAGGCGCTGACGAAATATGCCGGCGGGCATTCGGATATCATCCTCGGCGCGGTGAGCGTGAACAGCGATGAGGACTGGCACTGGCTGCGCCTGGGCGCGCTGGAGCTTGGCTCCTACGCCTCGCCGGATGATTGCTGGCTGGCGCTGCGCGGGCTGCGCACGCTGCATGTGCGCCTCAAGGCGCAGGAGGCGGCGGGCTTGCGCGTGGCGCACTGGTTCGCGGCCAGGCCCGAGGTGGCGCGCGTGCTGCACCCCGCCCTGCCCGGCTGTCCGGGGCATGAATTTTTTAAACGCGACTTCTCCGGCGCCTGCGGGTTGTTCGGCGTGGTGTTCCAGCCCGCCTATTCCGCCGAAGCGGTGGTGGCGATGATCGACGCGCTGCATCTGTTTGGCATCGGCGCGAGCTGGGGCGGGTATGAGAGCCTGGTGCTGCCAACCACGGGAACCATCAAGCGCACCGAGGGAACCGGCAAATTCGAGGGCAATCTGGCGCGTTTCCAGATCGGGCTGGAGAATGTGGATGACCTGATCGAAGATCTGGAGCAGGGGCTGGCGGCGTTGCGGGCCGCATGAGCGGATTTATCCCCCCGCTGCTCGGCGGGTTTCTGGGCACCATCGCGCTCGCCTTTCTCATCGGGCTGGAGCTGCATGCCTACCGGCGGCGCGGTGAGGGGCTGGCCGCGCCGGTGGCCCTGGGGTTTGGCACCACACGCACCATCACTTTGCTGGCGGCGCTGGGCTATGTGCTCTGGGTGGTGGCGCCGGTGGTGCCATTTTGCGCCGGGCTGGTGGTGGCGGGCGGGCTGCTGATGCTCGAATACTGGAAGCGCGTGCAGGCGGGCGACCCGGCGCTGCTGCCCACGGTGATCGCGCTGCTGGCCTACGCGCTGGGGCCGTTAG
>JAJZCG010000024.1 GCA_021846225.1 Pseudomonadota bacterium | reverse complement strand
AGGGATAAATAGCGTCATCACCGGCGTAAACAATGGCTCCTATATACAACAATATAACTACACGATTACCTCCGACACGGCGACCACCCTTTGTTTCTGCGCGGGTACGCGCATTGCCACGCCGGCTGGCGAGGTGAGGGTGGAGACGTTGCGCGCGGGCGATTTGGTGCTCACCGCCACGGGCGAGGCAAAGCCGGTGCGCTGGCTTGGCCGCTCGGATGTCTCCGCCACCTTTGCAGATTCGCTGCGTTCGGCGCCAATCCGTATCGCCGCTGGGGCGCTCGCCGAAAATCTGCCGATGCGCGACTTGCGCGTGTCTCCCGCCCACGCAGTATTCCTGAACGGCATATTGGTACAAGCCGCAGCGCTGGTGAATGGTGTCACGATCGTGCGCGAACGTCTGATCCAGGATTTCTCCTACTACCATGTGGAGCTGGAGAGCCACGAGCTACTGATCTCGGAAGGTTTAGCAACCGAAAGTTTCGTGGATAATATCGACCGGATGGCCTTCTCCAATTGGGACGAGCGCACCACCCCGGTAACGCCAATTGCCGAGATGCCTTATCCGCGCGCAAAATCCGCCCGGCAGTTGCCACGCGCGCTACGCGAGGTGTTGACGCAGGGTCTGGCGATGACGGCGTAGTACTCTGCGCCATTCATGACGCAGAGTACTAGATAGGCGCGAATCCTTCTGGTAGCCTGCGTGCCGAATGTCTCTGCACCAGAAATCCTCAACCGCCGGTCTGCCGCGCCGGCGGTTCATCGTCTGGCTTGTTGCGGGTTCGGCATTCATGGAAATGCTCGACGGCACGGTGCTCGTGACCGCACTGCCGCAGATGGGCCGGGCGTTCGATGTCTCCGCCGTTGCAATGAATATCGGGGTAACCGCCTATCTCCTGGCGCTGGCGGTTTTCATGCCGGTCACCGGCTGGGCCGCGGAACGATTTGGCGTGCGCCGGTTATTCGCGGGCGCCGTGCTGGTTTTTACCGTCGCGTCGCTGCTCTGCGGGCTTAGCTCAAGCCTGCCGATGTTCACGGCCGCGCGCGTGTTGCAGGGCATTGGCGGCGCGGCAATGTTGCCGGTCGGCCGGCTTGCCGTGCTTCGCGTCACCGCGAAGGAAGATCTGGTGCGCGCGATTGCCACCCTCGTCTGGCCGGGGTTGGTCGCGCCGGTTCTGGGCCCCCTGGCCGGTGGGTTTCTGGTTACATATGCGTCATGGCGCTGGATATTTTTTCTGAATCTGCCGCTGGGGCTGGCAGCTTTCGCGCTGGCGCTCTGGCTGTTCTCCGATGCCCCGGCAGAGCAGCGCAAGCCATTGGACCTCACCGGCTTTCTTCTTGTCGGCGTCAGCCTGGCCACGCTGGTGTTTGCGTTCAACGCTCTGGGCAAGGCTCTGGGCAGGGGCGGCGCGGACTTGCTTTTTCTCCTGGCCTGCCTGGCCGCCGGGCTGGTGCTGGGGGGCTTGGCCATCAGGCACTGTCAGCGCAAAAAATTTCCACTTCTGGATTTTGCGGCGTTGCGCATACGCACCTACGCCATCAGCATCCTGGGCGGCGCGCTGTTCCGGGTGTCCATCTCCAGCCTCCCATTCCTGCTTCCGTTGCTGTTTCAGACGGTATTCGGCCTCAATGCCTTCATCTCAGGCGCGTTGCTCCTCAGCCTTTTCGCGGGCAATTTGTTGATGAAAACACTCACAACGCGGATTTTGCGCCGCTTTGGCTTCCGTCAGGTGCTGATCGTCAATGGCGTGCTCACCGCGGCCTCAATGGCCGCCTGCGCGTGGTTTACACCACACACACCGCAATGGCTCATTGTTCCCGTGCTTTTTATCAGCGGCGCGTTCCGCTCCATGCAATACACCAGCCTCTCGGCACTGCAATTTGCGGATGTGCCGGCTGAATACATGACCGGCGCCAGCACCCTCGCCAGTATGGTATCACAGCTGACGATGGGGATGAGCGCGGCATTTGCCGCCTTCGCCCTCAACACCAGCGCGCTGCTGCGCGGCGGCGTGGCGGGCAGGCCGGACCTGCATGATTTCCAGATCGCCTTCTACCTGGCCGGCGCCGCCACCTGCCTGGGGGTGCTGGTTTGCCTGCGCCTGGAAGCTGCCGCCGCGCAAATTGTCAGCGGCCACCAGGCGCGCAAATAGCCGCGCCGTTCAGCTGCATTTTGACCAGCCGCACTGGTGGCAGTTCAGGCAGCCGCCATCCTTCGTAACGCCCGGCTGGTTGCATTGCGGGCAGATCATGCCAAGTGCGCCTGCCGGTGCCGACAGGTTGGCGGCATGGGGCTGATGCCCATCATCTCCGCCGGGAACCAGAAAGCCGGTCTCGATCATATGCTGCTCGATGATCCCGCCGATCGCGGCGATCAGTGAGGGCACATAGCGCCCGCCGCTCCACTGCCCGCCGCGCGGGTCGAAAATGTTCTTCAATTCCTCGGCCACGAACGCCACTTCCCCGCCCCGGCGGAACACCGCCGAGATCATCCGCGTCAGCGCCACCACCCAGCTGAAATGTTCCATGTTCGCCGATGAGATGAACACCTCGAACGGCCGCCGCCGCCCGTCTTCCTCGATGTCATTAACGGTGATGTACATTGCATGCTCATTGTCGAGCCAGCGCAGCTTGTAGGTGCTGCCGGTAAGCTTGCCCGGCCGGGGAATCGGCGAGTGATTCGGCACAACCGCAATTGCCGCCGCCGCCGCCACCGCCTGCGCCTCGCTGGCCGGTTCTGGCGTAACCGAGAGGATGGAGCCGGTAATGGCGTTGGGCCGGTAGGTGGTGCACCCCTTGCAGCCCTGGCGGTATGCCTCGCGATACACCTCCTGGAACGCCTCGAAGGCGATATCCGCCGGAACGTTCACGGTTTTGGAGATCGCGCTGTCAACATGGCGCTGCAGCGCGGCCTGCATGCGGATATGCTCAATCGGCGTCAGCGTCTGCGCGGTCACGAAGTAATCGGGCAATTTCGCATCGGCGCCGAACTGGGCGCGATACAGCCGCACCGCATAATCCTCAACCAGCTCCTCGCGTTTGGAGCCATCGGGCTCGGTCACCTTGCGCACGAAACTATGCGCGAACACCGGCTCCACGCCGGAGGAGACATTATCGGCCAGCAGCGAGATCGTGCCGGTCGGCGCGATGGAGGTGAGCAGCGCATTGCGGATGCCGTGCTCACCAATCAATGCCCGTACCTCGGCATCGAGTTCGCGCACGGTCTCGCCCGCCAGATACGCCGCCCGCTCATACAGCGGAAACGGCGCTTTTTCGGCCGCGAGCCGGGCGGAGGCCATATAGGCGGCGCGGTTCACCTCATGCGCCCAACGCTCGGCCGCCGCGGCCGCTTCGGGCGTGCCATAGCGCAGGCCCACCATCATCAGCGCATCGGCCAGCCCGGTCAGCCCCAGGCCGATGCGCCGCTTCGCCATGGCCTCCTGGTGCTGCGCCTCCAGCGGAAAGCCCGAGGCGTCGATGGTGTTGTCCATCATGCGCACCGCCACGGCGACGAGCCCGGCCAGTTCCTCCTTGTCGAGATGCGCCGCCGGCGTGAACGGCGCGCGCACCAGCGCCGCCAGGTTGATCGAGCCCAGCAGGCAGGCGCCATAAGGCGGCAGCGGCTGCTCGGCGCAGGGGTTGGTGGAGTGGATCGTCTCGCAATAATACAGGTTGTTGCGCTGGTTTATGCGGTCGATGAAGAGCACGCCCGGCTCGGCGTAGTCATAGGTCGCGCGCATCACGCTCTCCCACAGCGCGCGCGCGCGCAGGGTGCGGTAGGTGGTGCCGCCAAACACCAGCGGCCAGTCGGCATCGGCCTCCACGGCGGCCATGAAGGCATCGGTGATCAGCACCGAGAGGTTGAAGTTGCGCAAGCGCCCCGGCTCGCGCTTGGCGGCGATGAACGCCTCGATATCGGGATGGTCGCAGCGCAAGGTCGCCATCATCGCGCCGCGCCGCGCCCCGGCTGACATTATGGTGCGGCACATCGCATCCCACACATCCATGAACGAGAGCGGGCCGGATGCATCGGCGCTCACGCCCTTCACCACCGCGCCCTTGGGCCGCAGCGTGGAGAAGTCGTAGCCGATGCCCCCGCCCTGCTGCATGGTCAGCGCGGCCTCGCGCAGATGCGTGAAAATGGCGCCGAGATCATCCTCGATGCCGCCCATGACAAAACAGTTGAACAACGTCACCCGCCGCTCGGTGCCCGCGCCCGCGATGATGCGGCCCGCCGGTAGAAACTTGAAATCCTCCAGCGCCGTATAAAACCGGTCCTCCCACAACGCCGGCTCCGTCTCCACGGCGGCAAGCGCCCGGGCGATGCGGCGCCAGCTGTCCTCGATGCTGCGGTCCACCGGCGTTCCGTCTGCGCGTTTAAGCTGGTACTTGTCCGCCCATATCTGGCGCGAAATCGAGGAAATCCGCTCAAGCGCGGGGGGGAGCGTCTGCGAGTGTCCGGCAACCATATCCATCACATTGTCCTGTCTTCTATCCAAGCCGCTGTCCACAAACCGCCATCACGCGCCCCCGCACGGCCTAGCCAGCCAGGCGCAAGCGCTGCAACACGGTTCCATCATGCGACTCCGCAAGCCTGCGGTCAGCTGTTTTTTTAAGCCCGGAGGACATCGAACACAACACAACATATGGTTGTTTATTTTTTAAAAACCACAAAATAGAGGCTTGCGGTTAAGCTCTGGCCAGCGAAAAGCGGCGTGCCCGCTCCCCGCCCGGCGGGCGGGAGGCGCAAAGCAAACCGGATTGAAGGCATGCTCCAATCCAGTTTGGCCGAACCTACCCGCCGAAAATACCCTTTATCAGCCGTGGCCGCTCAAAATCGCCAGCCGCACCTCTTCCGCCTTGGCGGCGATGTCCGCGGTTGCCTCGGGCGTCAGCGGCGGCAGGCCGAGGATGGTGTTCACCGCGGTCACCGTGTCGGCACTAATCGGGATGGTCTTGTCCGAGGCCGAGCCAAGGAAGATCGCATACAGGTCGTCACTGGTCGATGGCGTCACGCTCACCCCGGTCAGCGCGGTGGAGCCCGTCATCGCCAAATTCTTGAGAAGCCCCAGATTCTCAACCGGAGAGTCGATCCGCACGATGGAAGGATAATAAGTCTGCACGATATAGGCGAACTCCGCGGCAGGCAGCGAGTAGAGCTGCGCCACCGTCATCGTCAGGTCTGGCACGCCATCGGCGGTGAGGGTCATCACCGTGGTGCCCATGGCCGTCCAGTTGCTGACCGCCTCTGCAAGCGCTTTATCAATCACATGCGCAGGCGCCCGCGCGACGCTCAGCCGGCCAAGTTCAACCGCCGGGATGCCTTCCTTTGCCCATACCGGGCGCCCGCCGGTGGTGCCCGCCGCCGGCCGGCTGCTGTTGGCACCGCCGCCAAACCGCGGGCCTTGCTTGTCGGAGCTGGTTTCATCAGTCCCGGTTTCAGTCCCGGTCGAGCCGCCTTGCCCGTAATGGCCATTAACGCCGGTTGAGCCTCCCTGGCCCATCGCGGAGCCGGATGTCCCACCGGGCGCATGGCCCATCCCACCACCGCCACCGCTACCGGTGGTCTGCGCATAGGCGCTGCCCATCAGCCCGGCGGGCAGGCGCGGCAGCAATGGCGCCGCGACAATCAAGGTCAGCGCAGCCGAGCCAAGCAGAACATGGCGCAACACCCGGGATGAATTAGTACTTGTTTTCATTGGTATATTCCTTTCACGTTTTCAATAAAACTGGTGTCTCAGGGAGAGCGCAGCACCTTGTTGTCTGCACCCCAGCCGCCCTGGCCTTCATGGATGAAATGCTCCCCGCCGCTTCCCCCGCCGATCGGCCCGCTCGTTGAACCATCGGGCGGTAGAACCGTGCCGCCATCCTCCCCGCCGCCGCCGCCGGTATGCCCGCCGCCCGACTCTCCGCCGCCCAGGGTTCTGCCAGTGCGTTGCCGGTGGCGCCGGGCGCGTTCTCCGGGCGTCTTGCCCGCCCCATGCTTTCCTTCCGACTCGCCCCCGCCCGACTCTCCGCCGCCGCTATGCCCGCCGCCCGACTCTCCACCGCCGGTATGCCCGCCGCCCGACTCTCCGCCGCCGCTATGCCCGCCACCGGCCTCACCGCCCGTCTCCTGCGCTGCTGCGCCGTGCGGCTGGAAAGCAAACATCAGCGCGGCCAAACCGGCCATGCCCAGTAATTCGCGCCGCCCCCGCGGTATTTTTAAAAAACTCATTGAATTTGCATGGTTCTGCATAACCAAGCCCTCCTTTATTGCGCCGCCGCCGCGTTGCCCTGCTGGCGTAACGTCTCCGCCATGGATTGTATGGCCCTGGCCTGCCCTGCCGCCGCGCTCACACACAACAGCGCATTCACCTGGCGGTAGCGCGCCGGCGTGATGGGCACCGCACTTGCCAGAGCCAGATAATTCGCCGCCAAAATCGTATCCGGCCTGCGTTTTCCAAGCTCCGCCTGATAATCCGCGAGGAGATAAAGCTCGGTTTTTGATGTTCCGGCCGCGAACCCTGGTGCCAGCTCCGCCTGCGCCGCCTGCAACCGCTCAAGGTTGTTGCCGCCAAGGCGTTGGGCTTCGGTGATGTTAAAGCGATAATCCCCGCACCACGCGCCATGCGGCGGCGGTATGAATTGCTTTTCAACAAGTACATGCTGCCGTGGCGTGGTATTATCCTCGGCGCGCCCGCGCCCGCAGGGAACCAACGCGAGGAAACTCACGAAGAAAATTCCATAAGCATAGCCTGTGCGGAAAAACACGGTCATATTACATATCACCGGATAATTGAGCGCGGCGCGGAATGCGCCATCGCAGACTTTCAATTTATCAAGCGATCAAACCGTAATGTCATTGACATGAGTCAAGATCATTCCAAAAAAACCGCGCATCTTTGCACGCAATAAAACGGCTATGATGAATATGGTTGACGTGAATCAATGCATGATCTCCTTCGCGGGAGGATAATGAGCATTCTGGAATTGCGATGAATTCAGATGCAAAGGTGTCCGTTCATGAAGCCTCTGGTTGTGAAGTTTCAATATCTGGCGGTTGCCGCGGCACTGGCGGCATTTCCTGGCGCCGCTTACTCTGACACGGGAGGCGCCGCCGTCGCGAAGCAGCTTGAGAGCGCGGCTGAAGCTGGTCCGCGTGCTTTGCTGGATCGTTTGTCCCAGGCCCTCGCGGCTGATCCCGCTCTGGCCGCCACGCCGCAGGCCGCCGCCGCGCTTGCCCGTGCCGCCGCCGCGCCTGTTCCGGATTTTGTCGGCTCGAACCTGCCGGTTTATATGGAGATTGACAGCTTGATCACCGCCGCCGCCCCGCCTGACCAGCGTGACGCGGTGCATAAGGCCATCAGCCGTGAGTTGAGCAGCTTTGCCGCAACCGATGTCCGCATCATGCCGCCGCTGCCTACCGATACGATCGGCAATGCCCCCAGGCAGGCGCCGGAAGTCGGTGGCCCCGGCTACAAACTTGGGTCCTTCACGGTTTATCCCGAGGTTCAGGCGGGCTTGTTTTATGACAGCAACATTTATGATACCCGCACCGGCGCGATCGCCGGCAAGGTGGGCAGCATATCCCCGCGCATCGCCATCAAATCAAACTGGAACCGTAACGCGCTTTATGCCGAGGCCGGAACAGATCTAACCGGCTATCTCACCAACGGAAGTGAAAATACCGCTGACTGGCACACGCTTGTCGAGGGGCGCATCGATGTTGACCGCAACACCCGTATCCTGCTTGGCGCCTCCGCGCTCATGGAGCACGAAGACCGCGCCTCGCCGGACGCTGTCGAAGGGCTGATCCCGACCCCCTATTGGGAGCAGAACGGTTACGCCGGCGTGGTGCATCGTTTTGGCAACTTCAGCGTGCGCACCGGCGCCGCCGTGGAGCGCATAACTTTTGGCAATGTCGAGGCCGCGCATGGCCCGATCGATAATCATGACCGGGACCGCAACCGCTATACATTTGGCGTGTCCGTGCGCGACGACGCACAGCCAGGCTTGCGCCCCTTTGCCGAGTTCCTGGAAGACCTGCGCCGTTATGACCATTCCCCGGATGATTTCGGCTATATGCGCAACTCTGACGGCTACCGTGCAAGCATCGGCGCGTTGTTCCGTATCTCCCCGGCCTTGTCGGGTGAGGCATCCGTTGGCGTGATGGTGCGAAATTATGCCGATCCGCGGTTTAAAACCATCACCACGCCTGCTGCTGACGCCAACATTCGCTGGCAGGCGGCACAGAACACCGCCGCCGTCCTGTTTTTGGACCGCTCGATCGAGGAGACCACGCTCTCCGGCAGTCCGGCCTATATATATACCGTGACCGGCGGCCGCGTAGAGCAGACGTTGCGCCCTGATCTTACAGGATTTGTGCGCGCTGCATTCGCGCATAGTGAATTCCAGCAGTCTTCACGATGGGACAATGAGGCAGATATGTCAGCCGGTGTGCGTTACTACCTCACCAGCTTGGTTTATGTCGGCGTTGATTATCGGTATACGCAGCGCGTCTCAGGTGATTCTTCCGTGAACTTCTCCCGCCATCAGGCGTATCTGATGCTTGGCGCCGCGTTCTGAATGAAATCTCTCAGCCTCTTTGAGCCAGGAAAATTTCAGGCACATTCGATACTATCTGGATTTTAGCTTGAAGTTTCAATTTCCATGAAAATTTTCAACTGCTTGGTTGACTCATGTCAATGACGTTCAATCCTCCTGCCTGCTATCAGGTAAAGGTCGAAAAAATTATTCAATGGAAGGTAATGAAATGAAAGTCAGAGATGTCGTTTCAAACCCAAGCTGTCATGGCGGCGCCGTCAGCGGCTTGGGCGGAGTGCTTGTTGTCCTGGCCGGTCTGGCAGTTATGAGCAGCCCCGCCATGGGGCAGACCCAAACCCAGCAGCAGGATCAACTGCAGACCCAAACCCAGGATCAACTGCAGACCCAAACCCAGGATCAACTGCAGACCCAAACCCAGGATCAACTGCAGACCAAAACCCAGGACCAGCTGCACAACCAGAACATGAACCAAACTGGGAACATGAACCAGAACCAGAACATGATGCAAAACCAGAACCGGACAAAGACCCAAGAGGAACTGAAACAACAGGAACGTAGACGCAAGCAGGAAGAGTTGAGGCGCCGCAAGCAGGAAGAGTTGAGGCACCGTAAGTCTTTGGGTGGCGGCGGTATGGGCGGCTATTCCGGCGGCGGTATGGGCGGCGGCGGCGGCGGCGGCGGCAGCAGCCATTAGAGCCAGACGGCATGAGATGGAATCGCTGCGCGATTGCATCTCATGTCTGAATCCACGGCTGAATTATTGGGATTAACGCTGGCGCCCGAAGCTGGCCGCGGCGAGCTGTTCACCAAAACAAAAGGCAGAGCCTTCAGCCGAAAGCTGATCGCTCTGCCTTCGCGCGAACATCCGCAGGCCCGCACCGCAATGTTTCATCTGCCATACGGCCAAGCGGCGTTATTGTGCCGCGGCTCCCAGAACATGGCCGTTCACCGCCGTGCCATAAAGCGAGAACGCGTTGTTGTGGAACTTCGCCCTCGTCGCGGCCACGCTGCCGCTAAAACGCGGGTCCTGCGGGCGGTCCTGGCTGTCGATATAGGCGGCCACATCCCATGCCTGCTGGGTGCTCAGCGTCCCGGCAAGGCCAAGCGGCATGTTGGCGTGGATGAAGTCCGCCGCATTGTTGATCGCACTCATGCCGGCACCCCAGTTGTAGGAATCCTTGCCCCAAACGGCGGGAAACACCACAGCCCCATGCGCCGCCGCCCCGGCGCCGTTCGCCCCATGGCAGAGCGAGCAGTTCTGCGCATACACCACCTGGCCGCGCTGGTAGCTTGGCGCCGCCGCCGGCTTCGCCAGCTTGGGGTAGCCGCGCCCCGCCATTTTGGCCCCTGTTGGCGCGTTGGTGGAAAGCCAGAACGAGTAGGACTCCAGCGCCACCATCACCTTGCTGTCCAGCGGCGGCGCCTTGCCGTTTTCGCTGAATCGGAAGCAGCCCTGCAGCCGTTGCCCAAAAGTATTCACCTTCTTGTTTTTTGCCCGGTAGGCGGGGTACGCAACATAGGCTGCCCACATGGGCGACGAATTCGCCAGGCGCCCGCCGTTCATGTGGCAGTTATCGCAGCTCAGCGTATTGCCGGTGAACTGCGGCGCGTATTTGGGCGTGTTGCGGAAAATATTCTCCCCCAGTTTCACCGCCTCGCCAAACGGCCCGGTGGGCATTGCGGCCTCGTCCGGCGGCGAAAATGTTGCGGCAGCCGGTGTCTGCGCCCACGCCGCCCCGGTGGGGTGGACGAGCCACGCCGCCCCCAGCAGCGCAATCGCCATTGCCTTGCGGGGGTTCAGTTTCATGTGCCTCATGGCTTCGCTCCGTTAGCAGGGTTGGCGGGCAGGGCGGCATAATAGGCGGTAACGGCGGTAATCTGCGCCGGGGTGAGCCGGCGTGCCACCGCCGCCATCAGCCCCATCGGCCCGGTTTTGCGCGTGCCATCCCGCCAGCCGTTTAATTGCGCCGCCAGATACACCGCCGGCTGCCCCGCGAGGCGCGGAAACTGCGTGCCAACGCCCAGGCCGCCAGCGCCGTGGCAGGAATCACAGGAGGGAATGCCATCGGCCACCCCCGCTTGCCAGTCGCCCCGCTGCGCCAGCGCGGCGCCCGGGCCCGTGGGCGGGGCAGGGGGCAATGGCGCCGGTGCAACCGGCAGGGCGGCGTAATAATCGCTCAGCGCGGCCATCTCCGCGCCGGTCAGCGGGGCTGCCATCCCGGCCATGGTCGCGTTGGCGCGCTCTTTGCTTTTGAATGCATCGAGCTGCGCCCGCAGATACGGCGCTGGCAGGCCCGCCAGCGCGGGAAACCCGGCAGCCTGGTTCCCCATGCCGTTGGCGCCGTGGCAGGCCGCGCATTGGCTTGCCTGTGGCGGCGCCGCCACGCTCCTCTGTGGCCAGCCAAGGCCGGCAATCAGCGCAATCACGAGACCACATAGAATCCGGTTCATGGCGTTTCCTGTCCTGCTATCCCGCGGGGGCCTGGCTTGGCGCGCTCCCCTTATAGGGTTTGAAGTCATAACGTTCGAAAATTGCCAGCGCGGCGGGCGAGTGGATGAACGCCAGCCACGCCTTGGCGGCATCCGGGTGCGCCGCCCCTTTCACCATCGCCCCGGCATAAATCGCGGTCGTATTCAGGGCGGCGGCGATGGGAACATCGCTGATCGGATGCCCCGCCTGCTCCTGGAACACCGCCTCCGACTTCCAGGTGATGCCCGCATCCGCCAACCCCTGCATCAGAAACAGCGGCGTCTGCCGGTGGTGGATATGGGTGAGAATTGTCGTGCCGTTGGCAACGCCGGTCTCATAAACCTGCTTCTCCAGCGCTGCGCCTCCCGCCTTCACCAGCGAGGCCTGAATTTGCCGCGCGATGCCCTCAAACGCCGGGTTGGGCATCACCAGGCGCAGCCCCGGCCTGCCCAGATCCGCCAGCCCCGTGATATGCGCGGGGTTGCCCTTGGGCACCATGATCGTGAGGTTATTGGTGACATAAGGCACCGCCGGGCCGGTGAGTTCGCCCGCGGCAATCAGCGCCTCAACCTTCTTCAACCCGGCGAAATAAGCATCCGGCCGCGCCGTGAACGTCATGTTGCCGGAGGTGAAAGTCCCTCCTGCCTTCATCGCGCTCACCAGCATTCCCGGCGGAATCGTCACATAAAAAATGCGTCCCTTATATTGCGGGTTCTGCTGCTCAAACGCCGCCACCAGCGGCGCCATCGCAAAATAATAGTTGCCGCCTACATAAAGCACGAGTTTCGGGTCTGAGAGATCACCGTGGAAATCCGCCATCACATCAACTTCCGGCACGGTGAACTCAAAACCCTTGTTCACCGCGCCGTTATTCTCGCCATGCTGCCAGGGCGGAAAAATCTGCCCTTCATAGCGCGGCGGCTGCGCCTTGCCGTTCCAGCCGCTATCCGCCGGCGTGGCGCTGGCGGGCTGGGCGCGCGCATTCCCAGTCATCGCGGCCGCCATCGCCAACACGGCAACGGCCTGGATACCCCTGGTCAACATGGATTTCTTCAAGCGCATGAGTCCGCTCTTTTCATGAAAACAACGAATGAGAGTCTGGCAACACCATCACGCGGCGTAAGCAAATCCCGCTTTTTGCAGCTCCGGCAGCGTCCCCACCACGCCAGGGCTCAGCACCACGCCTGGAATGAGATGGTTGGTAAGCTCCGCCGCCAGCGCCTCGTGCGAAAGATTGTCGGGATTCACGCCATTTTTCAGTAACCCGCCGGAAAATTCCCAGATCGCGTTGTGGCAGCCGATAAACACCACCCCCCGGCGCTGCAACACCGTAATGCTGTTGTCGGCCGGAGAAAACGCGCCGGCAGGATTGTTGAAGTCCGACGCGGCAACCGATGCCGCAGCCGGAACATCGATCAGCGTATTCGTCGCGAACTTGCCCTTGGTCACATCCGCCAGCTTGTATTTGTCCCAGATCATTTCATCATAAAGCGCCAGATGCGCGGTGCCGTGCGTGGCGGAAACCGCGAGAAAATCAGGATGCTTCCAGGACCATACCTGTGCGTTCAGCGCATTGCGCATCAGGTTGAGCCAGGGGCTCTCGATCACGGTATTGTCCCACACCTGCTTGGGCCCGCCCCGGTAGGCGATCACCGCGTCCAGCGCCTCGCTGTCCCATTGGCTGGGTGAGGTAAGAATCATCGGCACGGTCTTGAAATCCCGGCGGCGGGGCAGCGCGGCCAGTTTCGCGGTCAGCGCCGCCAGCGTGGCGGCTGATTTCGGCTCCAGCGGCCCGGCGGGTGTATCGGCCGCCGCGGTTTGCATTGCCATCGCCGTAAGACCCACCGTACCGATGGAAAGCCCGATACCGCGCAACAGACTGCGGCGGTTGGCGGCACCTTCGGCGGAATTGGTCTGATTCGAATCCTGCGACATGGAAAATTCCTCTTATGTTTTTAATGAAAGCCTGGCTCGTGCTCAGAGGAACTAACGCTATACTCATTGAATTTGCTATACAATTAGATATCTTGATTGGAATGATCGGTTTTGCGGATAAATGCCTGGCGCGCCACGGCATTGTTACAGAAATGACATTCAACGGTAAGCATTCGCCCCCTGCTGACAACAAACCGGAGAGACAACAAAATGGACACGCAAACCGGACCTGACCTCTCCAGCGCCGAAGCCGCATCGCGGCTGCAACAATTCGGCCCGAACGCGGTGGCTGCAACCACGCAGGGCTGGCCGCGCGCCCTGGCGGAAAAACTCTGGACCCCGCTGTCCTGGATGCTTGAGGCCACAATCCTGCTGGAACTCTTTCTCGGGCACGGCCCGCAGGCGCTCGTCATCGCGGTCTTGCTCATCTTCAACGCCCTTCTTGGCCTCAGCCAGGAGGCGCGCGCCAAGGGCGCGGTGGATGCCCTTCGCCAAAAACTCGCGGTCATGGCCTCGGTCCGGCGCGATGGCGCGTGGATGCGCATTGATGCCGCCGGGCTCGTCCCCGGCGATCTGGTCAAGCTCGCGCTCGGCGCGGTGGTCCCGGCCGATGTCAAAATCACCGCCGGCACGGCCCTCATTGACCAATCAATGCTCACCGGCGAATCCCTGCCGGTTGAACGCAAAGCCGGAGACACTGCCTATGCCGGCGCCATGGTCCGCCAGGGCGAGGCCACAGGGGTTGTCAGCGCCACCGGCGCGCGCACCTATTTCGGCAAAACCGCCTCGCTGGTGCAGGATGCCCGCAGCGTCAGCGGTGAACAGCGCGCGGTGCTGGCCGTGGTGCGCGACCTGGCGCTCATCAACGGCGCCATCGTGCTGGCGATGCTGGTCTACGCGCATGAGATCGGCCGCAGCTTCGATGAATCAGTGCCCCTGCTGCTCACCGCGCTGCTGGCCTCCATCCCGGTGGCGCTGCCCTCCACCTTCACCCTCGCCGCCGCGCTCTCCGCGCGCACCCTGGTACGCGGCGCGGTGCTGCCAACCCGGCTTGCCGCCATCAACGAGGCGGCGACGATGAGTCTGCTCTGTACGGACAAAACCGGCACGCTGACCAAAAATGCGCTCTCGATTCAGAGCATCGCCTGTTGTGGCGGCGCCGATGAGGGCGCCGTGCTGGCCGCCGCCGCCGCCGCCTCCTCGGAGGGCGGCGATCCGGTCGATCAGGTCATCATTGATGCCGCGCGCGCGCGCGCCGTGCCGGTGCCCCCCGTTACCGCCTTCGCCCCGTTTGATCCCGCCCGCAAATACGCCCAGGCGAGCCTGCCAAACGGCGATCTGCTGCGCAAAGGCGCGCCCGGCGCCTTGCTCCCCGCGGGGCTGTCCCCGGAGCAGGAAGCCGCGCGTCAGCGCCTCGCGCAAGCCGGATGCCGGATTTTGGCCGTCGCGCGCATCACCGGCGGCACGCCGCAGCTGCTCGGCCTGCTCGGCCTCGCCGACCCGCCGCGCGAGGATGCGCCGGGCCTCATCGCCTCCCTGCGCGCGCTGGGGGTGCGTGTCGTCATGGTCACGGGCGACGCCCCCGAGACCGCCGCGGTAATCGCCCGCGCGGTCGGCATCACCGGCCCGGTGTGTGACTCAGCAACCCTGGAGACACTCAAAACCCCCGATGATTTCAGTGTTTTTGCAGGTGTGTTCCCTGAGCAGAAGTTCCGGCTGGTCAAGCTGTTCCAGCGCGGGGGCCATGTGGTCGGCATGTGCGGCGATGGCACCAACGACGCCCCGGCCCTGCGCCAGGCGCAAATGGGCATCGCGGTTTCAAGCGCCACCGATGTCGCCAAGGCCGCCGCCGGTTTGGTGCTCACCTCGCCCGGGCTGGCCGGGATTCTCGACGCCATCCGCGAGGGCCGCGCCGCCTTCCAGCGCATCCGCACCTACACGCTCACCATGGTGGTGCGTAAAATCGCCTTTGCCGCCTATCTGGCGCTGGGTCTGGTCATCACCGGCCACGCGGTGCTCACCCCGCTGCTCATGGTGCTGCTCCTCATCGTGAACGACTTCCTCACCATGGCGATCACCACCGACAGCGCGTTGCCAAGCGCGCATCCCCGCCATTGGCGGATCGGGCGCATCATCGCCGAGGGCTGCCTCTACGGGCTGGCGACGCTGGGCTACGTCACGCTGATGCTGCTGGCCGGGCGCGCGCTCTGGCATCTGCCGCTGCCGCAAATCCGCACGCTCTCGTTTCTCACCCTCATGCTGGCGGTGCAGGCCAGCGTTTATGTGGTGCGCGAGGAGCGCTGGTTCTGGTCCTCCGCGCCGGGCCCGTGGCTGGCGGCGGCAACCGCCGCCATGGTTGGCTCCAGCCTTGCCGCCGCCGGCTGGGGCATCCTCATGGCGCCGCTCGGCCCCGTCATCCTGTCCGCGATCACCGCCAGCGCGCTGCTGTTCCTGCTCCTGCTCGATGTTTTAAAGCGCCTTGCCGGGCGGGTTCTGCATCGCCCGGTTGGAGAGGTGGCATTTCCCCCGTTGCCCGGTGCATAAGGGCGCGTGACTGAGCCGCTCCCCCCTCCTTACCGCGCCGCGATCATCGGCGGCGGCCCCGCCGGGCTGATGGCCGCCGAGACGCTGGCCCAGGCCGGTCTGGCCGTCACCGTGTTTGAGCGTATGCCAAGCCTCGGGCGTAAATTTCTGATGGCCGGGCGCGGCGGCCTCAACATCACTCATTCCGAGCCGATGGAGCGCTTCCTCACCCGCTATGGCCCGGCGGCGGGCTGGATGTCTCCCCGTCTTGCCGCTTTCCCGCCCGAGGCGCTGCGCGCCTGGTGCGCCGGGCTCGGCCAGCCGACGTTCGTGGGCAGCAGCGGCCGCGTATTCCCCACAGCCATGAAAGCCAGCCCCCTGCTGCGCGCCTGGATCAAGCGGCTGGCGGCCTTGGGCGTGCAGCTTGTCACCCGCGCCAGCTGGACCGGCTGGGACGCCACCGGCCGCCTGCAATTTGCCGATGGCGCCACTTATGCCGCCGATGCCGTGGTCCTGGCTCTGGGCGGCGCCTCCTGGCCCCGCCTGGGCGCCGATGGCGGCTGGACCGCGCTGCTGCCCGATGTCCACATCTCCCCTTTGCGCCCGGCCAACTGCGGCTTCAGGGTGAATTGGTCACAGCACCTCTCGCAGCGCTTCGCGGGCACTCCGCTCAAGCGCATCACCCTCTCCTGCGCCGGGCAGAGCGTCCCCGGCGAGCTGATGCTCACCCGCGAGGGCGTCGAGGGCGGCGCCGTTTATGCGCTTTCAGCCCCCGCGCGTGATCTCATCGCCCGCGACGGCATGGCCGAACTGCGCCTCGATCTGCGCCCGGACCTCACCGCCGAGACCCTGACCACCCGCCTGGCGGGCGGCGGCAGCGAATCCCTCACCAATATCCTGCGCAAGCGCGCCGGCCTCTCCCCGGCGGCCATCGCTCTGGTGCAGGAGGCCCGCCATGCCGGCGATGCAACACCCCTGGCCCCGCTCATCAAATCCCTGCCGCTGCGCTTAACCGCTCCCGCCGGCCTGGCGCGCGCCATCTCCACCGCCGGGGGCATCGCGCTGGGCGAGCTGGACGAAAACCTGATGCTCCGCCGCCGCCCCGGCGTGTTCGCGGCCGGGGAGATGCTGGATTGGGAGGCCCCAACCGGCGGCTACCTGCTGCAAGCCTGCCTCGCCACCGGCATCGCCGCCGCGCGCGGCGTGCTGGCATGGCGCGCCTGCGCCGCCGCCCCTTGAGTTAGCGGGCATCTGCGGCCACAAGCCCTGCATGGCTTCTCCTCCGCTGCTGCTCCTCACCGATATCCGTGTCTCCCTCGGCTCCGTCCCCCTGCTTGATGGCGCGGGGATCGGCGTTGGCGCCGGCGAGCGCATCTGCCTGGTCGGGCGCAACGGCTCGGGCAAATCCACCCTGCTCAAAATCGCCTCGGGCGAGATCGCCTTCGACGGCGGCACCCGCTTCCTGCAACCCGGCACCACCATGCGCTACCTGCCGCAGGAGCCCGATCTCTCCGCCTTCGCCAACACCATGGAGTATGTCGAGGACGGCCTCGGCCCCAACGATGACCATTACCGCGCCAAATATCTGCTGGAGCAGCTTGGCCTCACCGGGCTGGAAAAGCCCAAAAACCTCTCCGGCGGCGAGGCCCGCCGCGCCGCCCTGGCCCGCACCCTGGCCCCCAACCCCGACCTTTTGCTGCTTGACGAGCCCACCAACCACCTCGACCTTCCGGCCATCGAATGGCTGGAATCCGAGCTGAAAAGCCTCTCCGCCGGCATCGTCCTCATCAGCCATGACCGCCGTCTGCTCGAAAAACTCTCCCGCAGCATCGTCTGGCTGGACCGTGGCCAGACCCGCAGGCTCGACCGCGGCTTCGCCCATTTCGAGGCCTGGCGCGACGAGGTGCTGGAACAGGAGGAGCGCGATTTCCATAAGCTCGGCCGCCAGATCGCGCGTGAGGAAGACTGGCTGCGCTACGGCGTCACCGCGCGGCGCAAACGCAACGTCAAGCGCGTCGCCGGGCTGGCGGCGCTGCGCCAGGCCAAGCGCGAATACAACAAACAGGGCGAAGCCGCCAAAATGGGCGCCGCCGATGCCGCAACGTCCGGCAAGCTGGTGGTGGTGGCGGACAAGATCAACAAATCCTACGCCGCCCGGCCGATCGTGAAGGACCTCACCCTGCGCGTGCTGCGCGGCGACCGGCTCGGCATCGTCGGCCCCAATGGCGCTGGCAAATCCACGCTGCTGAAACTCTTCCTCGGCCAGGAGCAACCCGATTCCGGCGAGCTGAAACTAGGCACCAACCTCAACGTCATCACCCTCGACCAACAGCGCGCCGCGCTGGACCCGGCGGTGACCCTGGCCAGCACCCTCACCGGCGGCAAGAGCGACACGGTCCAGGTCGGCGAGCAGAGCCGCCACGTCATCGGCTACATGAAGGACTTCCTCTTCAAGCCCGAGCAGGCGCGCACCCCGGTCGGCACCCTCTCAGGCGGCGAGCGGGGGCGGCTTTTGCTGGCCGCCGCCCTGGCCAAACCCTCCAACCTACTCATCCTGGACGAACCAACCAACGACCTCGACCTGGAAACCCTGGACCTGCTGCAGGAAATGCTGGGCGAATACCCCGGCACCATCCTGCTCGTCAGCCATGACCGTGACTTTCTGGACCGCGTCGCCACCTCAACCCTGGTGGCCGAGGGCGATGGCAAATGGGTCGAATACGCCGGCGGCTATTCTGACATGCTGGCCCAGCGCGGCCATGTTCTGGCCGAGCCGGTAAAACAGAAAACCACCGCCCGCACCGCGGCGCTGGCGCCCACCAACGCGCCAGCTGCTCCGGCCGCGGGAAAAATGACCTTCAAGCAGCAGCACGAGTTGAAAACGCTGACCGCCGAGATCGAAAAACTCCACGCCACGGTGAAGAAGAGCGAGGCCATCCTCGCCGAGCCCGGCCTCTACAACAAAGACATCAAAAAATTCAAAGCCGCCTCCAACGCCCTCACCGAGGCGCAGGAGCGCCTGGTGACGGCTGAAGAACGCTGGCTGGAGCTGGAAGTTCTGCGCGAGGCGGGTTAACCCGCCTCGGCCTATTGCGCCGCCGTCGGATCGGTCTGCGGGCGCGGGTTAAAATCGGCCGGAATATGGTTGACGATGCCTTTGGCAATGTCCACCGGCACAACGCCGATCACCTTGCAACCCTGGTTGTTGTCGGGCGGTATCGCCGTTGCATCGGGCGTGATCGCGTAAGCAGCGGGCAGGGGGCTTGCCTTGCCTTCCAGCCGCGCCGGGTCAAAGGCTGAGAGCAGATCGCCCACCCCTGGGGTCTTGTCATCCGCCGGGCCCAGATACGCCTGCTTGAACATGCCAAGCCCCGCCGCGCGCGCCTGCGCCTCATCGGGTAGATCCGCCAGCGGCGGAAGATGATAGAGCATGTCGATGAATTTGATCACGCTGGCCTGATTCCCGGTCTCATGGCTGACCACATGCACGCGCGCATAGGGGCTGATGAGAATGAGCGGAATGCGCGGGCCAGGCGAGAGCGGCAGACCCTGCGGGCCGTATTCCACGAAATGCGGCGGCACATGGTCGTAATCCCCGGCCGATTCATCATAGGTGATGATAATGGCCGATTGCGCCCAGTATTTGCTCCGCGCGATGGCATTCACCTCACGCGCCACCTGCGCCTCGGAAATCGCTGAATCCGAGTAACCCGGATGGTCGTCATCGCCCTGGAAATTATGCTGCACCGCCGGATCATTCAGCGCGGGCTTCATGCCTTCGATATTCTGGAACCCCCCGCGCAGATAATACACGCCCCCGGTGGGTGAAAGCTTGTCAGCGCTGATTGCGTTGTAGAAATCGCCAAGCCCGTGCAGATGCGCGGTCATCTCCGGGTTGTTGGCGACATAGCCGAAATACTGCGGCCCGTTGTGATGGCCGATATACCCGCCATGCGCCGCGTCATTCGGTTCCGCGTCATAGCCCTCCTCGTACCAGCCCCACGGCACGGCGTTCACGTTGCTGGCGGCGAGGGCGGGAATATCCTGGCGCACATCGGCGAGGTCGGTGGCCGGGTCTTTATCCGCCGCCGTTACCTTCTGCGCGCTATCCCCGGTCATGCTCAGCGGCAGCGAGGCGTAGGTCTGGTTCAGCGCCGGAATCACGGCATGTTTCGCGCCATCCTGCGGGTTCTGCGGCATGCCGCTGGTATCCCCCGCGCCGCCTGTACCCCAAACCGGGTCATTATCGGTGATCACGGGTTCGCCCTGGCCCTTGAGCAGCCCCTTGGCGCCGTCGGCCTCATTGGGGTGCTTCACCCATTGCGTCTCGCCGGTCTGCCCCGCGATCATCACAATCGCGTTCGGAGCGGACGGCCCCATGGTATGCTGGAAAATACTATCGAACAGCACGAAGCGGCTGGCATAATTCCACAGATAAGGAACAGTGTCGCAGTTCTCATAGGCCATCGTCAGCTCGCCCATCTGCTTGGCCATCAGCGAGGGCACGCCCTGCCCGTGCGGCATGTATTTCTTTTCTTCATCCAGCGCGTAATTGTCCATCTTCGCAACGCCGTTCGTCACATCCATCTTATGCGCCATGATGACATACGAATGGTCCACGTCATCAAGGTCCGCGGCGTACTGGTCCGGGCCGATGCGGAAAGGCGAGATCGTGCCCATGCTGCCGTCCACGTTTTCAATCGGCTGAACAAAGCCGGGCGTCTTGTCCGCCGGCTGCGTGAACAGCCCGTTGGCGCCGGGGAATGTGCCGAAATAGGAATCGAACGAGCGATTTTCCTGAAAGATCACGAACACATATTTCACATGCTTGCGCAGCAGGGCGATCTCCTGCGCCTGGCTCATCGCCGGCTCGCGCCCCACCATCTGCGCGCGCACAGCCGCCGGCCCGCCGGGCTGCGGTGTCAGCACATCGCCATAAGCCAGCGGCGCCTGCAGCAGCGAGGATGCCGCCACCAACGCCGTGACACGTTGCAAAATTTGCTTAAAGGCCATGGGTATTTTCCTTTGTGGTGTGTGCAGCCAGCGCCGCGGCGTGGATGAAATGGTTGCCAAGATTATCGGGCAGGATGAGATCATCGCGCCCCACGCTGGCCCGCAGAGCGGTCAGCACGGATCTGCGCGCGGTTATCGCATCGCACCGCCCGTCCCGGTAGGCGTCGTGCATCTCGCCAGTTTCCTGAAACGCGAATTCCCGCAGCGGAATTTTATGCGCGGTGAAATACGCCTGCAGGTTATATTGCGCGCGCGAGCCCGCTTTTACGCAAATCTCCGCATCCGCCAGCCCCGCGGCATCGCGCGCCTTTGAGCCCGCCGGAACCATGATCGCCTGATTATCGTCATAGGACACGGCTCCGGCGTGAGGGCCTGCGGGAATATCTCCCACATGCGCCGCCGCCGGGGCGCCAATGAGCACGAGCATGCAAAACAAGACATAACGCATACCCGCTTCCTAGCCGCCGCTCCGCCGCGCGGCGAGGGGGCCAGGATGACCGTTTCATGGCATTTGCGCCCGGCCGCGGTTACTTCTCGTGGTAAGGGTTGTCCGTCCCGCGCAGCATGATGCGGATCGGCACGCCGGGCATCTCGAACGCATCACGCAACGAGTTCACCAGATAGCGCATGTAGGTATCGGGCACCATCTCGGCGCGCGTGCCAAACAGCGCAAACGTCGGCGGCCTGGCCTTCACCTGCGTGATATAGCGCAGCTTCAGCCGCCGTCCTTCCACCATCGGCGGCGGAAAGCGCTCCAGCGCATGTTCAAACCAGCGGTTCAGCGCGCTGGTGGGCACGCGCGTGTTCCATTTCTCATAGGTCTCGCGGATGGCGGGGAACAGCTTGCCCACCCCCTCGCCGGTCTCGGCCGACAAAGGCACCAGCGTGATGCCTTTCATCTGCGAGAGCGAAATCGAAATCCGGTCAATCGCCGCCTGCTTCGCCTTCGCGCGGTCTTCCACCGCGTCCCATTTGGTCAGCGCGATCACGCAGGCGCGGCCCTCGCGCTCAATCAGCCGGGCGATGTGCAAATCCTGCTCCTGCACGCCCTGCACGGCATCCACCGCCAGAACCACCATCTCGGCCCGCTTCAGCGCCTCGATGGATGACGAGGTGGACATCCGCTCCAGCCCCTCATCCACCTTTGCCCGCTTGCGCAAGCCCGCGGTGTCGACAAGCCGGTATAATTTCCCATCCGGCCCGGTCAGGTCCACCGCCACCGCGTCGCGCGTCAGCCCCGGCTCCGGCCCGGTAATCATCCGCTGCTCGCCCAGCAGATGGTTCAGCAGTGTCGATTTCCCGGCATTCGGCCGCCCGACGATGGCGAAATGCAGCGGCAGATTCTCCGCATCCTCCGCGCCCTCTTCCGGCGGCGGCGGCAGCAGATCCGCGATATCGCGCATCAGATCATAAACGCCCTCGTTATGCTCGGCGGAAATCCCTACCGGCTCGCCCAGGCCCAGCTCATAGGCTTCCATGGTGGCCGCCGCCCCGCCGCGCCCCTCGGCCTTATTGGCCACCACCAGCACCTTTTTGCCCGTGCGGCGCAGCCAGGAGGCAAAATGCTTATCCTCCGGCAGCAGCCCGGCGCGCGCATCGAACACAAAGAGCACCAGATCCGCCTCATCCACCGCGCGGCTGGTGGAGGCGCGCATGCGCCCCGGCAGCGTGTCGGGTGCTGCTTCCTCCAGCCCGGCGGTGTCCACCAGCAGCACCTTGGTGCCCGCCAGCGTCGCCTCGGCTTCCTTGCGGTCGCGCGTCACCCCCGGCGTATCGGCGACCAGCGCAAGCCGTGACCCCACCAGCCGGTTGAACAGGGTCGATTTTCCGACATTCGGCCGGCCGGTAATGACAACGCGCGGGGTCATGGCGGCTTCAGCCGTAGGCTGTGAGTTTGGCGTCACGCGTGAGCTGCAGCAGCAGCCCGCCCGCGGCAATCGGCGCCATATCCGCGGGGCCTGCCAGCTTGGCGGTGGATTTGATAACCCCCGCCACCGGATCGACCAGCGCGATTTCGCCGTGGCTGCTGGTAAGCACCAGCGTGCTGTTCACCAGCACCGGTCCGGCCCAGAGCACGGGGTTTTTTTTCTTTTTCATGTTGGCGAACGCCGGCATCGGCAAAGACCAGCTGACCAGCCCGTCATCGGCATGGATGGCGGTGAGCGTCTGCGTGCTGTCCAGCAAAAAGGCGAAGCCCCCGGCCAGGCAGAACGGCTGCGAGCCGCTGGCGCTATGCGTCCACACCTTGGCGCCCGAATGCAGATCCACCGCCATGGCGGTATTGCCCAGGCCCAGCGCATACACCACCCCGCCCGAGATCACCGGCGGCGCCACGATATCGGAGAAGTCGAGCGAGCTGGCCTGGCCGGAGGCGGCCGCGAGGCTCTGCTCCCACAGCGTCGTGCCGGAATTCGCATCCAGCGCCGCCAGCATGCCGGAGGCGAACCCGGCGACAACAATGCCATCGGCAAAGGCCGGGGCGCCGGATACGGCAACGGCGGGGCCGGTGTTTTGCAGCACCTGGCCGGTGAAGCGCCAGCCCGGCGCGCCGGTCGCGGCATTGAAGGTGAGCAGCAGGTCGTTCTGCGTGATCAGCGCCACCAGCCCGCCCGCGATCATCGGCGCGGTCCGGGCAGGAAAATCAAGCGCCTGCCGCCAGAGGATTTTGCCTGAGCCGGCATCCAGCGCGAGCAGTTCGCCATAGCCGGTGGTGGCGTAGATCCGCCCCTGGTCATAGCCGATGCCGCCGCCGATATTGGGCTCGTTGGAATGCTTCGGCCGTGTCACGGTGTGCCACACCCTCGCGCCGTCCGCGGCGGAGAAGGCGCTCACCGCGGCGGCGGCGTCCATGCTGAAGACCTGGCCATTTGCGAGGAGGGGGCTGGCTTGCAACGGCTGGCGGAAACCGCCGCCCTGTCCGGCCGAGGCCACCCAATGCCGGTTGAGCCCAAGCGGCCCCGTGGCATTGCCCGGCGCATGCGCGGCATTTCCCAGCACCTGGGGCCAGTCCGCCAGCGCCACGGCAGGCGGCAGGCTCACCGGCGGCGCGTTGGCGCTCACGTTCAGCGCCCCGGTATCGGGCAGCACAGGTATCTGCGTGCCGATAATCGCCACCTTTGGCTTGGAGCAGGCGGTGGCCAGCAGGCCAAGCGAGAGGGTAAGGGCCGTACGACGTCGCATCATGATTTTTGTCATCCGTTCAACTTTGCAAGCAAGCCTTCGGCGCGGTTGCGCACGCCGTCCGGGGAGCCGGGATCGGCCGCGATCTGCGTGAGCAGGGCCTTTGCCAGATCGCTTTTGCCTTCATGCAGATAAACCAGCGCCTGCGTTTCGCGCGCCAGTCCATGGTAGGCGTTGGTGTCGGTGGTCAGCGGTTTCAGCCGGGCGAGCACCTCGCCATCCGGCGCGCTGCCCAGCGCGTGCTGCGCCCATAACAAGTTGGCGAGGCCGCGCAGCAGCGGATCGGCGCCGGTATCATCGGCCACGTTGTTCCACAGGCCCTCGGCCTGCGTGGTCTCTCCGGCGCCGGCATAAAGCGCGGCGGCGCGCAAATCAGCCAGCGTGCGGTAGCCTTCCGGCGCACTGGCCGCGAAATTGGTCAGGGCTTTTGCCCCCGTGAGCGCCGCGGCGCCGCTCAGGCCCGTCCCGGCGGCATCCAGCGGCTTGGTCAGGGCCAGATACGCAGTGGCGGCCTTCTCGTTCTGCTTCTGCTGATACCAGGCATGAAACTGCTGCCAGCCCACCCCCGCCAGTACAGCCAGCATCGCGAGCAGCAGGAGCCCGCCATAGCGTTTGGCGAGCACAACCGCGCGCTCATTGCGCAGATCCTCTGAAACCTCGTCAAAAATATCAACCACGCGCCCGACCCTACCGTTCAGCCCGGACCGTCTTAGCCGGGCAGCGCCCGCTATACAACGAAGCGCCGTAACCGCGCCATGGTGCGCCCATGCCCGATGAGCGGCAGAAGCCCCGCCATTTCCGGTCCCTGATCCTCGCCGGTGAGCGCCACCCGCAGCGGATGATACAGCGCCCGCCCCGCCGCCCCGGTCGCGGCGGCAATCTCCGTGGTCCAGGCTTTCCATGAATCCGGGCCCAGCGGGGCAGGGGGCAGCGTCTCCAGCGCGGCCTTCAGCACCGCCTCGCTGCCCTTAATCTCACGCGGCAGAAAATCGCCATGCACCACTTCCCACCAGCGCCGCGCCTCGCTCAACATGTCGAGATTGCCGCGAATGGCATGCCAGAAATCCTCCCCGGCCCCATCCGGCAGGCGGGCTTTCACATCCTCAAAGCTTAGCGCGTGCAGCAGCTTGCGGTTCAGCGCGAGCAACTGCCGTGCATCAAAACGCGGCGGCGAGCGGCCAAAATCAGCAATGTTGAACGCCGCGATCAGCTCCGCCATTCCCAGCGGCGCGGCATCCTTATTGGTGCCCAGCCGCGCCAGATACGCCGCAATCGCCCCCGGCTCCACGCCATCCGCCCGCAGGCTGCGCAGCGAGATACTGCCGATCCGCTTGGAGAGCTTCTCCCCATCGCCGCCCGAGATCAGCGGCAGATGCGCGAAACGCGGCAGCGGCCCCTTGCTCACCGCCTGAAACAGATCAATCTGCACGGCGGTGTTGGAGACATGGTCCTCACCCCGGATGATATGGGTGATCCCCATATCCGCGTCATCCACCACCGAGGTGAAGGTATACAGCGGCGTGCCATCCGCGCGGATCAGCACCGGGTCGGAGACCGTGCCGAGCTTGATGCTCCGCCCGCCCAGCACCAGGTCCTGCCACGCCACCCCGCCATCGGAGAGCTTAAAGCGCCAATACGGCCGCTTGCCGTTGGCCTCCGCCGTGGCGCGCTGCTCTGCCGTCATGCTCAGCGCCGCGCGGTCATAAACCGGGGGCAGCTTGCGCTTCACCAGCGCCGCGCGCTTGGCCGCCAGCTCGTCCTCGTTCTCGAAACACGGATACAACCGCCCCGCCGCCTTCAGCCGTTCGGCCACCTCCTCATAGCGCGCCGTGCGCTCTGATTGTTTGGCCGTCTCGTCCCAGGTGATCCCCAGCCAGCGCAGGTCGTCATAAATCCCCTGCTCATACTCCGGGCGGCCCCGCTCGCTGTCCGTATCATCCAGCCGGAGGAGAAATTTTCCCCCCTCATGCCGGGCGAACAGATAATTTACCAAAGCGGCGCGGGCGTTGCCGGCATGCAGATACCCCGTGGGGCTGGGCGCGAAGCGAACTTTTGTCATCCAATGCGGGTTAAACCATTCTGCGCCCGGCGTGAAGTTGCCACCATGGGATTCGCCCCTGGAAGGGGTATAGCAAGCGTAGGATGGGTGAGCATAGCGATACCCATCGTTTTCATACCGCATCCTGGTTGATGGGTTTCGCTTCGCGGCACCCATCCCACGAATTCCGGCCATGGCGGCCTTCCTGGTCCGGCAACCGAAATAAGACGCGGTGAATATGCAGGGATCACCCCTGCAATCCCCCCTCACTCCTTCTTATACGGGCTCTCCTCCGTCATCGCCGCCATCGCCGCTTCCATCTCCAGCCGTTCCGCCTCCAAAAAATCCCCCACCGCGCGGCGCAACCCCGCATGTCTTATATAATGTGCCGAATACGTCGGCCGGGGCAGATACCCGCGCTGGATTTTGTGCTCGCCCTGTGCCCCGGCCTCCACGCGCTTCATGCCATGGGCAATCGCGTAATCGATCGCCTGATAATAACACAGCTCGAAATGCAGAAACGGCACATCCTCCGTGCTGCCCCAGTTGCGCCCATACAGCACATCGCGGCTGCGCAAATTCAGCGCGCCCGCAATCGGCTGCCCATCGCGCTCGGCGAACATCAACACAACGCTCTCCCCCAGCCGCTCGCCCAACAGGGTAAAAAATTCCGGCGTCAGATACGCCCCGCCCCATTTGCGATCCACGGTCGAGGTGTAGAATTTGTAAAACGCGCGCCACACCTGCGGCGTCAGTTCCGCCCCGCTCAGCGCCCGAAATTCCAGCCCAGCTTGCGCCTCGCGCCGCTCGCGCTTTATCGCCTTGCGCTTGCGCGAGGCCAGCGCGCCGAGAAAATCCTCGAAACGCCCATAGCCCTCATTCTCCCAGTGGAACTGCGTGCCCAGCCGTTGCAGCCACCCGGCCGCGCCCAGCGCCGCGTATTCCGCCTGCGTGCAAAATGTCACATGCGCGCCCGAGCACCCCAGCTCCTCCGCCAATTGCTCCAGCGCCGCCGCCAGCGCGCCATAAGGCACCCCGGCGCGCACGAGCAGGCGCGGCCCCGGCACCGGCGAGAACGGCACTGCCACCTGCAATTTCGGATAATATTTCCCGCCCGCCTGCTCGAAGGCGTTCGCCCAGCCATGGTCGAACACATATTCCCCGTAGGAGTTGGTTTTCGCGTACACCGGCGCCACCGCCACCACCGCGCCCGCCTCATCGCACAGCGTTATGTAGCGCGGGTGCCACCCCGTGCGCGGCCCCACCGAGCCGCTGTCCTCCAGCGCCGAGAGAAACGCATAGGACACAAACGGATTATCGCACCCCGCGCATGCGTCCCACGCGGCTTGCCCGATCCCGGCAATCCGGGGATAAATCCGCAAGCTTAAATGAGGTGTACCATCAGCCATGCCGCACCATATGCGACGGGCAGGGCATTTCGCTAGTAGGATAAGGAACACACATGGCCGACGGACAGATCTCACCGCGCAAGGCAATCAACCTGGCGGACTACACCCCGCCGGTGTTCCTGGTGGACGAGGTGGCGCTGGATTTCACGCTGGACCCCGCCGCCACCATCGTGCGCGCCACGCTGAACTTTCGCCGCCAGGCCCCAGGCCCGCTGGTGCTGGACGGGCGGCATCTGGAGCTGCGCGGCATTAAGCTCAACGGCCAGGCATTGGGCGGCAACCGTTACGTCCTCACTGAATCCTCGCTCACGCTGAATGATGTGCCCGATGTTTTCACCCTGGAAACCGAGGTGAAAATCATCCCCGAGACGAACACCGAATTATCCGGCCTCTACATGTCGGGCACCGGCTTCTTCACGCAATGCGAGCCAGAGGGCTTCCGCAAGATCACTTTTTTCCCTGACCGCCCGGACGTAATGGCCCGCTACAAGGTCACCCTGCGCGCCGATAAATCCAAATACCCCGTCCTGCTCTCCAACGGCAACAACACCGCCAGCGGCGCGGCGGGCACGCAGATTTGGGCCACCTGGGAAGACCCGCACCCTAAACCCTCATATCTCTTCGCGCTGGTGGCGGCTGATCTCGTCGCGGTGAAAGACAGTTTCACCACCGCCTCCGGCCGCGAGGTGGCGCTTGGCATCTGGGTTGCCGCCGGTGATGAGACGCGCTGCGGCCACGCCATGTATGCGCTGAAGAATGCCATGAAATGGGATGAAGACACCTTCGGTCTGGAGTACGACCTCGATATTTTCAACATCGCCGCGGTGAGCGACTTCAACGCCGGCGCGATGGAGAACAAGGGCCTCAACATCTTCAACACCGCCTATGTGCTGGCCAGCCCCGCCACCGCGACGGATGCCGATTTCCAGGGCGTCGAGCGCGTCATCGCGCATGAATACTTCCATAACTGGACCGGCGATCGCGTCACCTGCCGGGACTGGTTCCAGCTTTCCTTGAAGGAGGGCCTGACCGTTTTCCGCGACCAGGAATACATGGCCGATCAGTTCTCCGCCGCGGTGAAACGCATCACCGATGTGCGGACCTTGCGCGCCACCCAGTTCCGTGACGACGCGGGGCCGCTCGCCCACCCGGTCCGCCCTGCGAGCTATCTGGAAATCAATAATTTCTACACCACGACGATCTACGAGAAGGGCGCGGAGGTGGTGCGGATGTACCGCACGCTCATGGGCCGCGAGGCTTTCCGCAAGGGCATGGATATCTACATCGCCGAAAACGACAATTGCGCCGCCACGGTCGAGGATTTTTTCGCGGCCATGCAAGCCGCCACCGATATTGATCTGAAACAGATCATGCGCTGGTACGAGCAAGCCGGCACGCCGGAAATCTCCTTTACTGAGTCCTATGATCCCGCCGCGCAGAGCTACACGCTCACCCTGCGCCAGCACACCGCCCCCACGCCCGGCCAGAAGGTGAAGCAACCCTTCATGATCCCGGTCTCAATGGGTCTGCTCGATGCCAATGGAAATGAGATCCACACCGAAACGCTGATCCTGGCGCAGCCGCAACAGAGCTACACCTTCCATAATATAAGTGAGCCTCCCACGCCCTCGCTGTTTCGCAATTTCTCCGCTCCGGTAAAGTTGCAGGGCCAGAGCCGCGAACGTCTGGCCTTCCTCGCGGCGAAGGACGCCGACCTCTTCAACCGTTGGGATGCCTTGCAGCAATATGCAACGCTGGTGCTGCTCGATGCCGTGCAGGCGCATCAGGCGGGTCAGGCGTTCACGCTTGATGCAGGTCTGCTGGAAGCCGTCGCCGCGACCCTGCGCGATGCCGCGCGCGACCCCGCCTTCGCCGCTGAAGCCTTGCTTCTCCCGGGTGAAACCTTGCTTGCCGACGCCATGAGCATTGTCGATCCCGATGCCATCCGCTTTGTGCGCGAGGCGGCGCGCCAGGCGTTGGGCGAGGCGCTGCGTGAGGATTTCTTCGCCGTCTACGCGCATTTCGCCGCCGTTGCCGCATCGGACGTATCGGGCCACGCCATCGCCAGCCGCGCGTTGAAGAACGCCGCGCTGGCTTACCTCTCCGCCGCGGGGGACAACACCCTGGCCGGCGCGCAATTCCTCTCCGGCGAAAACATGACCGACACGCTGGCCGCCCTGGTCAATCTGGCCGAGGTCGCGGATGAGCGCCGCGACGATGCCTTCGCCAGCTTCTATGACCAATGGCATACCAACGCGCTGGTGCTGGACAAATGGTTCTCCGTGCAGGCCCGCGCCGGCGCGCCGGATACGCTGGCGCGCGTGCAGGCGCTGACCAGGCATAAGGATTTTGATCTGCGCAACCCCAACCGCGTGCGCGCGCTCATCGGCGCGTTCGCGGCCAATCCTTCGAAATTCCACGAGATAACCGGTGCCGGCTATCAACGTCTCGCCGATACCATCCTCATGCTGGATGAAACCAACCCGCAGATCGCGGCACGGCTGACCACCGCGATGGGCAGCTGGCGGCGTTATGATGCCGCGCGCCAGAGCTTGATGAAGGCGCAGCTGGAGCGCATCCTCGCCAAGGAAAAACTCAGCCCGAACACCTACGAAATGGCCTCCAAGGCCCTCGCATAAGGACGCGACAGCATGATCGAACTTTCCTATTGGACCACGCCCAACGGCCACAAGATCACCATTTTTCTTGAAGAGGCCGCAACGCCCTATAAAATCATCCCGGTCAACATCTCCAAGGGCGAGCAATTCGCGCCGGATTTCCTGAAGATCGCGCCCAACAACCGCATCCCCGCGATTGTGGACACCGCCCCGGCGGACGGCGGCGCGCCGCTCAGTGTTTTCGAATCCGGTGCCATTTTGGAATATCTCGCCGAGAAGGAGGGCAAGTTTCTCCCCGCCGCGCCGCGCGAAAAATACGAGGTGCTGCAATGGCTCTACTGGCAGATGGCCGGGCTGGGGCCGATGGCGGGACAGAACCACCACTTCGGCATCTACGCGCCCGAGCGCATTCCCTACGCGATGGAACGCTACATCAAGGAGACCAACCGGCTCTACGGCGTGCTGAACAAGCGCCTGGCGGACCGTGAGTTCATCGCGGGCGGCTACTCCATTGCCGATATGGCCTGCTATCCGTGGATCGTCCCCTATGAGCGCCAGCAGCAGGACCTCAACGACTTTCCGCATCTGCAACGCTGGTTCAATGCCATGGGCGCCCGCCCGGCCGTGGCGCGCGCCTACGCGCTGGCCAAGGAGACCAACCCCGCGCCGACCGTAACGCCGGAAGCCGCCAAGATTCTGTTTGGCCAGACGGCGTTGAAATAACCTCCTCTTAAACCAAGGATCAATTCATTTTGGAAACCACACGCCAGGATCTGGGCGAACTTACCGACATCGGCGCCGTCGCGGCGTTGCTGGCGGTCGATGGCCTCAGCGTTGTTGACATCGGCTGCGGCCCCGGCATTGTCGCCCGCGAGCTTTGCACGCGCGGCGCAACCGTGCTGGGCGTCGAGCCAGACCCCATCCAGGCCGCGAAAAACCGCGCCGCCCCGCCGGTCGCGGGCCTCACCTTCGTTGAGGGCAAGGCGCAGGCCTTGCCTCTGGCCGACCAAAGCGTTGACGGCGTGTTCTTCTTCCGCTCGCTGCATCATGTGCCCATGGCCGAAATGGACGCCGCCCTCACCGAGGCCGCGCGCGTGCTCAAACGCGCCACCGGCTTTCTCTGCGTAGTGGAACCGGCGATGACCGGCACGCATTTTCCGGTCATGCGCCCCTTCAACGACGAAACGGTGGTGCGCAACGCTGCCCAGGCGGCGCTGGCGCGCACCGCGCGGCGGCTCTTCGCCAGCGCGGCGCTGTTGCGTTATGTGCAATATCCGCGCTACGAGAATTTCGAGGCGATGGTGACCCGCGTGACAGGCCAGACCTTCAACAATATCCAGCGTGAGAATGTGGAGACCGAGGAGGTTCGCAAATTATTCGCCGCCGGGCTGCGGGATGGCGCCTATGTCTTCGAGCAGCCGATGCTTTTGAACCTCTATCGCAACGCGATCTAGCGCAGATACATCACCCGCAGCACCACGAACCAGTTCTCCCGGTTGCCGCTTAGCTCTCCCGTGGCGTTGGTGCTCAGATGCTCCATCGTCACGGCATCATCCACATTGCCGCCGATCACGCTTAAGCGCTCCACCCCGCCCGCCACAACGATGCTGCAATGCGCGGGGAAATTTGCCGCCGTTGGCAGGTCCTGGAAGCGCAGCCGACTCGCCCCCGCACGCGGGAAGCACACCAGATCCCCCAGGCGCGGCGCGTAGCTGGCGGGGTTTTCGGCGATCAGCAGCGGATTTTTGATATCGCCTTGCGCCGCGCGGGCGGCGTAGTTGATGTATTTTGCATGGTCCGGCGCGTAGGGAAACGCCGCCCCGGCCCCCGCGATGCGCATCACATACGATATGAACGCCGCCGACCACGCATAGGTGCCATCATCGGCGGGGGGAAACACCCGGCCCCGCGCGTCATGCTTGCCGGTGTAGGCGGCGTCGTGGGCGTTGGCGTTCAGGCCCTCCCACCAATACTCGCCCACACGCTCCCACAGGCCCGGCTGACGCTCCGCCATGCTGGCCGGGCTCTTGTGGTAGTCAGCCCCGCCTGAATCGTCCACACGGCTGCCCCAGAGCCGCCATTCGTCCATCGCCACGGCCACGGCATCGGTCCGCGAAAAACTCTCATACGGCACCTGCGCGAAGCGCGGCGCGTGCGCATCCGGCGCCACGCAACCGGCCAGCCCCAGCAGCAGCGCCAGGGATTTACGCAAGATCCCTGAACATTTCGCGCAGCGCGAACTCGTTTGCATCGCACAGCCCGCGTTCGGTGATCAGCCCCGAGACCAGCCGCGCCGGCGTCACATCAAACGCCGGGTTCGCCGCCGGGCTGTCCTTGGGCACCACGCGGATCGTCGCGATCGAACCATCGAGCGCGCGCCCGGTCATCGTCGTCACTTCCGAAGCGGCGCGTTCCTCGATGGGAATATCGGCAAGACCATCGCTGATCGTCCAGTCGATGGTGGAGGAGGGCAGGGCGACCCAGAACGGCACGCCGTTGTCGCGCGCCGCCAGCGCCTTGAGGTAGGTGCCGATTTTGTTGGCGACATCGCCCGCGCGCGTCACGCGGTCAGTGCCGACGATCACCAGGTCCACATCGCCGCGCTGCATCATGTGCCCGCCCGCGTTGTCCGCGATCACGGTGTGATTGACGCCATGTTTGCCAAGCTCCCAGGCGGTGAGCGAGGCGCCCTGGTTGCGCGGGCGCGTCTCCTCCACCCACACATGCACATCGATGCCCGCATCATGCGCCATATAGATCGGCGCCAGCGCCGTGCCCCAGTCCACCGTGGCAATCCACCCGGCGTTGCAATGGGTGAGCACATTCACCCGCCGCCCGCCGGCCGCGCGCGCTGCGATCAGCGGCAGGCCATGCTTGCCGATGGCCTGGTTGGTCGCCGCATCCTCATCGCAAATCGCAGCCGCCTCGCCGTAGGCCGCCGCCGTGCGCGCGGCGGGGCTGAGCGGCTGCAGCACCTGCTGCATGCGCGCCAGCGCCCAGCGCAGGTTGATCGCGGTCGGCCGCGTGGCGCCCAATACCGCGATGGCATTGGCAAGGTTCGTATCCGATGCATCAGCGCGCATCGCCAGCGCCACGCCATAAGCCGCGGAGGCGCCGATGAGCGGTGCGCCGCGCACCAGCATGGCCTTTATCGCATGCGCGACACCTTCCATCGTGGTCAGCCGCGCAATGTCGATCGCCCAGGGCAGTTTGGTCTGGTCGATAATGCGGACCGACCAGCGATCGGTGTCATCCACCCAGATCGAACGGAAGGGCGTGCCGTCAATTTTCATCGTATCGTGTCCTAAAGTTTTTGATGCAGTGCGCAGACCAGCGTGAATAACCGCCGGGCGGTCGGAAAATCAATCACTACCTTGCCGGCGAGCCGTTCGATCATCAGTTCCGCGCCTTCATTATGCAGGCCGCGCCGGCCCATATCGATCGCCTGAATGCGCGCCTCGCGGCCTTCGGCGATGGCGCTGGCGTAGCTGTCGAGCAGCATCTGGTAATCCTTGATCAACATTTTGAATGGCCCCATCGCCAGCATCACGGCGACCACGGGGGCATCCTGGGCATCGCGGATATCAAAAACCAGCCTGCCCTCCTGGATGGAAAGATGCAGGATGCTTTGCAGCCCGGGGTGCGCGGCGGGGTGAAACTCGTTCTCCGCCTGCAAATCAGCGACAGCCTGCTCCCGGTCGGCTTCCTGCAACGCCGAGATCCGGTGCAGCGGTTCGCCCTCCAGGATCACGCGTGTCAAATGTCCCGTTGTTTCAGCCATTGGGAACCTCTCGCTTCATACCAAGTTTCAGCATAATCCCGATCACGGCGCCCTTTGCCATGCGCAGGGCAACCATGCACACCAGCGCCAGCATGGCCAGCAGCACGCCTGCCATCAAAATGCTCGGATGATAGTCGCCTCTATAAAAAAACACGAGAAACAAGGCGAGCACATGCAGCACGATCAGCATGGCGATGTAGGGTGGTGCGTCATCGGAGGGCATGTCGCCCAAAGGCGCGGCGCAGTGCAGGCAGCGTTTATGCACCTTGAGGTAACCATCGAAGATAGGCGCCGTGCCGCAATTCGGGCAGCGGCCCATGATGCCGCGGCCGATGGTGGCGGGCCAGCTGTCCGCCGCCCATCCCGTTTTGGCGTCCGTTCCGGCGGGTGGCCAGCTTTCAAAATCCGGTTGGTAGTCTTGCGGTTTGTTCATGGGCTGCATTAGCCACCGCATTGCGTCCAAGTTCAAGCGCCGGGCGAACATGGCGGCGGTATCGCGCCCCGGGCGTGGTTTTCAGGCAACGGTTGCAGCATTGCGCGCGGGAAATGCCGGGCGTGAATTTCCCGGACGCGCTCACGCGCCATCTCCGCCCGGCGGTTGCGCGTGTGCCTGCGGCGCTGCATTTTGTTTTTCTTAAGCAATGTGTTTTGTATTACCGAACGCACGGAACATGCGGCCCAATTCATTTCGGAGCGATTTTTTTACATGAACCATAAAAAAATGATCGAATCAGAGCATTTCATGACGCTTTTTATTGACAGCGCGGTGCGACGGGCAGAATAGCGATTCTTGCGTGCGTCGCGCGATTCGCGCCGCAACCGAGTCAACATCGTATCGGTCGAGAGGCCCCGCACGCGAACAGGAAAGACGGTCACAGACCGTGACAAGAGACGATCCAGTGCCGGACGCCAAAGAACCGAACTTCATTCACCCTGATCAAGGAGCAAATCCCGTGACCATCGAAGACACCACCGAAACCATGCGAGCCCAGCCGCTTGCTGTGAGGGCAACCGCCAAGAAGACCGCAGCGAAGAAGCCGGCCGCTAAAAAACCGGCTGCGAAGAAGCCGGCGGCAAAAAAAGCCGCGGTGAAGAAACCGGCTGTTAAAAAAGCCGCCGTGAAGAAGGCCGCGCCCAAGAAGGCTGCCGCCGCGAAGAAGCCGGTCGCCAAAAAAGCCGCCGCCGTGAAGAAGGCCGCGCCGAAGAAAGCCGCCGCCACGAAGAAGCCGGTCGCCAAAAAAGCCGCCGCCGTGAAGAAGGCCGCGCCGAAGAAAGCCGCCGCCACGAAGAAGCCGGT
>JAJZCG010000023.1 GCA_021846225.1 Pseudomonadota bacterium | reverse complement strand
AAGCGGTGCGATAATCGACCACTCAAAATCAGACAACTCGTACCGGCGAATCGACATCAAACACCTCCACGGAGCTTGAATCACAATTCGCTAAAGCGGGGAATCAATTTATGAGTGCGTGACCTAGCGCATGTTGCCCAAGTGTCACTAAATGGCTCGTAGCGAGGGCCTGTGCCTGCTCCTGCGTCAAATTCGGCCTCACCAACGTTGTCATAAGACCTGTGCCGTTACTCTGCATAATCATCGTTTTGTTCCGGCAATTCCAAGACTTCACAACAGCTCTACCTGGCAGGTTTGCCGCCATGTCAAATGTCACCGCAATAAAATCTTGCGCCGTCAGAAACAACGGAACCCCCTGTGTGAGAGGTCCGAAATTCAGGACTGTACCAAAAACAGATAGTTGAAAATTCTCTGCACTCGCCAGCGTAGAGAGCAGATTCCACTCAGTGGTCCCACGTGAATTCACCGCCAAAACCGTGCGCGCATGATCCAGCTGATAGTACTGTCCCGTCAAAGTCTTTGTTGCCATTACATTCGGCGTCAACTGGTGCCGCTGTGCAATCGTCACCGCAATCTGGCTGGCAGTCTGATTAACAAATGTCTCTGATACTTCTGTATCAATCAGCCTCGCTGCCAGATCCCGCCCCGTCAATATCGCCCTGTTTTGCAATATATCTATCTGAATGTTATCAACCTGCCCCACAAGCAGCGTGGTGTATCCAAACCCGCTCAGAGCCACATCTATCGTGAGCGTCTCAAGACTCAAGCTCAGAAAATACGAAACTGTGGTAGATGCGGTAACACCGAATATAAAATTAATCCGAAACCGGTCGGCCGCAAAATATGCGACCGATTCAATTTCCATTTCAGTTGCCCCAGGTACAACAACACCCCCGATGCTAACCCGCAGTTGTGGCTGTTCAACTGCCAACGCCACCTCCCGCGGTCGCATCAACCGGCGGTATAGTCAGCGTGTTTACACCCTGCAGAACCGGATCAGTGATCCTGTTTTGCTGCGCGATACGAATCCACTGCGTCGCATCTCCCAGGTATTTGGCCGCAACCGCAAACAGGTTTCCACCTGCAACAGTGATAATCCGGTTGTTCATAACAGCGTCCCCGCCAAATTTGCCGCGGCGCGGCCTACATATCCGCTCACCGCCGCAGCCGCAGCCAAGGTCGAAGACGCGACATTAAGCTGAGTAATCGCCATCACACCTCCCTGCGCATCCGCTGCGCCATTCACTTGGGCAACCGCGCCGTTCAGCGCCCCCCCTTGTGTGCCGACAACGCCCTGCAACGCACTCTGTACGGCTGTCACCCCGGCGATTCCTCCGGCGCTGATCCCGTCCAATGAAACACCCGCCTGGCCGCTCAGTGCACCAGCAGCCGCCAGATCATTGCTGATCAGATTCGCAACCGGCGCTGCAATTGCCGCCAGCGATGCCAGTGGATCACTTACAACCAGACATGTCACTGAAAACGGGATCAGGTTTGTTTTACGATATTCCGCACAAAACTCATCGATGATCACCGTATAAAAAAATCCATCCCATACCAGCGGCAAAGAGGCTCCCAGCGCCCGTGCGGCGTCGAGCATCTGCGCCCGCGCAACCGCATCATTGCCCGAAAAAATTCCTGCAAAAGAAATTTTTCCATCATCCAGGCCAAGCGCCTGAACGATTCTGCCTCCCCCTATCAACTGCTGGACAGCCAAATTCTGCCGTCCGCCAAAGGAGATCTTCTCAGGCACTTCCATGTCGCGGAATACCACGCCGCCCAGCGTCAAAATCACATGACTCATGATAACCTCAAACAGGGAGCTTCAAACCGGCCCAGGCTGGTGTCAGCCGCGGATCAAACGCCATCGCACCCGAAGGCGGCAGCCGCGCCTGATGTACAAAATAATCGTTGATGGCGCGAGACATATCAGCCACCCGCTTATGCGGATCTTGCACCACGCTACCGTGAACCTCCTTGATCCCACGCTCAGAAACTTCGTCATTTTTTTTAATCTCACGATCAACTGACGCCAACTCCTGACTTTGCAAGCGTGGCTGCCCCGCCGAACGCATGCGTATATTTGTCTCATGCACAGAACGTCCAAGCCTGCTGTCCTGACCACTCACCGGAGACGGCGCAACCACGCGCATCGGCGCGAAGGATCGTACATTTCCCTCCCGGCCTGGCGGTTTTATATTTAACTGCCCTATACCTGGCGGTTTTATATGTAAGTGCCTTATAGCGGTCTTTTCATTGCGACTCAACAACGCAAATCGGCCCGCCAAATGCCTCATCCGTCCCGGCAGCACATGTCCTCCGCCCAGCCATGACAATGGCTTCCCCCAACCCGTGCGAAGCCCCGGGATTAGGAATTCCCTCCCCGCCGAACCCGCACGCCAAAACGTATTTTTCAACTCCCCATGAATCCGGGGGGCTTCTTTCGCTCCGGCGCGAAATATAAAACTACGCTTTGGCGCCAAGGGCACGCTCTGGAGTCGTCTAGCCGCCTTATCGTCATAAAAAATCCTGTGCAGCTTCAGGTTCACGCCCGCACGTCCCGGCAAATGCCATTTACCCGCCATGCCAGAATATCGCTTTGCACCTCTTACCAAAAATTGCTTGGCAACAGCAGCCACGTCCGCAACGGGCAAACCATACCTCGCCACATTTGGTCGCGTATCATCGGTAGATACAATCATAGCCTTCTCCATCCTGAGCAAGTTTCTAAAAGTCCCAGGTAGTTGGCTCGCCGGCATAAGATTACGGTTGTACCCAACGTAATTTTTTCCAATCATATGTCAGCCCGGAAAGCTCGCCACAAACCACGACATGCGCCAGGCGTTCCACCTCATCCATGTTAAACGCCACGTCATAAGGCACCCCGCAGCCAACCAGATACATACAATCCGTCAGCGCTGGGTGCCGCGCTAGTTTCCCGCCGCGGCCGCAAGTTGCTGGTCAGACTGCTGCTCAATGGCCTTGGCAACCACCGGCATGGCATCCAGCCCTATCCGCTCCAGCGCCGCCTCCAACCCGGCTTCGTTCGTTGGAAAAGGCATGGGTACATCATCGATCATCGCAACCGCCGCCCCGATCAACGCACCATGCATATATGCTGAATTGGCTGAAAGCTCCGGCCCCAGCGCCTTGAATAAGCGCATCTGCTCCACCACCCCGATCCGCCGCAGTTGAATCCTCCGTCCGGCGTTATCCGTCACGATTTCGCTCATCATACCCTCGTGCGCCCAGACGCATAAAATTCAAGCCGCTGCGTCACCGGCGAATCTCCCTTATACGTTCCCGCCAACGCAAGTTTGAAAACCGCACCGTTGAACTGATACGTCGAAACCGATCCATCCGGCTCATGGATATACTGGTAAAGCGTCCCGGCATTTATCGACTGACCAGCCAAATACGCGGCCTCGATCTGCGCGATGAAATCATCCACTGCGGATGATCCACGATCCAGCGAAAAACTTCCCGCCCACCCCTTCGGCAGTTCCGCCCCCAGTTGCACGCCATCCATCCGGTCCACCCGCACAGCCACTGTCAACTGCTGCGCTTCAAATCCCGTCACATGCGCCAGATCCACACGGCCAAACGGCCCCATCACCACAACCTGGCAATCACTGCCGACCGAAAATGTATTATACGGCATTTCTGCTCTCCCGGCTTAAATGTTCGAAGGAATGGTCTGCACACTCACCTGCACCGTCTGCCCGCCCTGAACATTTACGATAAATTTCTCATTGATCGCTTGGTACTGTACCTGCACATCCGCCTGCACATATCCCAACGCCGTCCTGGCCGGCGGATTATTGCTGACATCGCACACAACCGTAAACGGCGAGGCACTCCCGGTCCGCCCCAGCATACCCTGCGCGAGCAGTCCATTCAAAAACGCCAGTAACGTGGAGCGTATATTCTGGAACAACGAGGTATTCACCAGTTGGCCGACATACGCGCCCATGCCGCTCACCAGCGTACTCGAAATATAGTTCGTCAGCCGCGTGTAATTATCGCCATTCGTCGCCGCGTTCGAGGATGAGTTGTGCCCGCCACGCACCCCCCAATAGGCCCCGCCCGGCTGCGGATTCGCAATCACATCGATGCCCGCACCCAACAACGCCGCCAAGTCGGCCGCCGCGTAGGTCGTCGCTGTGCCGCCGCCCGGCTGGCCGGATTTTTGCGTACCGACCACGCCGTACAGCGGTTTGTTCAACGATGACTGCTCAGGCGACAAATTAGCCAACCGGCCGGCCACGAACCCTTGCGGCGATACCAGCCGGATGAGCGCATTCGCCTGATCAGACCAATAAACCCAATCGCCAAACATCAGCTTCGCCGCATAGCTGTCAACACCAGCCTGCGCCTTTGTTGTAACAGCATTCGCGATGTTATCACCCGCCGGCCCGGTCAAAATCATATACACGCTCTCGGCAAGACCAAACGCCGTCTGCACACTCCACTGCGTGGGATCATCCGCATCCGCGAGAAGTGCCAGCGAGCAACCTTGCGCGCGCAGCGCATACATTCCTTGCCGCGGCAGTGAATCATTCCCCACCAGCGTAGCCGCGCTCACGTTATTTGCGCCGTCGCTTCCCGGCGAGCCAGAGTTGAACAGATACACCCCTGCCAGCGGCGCCGTTGCCGCCCCCAGCACAGTGGCAGCCACCAGTTGCGAAGCCCCCCGCAACGCTCCGTTACCCTTGTTGACCGCATTGGCGAGATTAAGCCAGAACTGCGCTCCAACCCCTTTGATATTATCAAAAATTTCCGGGTTAAGCCCCGGCAGGGCCACGCTAAGCCGCCAGCTGCCGGCAGCTGATCCGGCCGCGAATGTGAGGGTCAACTGCGAGCCAAGGCTTCCCGTGTACAAAGCCGTGAACTGGAGGGCGCCAAGCACATTCAACGAAGCGGCAACATCCGTGCCGTCGGTAACCCGCACACATACAAAATTTCCCGCCCCCTGCTGCACGGCTGTGGCAACCTGGGTTCCCATATCGTATTTTCTAGGCATCACCGCGCCAAAGCTCGCGGCATAGTCTCCCATATTGCCAATAATTGCCGGTTCCCCCACCGGCCCCCAACTCGCCGTACCCACCACGCCCAGAACATCCGTCGGCACACCGTTCAGCAACAGCGTCTGCGGCGGCACAATCTGCACATATAAATCGGGGACAATCAACGCCGTGGTATTTATCGCACCTTGCTGCACAACAGGCATGGTTCAACCTTCCTTCTGCATAATGCGGACAACAAAACTCTTCTGCGGTCCAGACAGAATATCTTCAACCGCTGCGGCATCCGTAATCAGGTCGCCACGGCTGTAACCGGCAAACGGCTTCAACACCACGAGGTGAAAGAGCATGACAATTTCCTTTAAGATTGAATATTTTCAACAAATGTGGCGTTCACAGTCACAGTGGTGACACCAAACAGCATCGCCGGCGTCACCTGCGCCAACGTCGTCGGATACTCAACGCCATACGTCAGATCACGCCGGTAAAGTGTCGCATCCCCTGCATTGTCCTGCGCCACGCTACCTGCAAAAATCAACCGCGCATACGAGCCATCCGCCAGCGGTATGAACTTCAAATCCGCCAGCGCCTCGTCGATCACCGGGGCCACCGCATCCCGCGACGCCGGATCAGGACACCATAATGTAATCTTGAAATCCTGTTGCTGGCGCTTAATTTCCTGCAACGAGCCGGCGCCGCTTACAACACGCGCCGCAAACGTCTCGGCGCCGGGCACCCCAACCGCCGCACCGGCATAATCAACCACCCAGCCGGCAGCGCGCAACAGCGCCGCGATATTGCTCGCCACCGTCGCCGGGCTGTCATTTGCCTGCACCGCATAGGGATATACGGCACCATTCACTTTTATGCCTGCCAGTTGCCCAACCGCGCAGGTGCCTGAAAATACCGCGGCCTGCCCCGTCACCGCCACACTCAACACCTGCACCACCGGCGTCACACTCACCCACTGCCGCGGGTAGCGTGTCACATTCTTCACCGCCCCTGGGCTTGCCATCACCGTTACATTAACAACGCCCACGGCCAGATCCGCATCCAACGCGGGGGTATTTGGAAATCCCCGGTATATCCGGCAAACATTCCCCGTCACGCTGGGCACGCTCACACCATCCGGATACACCGCATTGGCAACGATCGCCGCCAGCGCGCTCTCCACATCCGCCTGGTCAGCCATCACCCCACCTCCTGCACAAGCGAGAATCGCCACACCGCATCCAGCCGTTCGACAGCCGTTACAATAAACCGCTCACCGCTTTGCGTGCTCAAAATATCCGCCACGTGCGGCTGAGCATCCGCCACCACCGGCAACAGGGCGCTGAAACCCGGCACTTTCGTATTATCTGGCAGCCCGGATCTGGTCCTGTCGCCAATGCCCCCCACCAGCAGGCTTGCCGGAAACCCCGCCAGCAGCGGCCTTTGCGTGCCCGGCAGCACCGCGCCATATCCATTCAGCCCGGCGAACACCGGCGCCTCAGGCCGCACCAGACTCACAACCGCATTCGTCATCACCACCAGCATCGGCTTCGGCGGCTCAATCGCGGCCACAAATACGGTGCCTTCCGGCCCTGCCAGGTAATCCCCCGCCCGCAAGTAACTCCAATCCGCCCATGCCTGGCGGAATGGCATGCCCAGGCCGCTAGGCGCGCTGACTGAACCACCAGGCAGCACAAAGGCCACACATAGCCTTAAAAACCGCTTATCCAGCCCCAGCGGCGCCTCAGGCCCTTCCGGCCGGTACGCGTCGTGCAGAAACCCTGTCCGCCGCGCCGCGCACCCGGCCCCATAGGCAAGCCGGTCGGCCAATCGCACACCATCCATCTCATACCACCAGAGTGAGGCCGGCCTGCTCCAGCGCGGGCCCTGGCGGCACACCCAGAAAACCACACAGGCGGCGGCGCCAGTTATCGAACAAATTGGTCCTGTCGCGCAGCTCGCTCGCATTATGCGTCCACGCGGCAGCGCTCTCCGTATCCAGATTTTCCGATGTCCTGGGCACCGTCGCCTCAAGCGTGGCCAGGGTTGAGATATACTGCAGCGTCACGGCAACTTCCGCCGGCGCCAGATTGTTCATCCGGTACTCCAGCGTTCCATACGCCTGAAAAAACCTCCAGGCGTTGAATCCCGCCGCTCCGGCGCCATAGGCCGGATATCCACAAAACCTGCGGATATCCGCCTTCTGCCCATCGGTGAAAGATGGCGCAACACTGCCGGTCATCTCAGTATGTGTCCCCATCGCCCAGCGTGAAATACACAAGCGCGGAGCCCGAAGTGACCATCACGGCGGCATAACTAACAAACGGCCCCGCGCCCACGAGCATTCTGCTCCCCGGTGGCACGGGCGTATCGTTCAGCGTCGCCGTCAGCCCGGTTGCCCCTCCCAGACGGAAAAATACCGTCGTTGCCCCTGCGTTATAGATCAGCACGGCATTCCCTCCACCTGCCAGCGGAATCTGGACGGCCCTGGCCGTGGCCATAACGCTGACCGTCCCCGCCGGCCGGAATGGTTGCGTCGAACCTGTTGACATTACCGTCCCTCCTTAACCAATGTGCTCGATCATCACCGCACGCTTGTAGTTCGCATTGGTCGCGGTCGGCACGGTGGTCGGTGTCGTCGTGGTGTCCGATGGCGCGCAAAACCCGCCGATCCAATACCAGCTCTGCGCGATAATCTGCTGCAGCCGGTCGATCGGCTCGCGCGTCACCATCGCCACATTGTCAATCACGTTCACCAGGCTATCCTTCGGTGCCACATCATCGGCCGCCATACCCGCGAAATCGCCTTCGATAAGCGCCCCCTGGCCGCAAACAATCGGCCGCCGCACATACAGGCTCTGAATCGAAGGATGATTCTGCACATACGCTTCAGTGGTGGTGATGAACCGCAGCCCGAGAAAATCGCTCACCATACCCTGGCGGAAAACCGGGTTAGACGACGTCGCCCCCTGGAAAAGCTGCTTGAAATCAGGGTCGGAGAACAGCTGCCGCGCCGAGACCGGATCAAGATAACAATTGTAGACGCCATCCACCAACGGCACCGCATTACGGCGCAGCAGCGCCACGGCATCCAGCAAATTGCCCATGCTCAGCGTATCGGTGGCCTGCAAGCCTGCGGTCGTGCTCCGGCCCGCCGGGCGCACGATGGAACTCGCCGTCGCCGCCTGCACGGCATTGCCCGTGGTGCCATCGGCAATGCTCACATTGCCCGAGAACTGCAACTGCCCTGAAATACCGTTCGGCGCGCTCGATACATTAACGGCATCGGGCATCACCCCCACAACGGTATACAAATTCAACCCAACCGTCACAGTCAGCGGATAGGTAGCTGACACCACCTGCTGCACTCCGTTTGAAAATGCCGTTTGAAAACCGCGGATATCGTCAACCTCAACACTCGGCGCCGCCGCCGCCAGCGTGGCCGTCACCCGCGTGTTACCGCCAAAATACGGCGCAAACAGCGCATTGCGCGCCAACTCGTCCAGGCTTCGCGCGGCCTGCTCGCCATTCGTCGCCGCATTCTGCAAAAACTGGCTGGCAATGCCCACACGGCTCGTCACCATGTTCAGATCCTGCGTCGCGGCATAAAAATTCAACGCGATGGTATACTGCTCAACCCCCCAGTTCGTGGAGGTCAAACCATTGTCCAAATTCGTATTGGTCGAGGCCGCCAGCGGCACTGTCACACTCGGCTTCAACCCTGCGCGCGTCTTGGTCAGCGTCTCACCAATCCCGACTGAAAACTCTTCCCTGTCCGCGATCAACCGGTAGCCCAACCGCGACTTCAGCGCAGTCTCAAACTCTCGCTCCAAAAACCCCTGCTGGATAATCGGTTGCAGCGCGGCTGGAAAATTTTGAATGCCCATCGGCAAAGATTCCTTTATGTTAAAACGTGATTCATCAACATCCGGCGGGTCGTGCCCGGCGGATTCCCAGCAGATAAAATACCCAGCCTCGGCTTACCGGCGGCGCAGCAGCGCGGCGCGCGCCGCCACCCATTCCTCATGGCTCAGATCATTGGCATGGCGCGTGCGCGGCGGTTCCGGGCGAGGCGGATTCGCCGCCGATGAAGATGACATCGCCATCCCAAACAGCCATGGTTTTGCTCGCTTCAGCCTGGCCAGAACCGCCGGCGCATCAGCCACATCGCCCACCTCCGTCAGTCGCAGGTCCGCCACATCCAGCAACTTCAAGCCATCCAAATCAACCATCCCGGCGCGCAACGCCTCCGCCTTCAGCTCAGCGCGAATCAACCTCGCCTCCGCCTCCGCCTGTACACGGCTCAGAGCCGCCTCGGCACTCTGCGCCCGTGCCTGCCAGTCCTCTGCGTCATTCATCTCATCTGTCATGGAGCATCCTGATCAATCGCGTTCAATTCAGCTTCAACATCAGCAATACTATGCGATGCCGCAATGGTTTTTACCGCCGTCTCGCGTGAGAGCTGCCCGGCATTCGTCAAGGTCGCCACGGCCTGTGCCTCCTTCAACCGGTCATCGGCTGAAAGCGGATACCATCGCGGCCACCGCAGGCGCAGCCGCTGCGTCGAATCAAGCGGCGGCACGACCTCCCCCATCACCGTCAGCGGAAACACCTGCGAGGCCCGCACAATCATCTTCATCAACGGCAAAATACCGCCATTACCACAGGAAATTCTCAAATTATCCGCGAGCCAGAGCAACCCCTGATTCATCAGCTCCAGCGCCTTGCCAGATTGCGCGGCCGTCAGCCTATCCGCATTCGCCCGGTTGCCATGCACACTCTCCAGCGCGAATTCGCGCAACGTCCTGACATATGAAATCACCGCCTCACATGCCGTCCCGCCAATCTCAAGCATCTTGGCGTCACCCTTTTCAGAAACCACAAGTGCATTCCCCGCACCTTTCACAATTTCCGAATCACTGGTCGCTGGCTCCTTGATCAGCAACGTCGGATCGGAGCTATATTTCAACCCCCGCCCTGCCTGGCTCAGCTGGTAATCAATCTCGATATTGCTATCAACCGCGGCCCGGAAGGTGCACGCGCCATCAATCCCATCGCCTCCGGGCAAGTTGCGTATCCACACCATCGGCACAAAGCCAAGTCCATGGCGCACGCTGCGCACTTCATCGCGCACCGGCCCTGCGGAAGCATCATTCACCGGCCACGGTAAATACCAGGTCTCCGCCTCGCTGTCCCATATCCGCTGGAACCAGTACATGGCGGCCGAATCACAACCGGCATAGCCCTGCGCCACCAAATCAGCGCCGTTTACCTTGTATTTTTCAACAACCCGGCTCAACGTATCAGGCGCCTGCACATCCCAAGCCGGCGTCAGATACTGGCTCTCCAGCACCGAGAAAAACACGCGCCCCCGCAATACCCTCAGCAAAATGGCAACTGAGCCAACGGATCCCCGTATCGCGGCATCAATCATCACCTCGTTCAGGCAACTTTCCGCAATAACATCGTCCAGCACACGCGCCAGCGCCGCATCCGCGGCATCCACCGCGGGAAAATGCCCAGCGCTGAACAGCAACGCAACGGAATCCTCCACCACAATGCGCGCCAACCCGTAGCGTACCGAGGGCCTGCGCTGGCGCAACGGAATATATTCCCCCGCGCCGTTGCGCTCCTCATGGAATTGGTAGGGCAAATTATCATAAATCGTCCCCTCCAGCACCCGCCGCAAAATCTCCAGCCGCGCCACGCGCGCCGGCATGCCGGTGTCGATTGGCACCGTGTCGCAAATCGTCTCGAACATGCAACCTCACAGTTTAATTAGCGGTCATCGTCCCAGCAGCGCGACATTCACCCGCCGCGCAGCCTGCGAATTCGTGGTCACCAGCGTATTCACCGCACGCGCGAACGCATCCACCTGGTCATCCTTTGCCGAGTCAGGAAACTCCCGTATTTCACTGATAAAATTCTCGTTCCACGGCGCCGCCAGCAACGCCACCTTCCCGCCATCCACCTGCGTCGCCGCTGGCATCGCGCGCAGCACCTTCGCGCCCGTCTCCGGCGATGAAACCACCTGAAACCCGCTCAAGCTGCGCTTCAACATGGCGACCTGCGCCGCCCCCGCCTGCCCCGGATCTTGCGGCAACGCCAAAATCGTACCCACACCATCGGCCTTCGCTGCGGCATGAATTCGCGCCTCAACCTGCGCCGGAGAGCCCTGGAATCTGATCACATCCAGCACCACCAAATCCCCCCCCGCCACCAGCCCGAGCTTCAACCCAACCGTATAATCCGGGTTGCGTCCCGCGCCTGGCAGCGTAGCCGCCAAATCCCACGCCCGCACGGTGCGCAAAACCTCCGGCGCCTGCGCCAAAATCCTTATCGCCTCCACCTTGAACAACGCAGCATCCGGCGGCCGCGGCCGCTGTTGATACATCGCCGAGAACGCCCGCTCACCAACTTCTTGGCGCCGGCGCAAAACCGCCGCGCCGTCCTGCCACTCAGGCCACAAAACCTCCCCCACGGCCCGCCCCATCGCGTCACCGCTCTCCGCGATCGCTGGCAGCCGTAAGTTCTCCCAGGCCGGATCCCCCGCCATGAGGCGGCCCGCCAAATCATCTTCGTGCCAACGCGTCATAATCAGCACCAGACGCCCTCCCGGCTTCAACCGTGCCGAAAGTTCCGCCCGGTACCAATCATACAGCGCATCCCTGGACGCCCGGCTCTCCGCCTCCGCCCAGGATTTAACAGGATCGTCAATGATGATCAGATCCGCCCGCCGCCCGGTAATGGGCCCGCGCACTCCGGCCGGAAAATACTCTCCCCCCTCCTCCAGCGTGAACTTCGCCGAGGCCCGGCTTTCCTTGGCCAGCGTCACCCCCAGCCACTCGCCATGCTCCGCGATTGCCTTGCGTACATGCCTGCCAAAATAATCCGCTAGCGAAGCCGTATGCGCCGTCGCGATAATCTGCGCCGTCTTGTGCCGGCTCAAAAAATACGCGGGAAATAATATAGACCCATAAGTAGACTTCGCCGATCCCGGCGGCATCTGCACCATCAGCCGGTCACAACGGCCCTCGGTGACATCATCCAGCTTTTCAATCAAAAGCTCGTGATGCCGCGCCGGCACCCGCGCCATGCCTGCCATTGCATGGCGGGAAAATCCAAGCAAACCCGCCATCATATTTTCTGCCGTACCTCTCGGTGCGCGTTAAGAACCAGTATGCCAAGACGTATATGCCAAGGTGGGGTATGTGGGCAAGTATAAAAAACACCACGTTAGAATTATTATTTTATTTCACTCCCCGCCAGCGCCGCGGCCAGGATTTCAACGCCCTGCCCATGCCAGCGCTGCACTGATTTGTGGTCCGCCCCCAGCATCGCGCCCAGCCGCCGCCACGGATACAAATACCGTTGCGTGATCGGATGCACCAACGCGCGCGCCCCTAAAATCCGCCGCAGCACATAGCGGGTCTCGGGGATCCTCGCGAGCCAGCCAAACGCCTCATCCATGGCGCTAATCGCCGCCGGACTCGGCACCGGCGGGCGCAGCACCGCGGATTCCCACCCATATGCCTCCAGGGCCGTGTGTACGATATCAAATTTCATCTGCCGCAGTCGCGTTGAATGCCCGCCCGCAGGCAGCGCCAGCAGCGTCGCCCCCGCCGCCTCCAAGCGCGCCACAACCTCCTCCTTGCTCAGCGCGCTCACTGGCAGCCACCCTGCGGATACGGCTCACTCGTCAGCAGTCCCCAGGTCAGCGGATGTCCCGCCCGCAGCGCCCCCCGGTTCGGATCGTCAGAGACCACCTCCCCGCCCACAGGCGCCACAACCTTTACTGGCGCCTGCGCGCACAACCGCCGCCCCCGTTCTATCACCGTATTGCGCGACAACCCGAGCGTGCGGCCGATCTGCGCCCACGTCGCCCCGCCAGCCCGCATGTTCCGAATGACCGCATCGGCCGCCGCCGTCCAAACCCTCGCCTTTGGCATTCTTCCGTCCTCTCGGTGTTACCCGCTGAACAGTTAGATATTCTAACACTTAATGTCAAGAAATACTAACATAGCGTTTCAAACGACAGCGTGTTAGAAATTCCTCATGCCAACAAAAAAACACCCCCCCGCCGAAACCGTCGGCTCGCGCATCAGAGCCCTCCGCCTCGCCGCAAACCTCACGCAGGATGAATTCGCCGCGAAACTCAATGTTTCCCGTTCCGCCATCGCCCAATGGGAGACTGATCGCGCCGGGCAAGTCCGCGATAATATGGAACGTATCGCCAAGGTGCTTAACACCTCCCTTGGCTATCTTGTGTCCGGTGAAACCGGTTCACTTTTAGGTGATGAGCTGGCCCTCATGCGCCTCTATCGTGCATGCTCCACCGAAGACCGGAAAATACTCCTCCTCACAGCCCGGCGTCTGGCCCGCAGCTAACATCGCACCGCGCCAAGCCAGCTCCCCATGCCGGGCGGCCTAACGCTCCGGCCCCAGCAGGCGTAACTCCTGGTACACGCCGCCCTCGCGTGAAAAATGCTGATTATAGAACGGATCGCGCGGCAAAATGCCCGCATATCGTTCCCGCATCACCTCATTTTCAAACATGAACCGGGCAATCTTACCCTCATCGAAATCATCCCCGCGGCTAACGCTCTCGCGGTGCTCCGCCACGGCATCGGGTGTATAAACAATCTGCCATCCGGCCAGCGTCAATTTCACACATAAGTCAACATCGTTGAACGCAACCGTCAGCTCCGCCTCATCCAGCCCGCCAACAGCCTCAAAAGCCGCCCGGCGCACCAGCATGCAGGCCCCCGTCACCGCAGATATCTGCTGTGCCGCCATCGCCCGCATCACATAGCCCGGTGCCCGCCCCGCAATCCCTCTAAAGGCATGGTCCGCCACACCGCCCACGCCCAGCACCACTCCGGCATGCTGCACCGTCCCGGCCGGATATAAAAGCTTCGCCCCCACCGCCCCCACGCGCTCATTCACCAGGCATTCGTCGAGCATCGTGCGCAGCCACCGCGGCTCACTAACAATCACGTCGTTGTTTAACAACAACAAAAACTCATGCCGCGCCGCGCGCGCGCCAATGTTATTCAGCCGTGAATAATTAAACGGCTCGGCAATCCGTATCACCCTGGTCCCCGGCAAATTAGCCTGCCTGGTGGTAAATGGTTCAGCCTCCGGCGAGGATGACCAGTTATCCAGCAAAATAATCTCGTATTCCACCTCGCGGGTATGCTGGCGGATCGCCGTCACGCATTCCAGCGTCATGGCAATCTGGTCCCTGAACGGAATCAGAATCGAAACCCGCGCCGCCTTCTTGCGCGCCTCTGGCACCTGCCATCGCAGCTGGTAACACGTCAGGCCACCCCGCGCCGTCACCTCGGCTGGCAGCCCGCGCCGCTGTAAATGCGCCGCCACCGCCGCAACGCCCGCCTGCGCTGCCCCTGGCTTGGCACCGGCCCCCGCCGCCGCGGTCGAACCCGCCGTCTTGCGCCAGTGGTACAACACTTCGGCAACATGGCAGACTTCCTCGGGCGCCAGCACCTCCGTTAGCCTCAATAACAAATCATGGTCCTGCGCGCCGTCAAAGCGCTTATCCAGCGCCCCCGCTTGGCGCAGCGCCGCCATCTCAACCATCACGAAATGGCAAATATAATTAACCTCGAGTAAAAACCGGTAATTAAAATCCGGCTTAAAATGCGGCTCCGACAGCCCCCCCGACTGGTCGATCTTATCCTCATCGGAATAAAGCAGCTTCGCACCCGTCGCCGCCTGCGCGCGCAGCATAATCTCCAGCGCGCCCGGCTCCAGCACGTCGTCATGGTCAAAAAACGCAACAAATTTCCCTTGCGCCTGCCCCAGCGCCACATTGCTCGCCGCTGCAATCCCTGTGTTCCTCGCCAGCACCGCCAGCTTTATCCGCGCATCCGCCGCGCTCAACCGGCGCATCACCTCGGTCAGCTCCGCGTCTTTGCCGCCATCATCCACCAGCAGCAACTCCCAGTTCCGGTAGCTCTGGTTGCGTACTGAATCGATGGCGGTCAAAAAATCTCCCACCCGCGGCCGGTACACCGGGCATAGAATCGAGACGAGCGGCTGCTCCGGCGGCAGCGCGCCATACCGCGCCTGCGCGCACGGCAGCGCCATCGGCAACGCCTGCGCCGCCCACCGCCCATAATCGCTCAGCAAATACCGCTCCCCCGGCAACGCGGCCTTCAACTCCTTGCGTAGATGATACGCAAACGTAAATAGCTCGTCCGCCCGTTTCGCCAGCCCGGCAATCCGCTCACGCTCGTCATCCTGCGGATACGCAACCTCCAGCGGGCTGCCGCCCAGTTCCTGGCGTCCCGGCATGGCATAAAACCTGAACGCCGTGCGGCGGCGGCTGCGCAACTCTGGCGGCGGCGAAAAAGTAAACCCGCAGCCGGTGTCGCACCCCACAGACTCGGCCACATCCGCCCGATACTGGTCCGCCAGCAATTCCGCCACCGGCTGCCCGCCCGTGGTCACCAATATCCGCACCCCCCCCAGCCTGGTCCTGGCCAAGTCGTCCACATTCAGCGCCCAGCCCTGAATCAACCCGTCGATCATGCCATCCACGACACCTTCAACCCGCACCGGCTTGGCTAGGCAGAAGCTCAGTTCAGCCATCTCCGCCCCCCCGCGCGAAGACATCGTGAGTCCCGCCCCATCGAGCCGCGCGAACTTCAGCACATGCCGCAGCCCGTCATGATATCGCGGTGAAATATTGTAATAAAACCCAATCCGGCTCGCCGGCAGTTTCAACAACACCGCATCATCACGATGCAGATCGCATCGGATCACGTCGGCAATCACATCATCAATCAACACCCGCAGCCGCAGGCTCTCGCCCGGCTGCCCAAAATCCACCGCCCACCCGCCAACACCTGCCTCGTCGATCCTGTCGACAAACACCAGAATCTTGTTCTGCGCCGCCGCCTGCGGCTTCCCCTTGGCTGCAACCGGACGCTTTGCCATCTAGCGCGCTAACTCCATACCCAAACCAACCTCCACAATCGGCAACAACCGCGCCAGCCGCGCCACCCAGGCCGCCTGCCCCGCCGCATCCTTTATCAAATCCTGGCGTATTTCTATCTCGATATAATCCAGCCCACCCCGCTCGGCATGCACCGGCACGCCATAATCGGTCTCGTCGCTCACGCGGTAAGGCTCATTTTCCCCCACCACCAGCCCGCCCTCCCTGCGCAATTCCGCCGCCAGCAAGTGCGAGGCCCGCGGATTGCGATGGTACAACACCGCAACCTCAACCTCCCGCGCAACCCCCAGATACACCGGCGTGAAACTATGCATGGCCAGATAAATCCGCCCCGGCCTCGCCGCCAGCAACCGCGTGATTTCATCATGATACGGGTCGAACACCGCCCGCCGCCGCGCCGCCTTGCCGGCCTCACTCAAACCAACATTCCCCGGTACCGGGGTCGCTTCGCTCACCTGCGGAAACGCAGCGGCCACCTCAGGCGGCCGGTTGCAGTCAATCACCAGGCGCGAATAGTTCTGCAACACCGCCGTCGCGTCCAACGCGGCGGCCAGCCCCCTGGTCACCTCCGCAATCCCGATATCCCAGGCAATATGCCGCCCCCGCTCCACCGCGCTCAAGCCCAAATCGCCCAACGCCCGGGGAATCACACATCCAGCATGGTCAGCGGTCAAAAAAAACCGGCTGGCCCCCGCCTCGTTCACCACGCAAAAGGGCCGCGGCTCATCGTCTCCCAGCAAACTCATACACGCTCCTTAAGTTAGTGGTGCCAGCTGATGTGTTCCGGCGCCGGTGTTTTTGGATCATATTCCAGAATTTCGCCATTGCTGGCTGAAACCCCGGTTAACGCCAGAATAAACCCCCAATGGCTCACCAGCACCGTCGCCGCATCATCATCGCGCGCGGCCATCCGTGCCCTGAACGCATTCGCCCGCGCCACCGTCTCTTGCGCGGTCTCGCGCCGGTCATGCCACCATCGCCCCGGCAGATGTCCAAAGTCATGCTGCGGAAACTTCGCCGCCAGCAAATCCGGATGGCTACCCACATCGCACACAAACGCCGTCCGCTCACGCACCTCATGCATGATATCCACCCGCAGCCTATGCACCTGCAAAATCGGCTGCGCCGTCTGCAAGGCCCGCGTATACGGCGAAACGATCATCCGCGTCAGCGGCACCCCCGCCAGCCGCGCCGCCGCCGCCTGCGCCTGCTCCAGCCCGCGCGGCGTCAGCTCCGGGTCTTCAATCCCAGGGTCCACCCTGGTCGCGCTGAAATGCAGGTTAAAATAGCTTTCCCCGTGGCGGAGCAGAAACATGGACAATCCTTCAAGCGCGGCAATGTTGCCGGGTCGCGTACATAGACGTATGTCCTAGAATAGTCATGAATTGGCTAGAGGCTGATCGTTGCCGCCCCCAGTCCCTGGGCAAGGCCGGCAACGTGAATCAGTCTCTACTCAAAAAGTCAGAGGGTGCCGTGCAGGCCAACGCGCTACAGAACTTCGGAGGGGTGCCCATCACCCTTATCCTTTTCGCCGGAATCGCCATCTTCCTGGGCCTGCGCCTGCGCAGCATCCTGGGGCGGCGCGTCGGCTTCGAGAAACCACCCATCCCCCCCGGCCAGATGCCCGGCTTCGGCAACGGCCCGATCATCGAAGGCCGGGCCTTCCCCGCCCAGCCCGGCCGCCAGGTGCCGGACCCGCGCTCCGCCCTGGGTGAGCGCCTGATGCAGATCGTCAACCGCGATCCCAGTTTTGACCCTCCCAAATTCCTCACCGGCGCCGAAACGGCCTTCCGCATGATCGTGACCGCCTTCGCCGCCGGCGACCGCGCCACCCTCAAATCCCTGCTGAACGAGAGCGTCTATCAAACCTTCGAGAGCGTCATCGCCGCGCGGGAAGCCGCCAATGAGCGCCACCGCACCGAGATCAAAGCCATCCTCTCCGCCACCATTGACGATGCCGAGCTGATCGGCGACCAGGCCGCCGTCATCGTCCGCTTCACCTCCGACCAGGTGAACCTGACCCTGGATGCATCCGGCAACCCACTGGTGGGCACCGAAGCCGTCACCGAACTCACCGATCTCTGGACCTTCGAGCGCAACCTGAAGAGCAAGGACCTCACCTGGCGCCTCGCCGCGGCGCGGAGCGGCTGAACCCCATGCGCCTGTCCCGCCTCACGCGCCTGTCCCGCCTCACGCGCCTGCGCCGTCTCTGGTTCGCCCCCGTCTTCGTCCTCGCCGGTTGCGTCCAACCACAAACCGCCGTGCAACAAACCCTGCCCGGCGGGCCCAGCGCCACCAGCACCGCCATCGCCAGCCTCCCCGGCTGGGCTGAGGACAATACCGCCGCCGCCCTGGCCGCCTTCGTGCAAAGCTGCAAGGCCATCCAGCTCATGCCGCCAGATCAATCCCTCGGCGGCACCGGCTTCCTCCAGCAAACCGCCGGCCAGGCCGGACAATGGCAAAATGCCTGCAACGGCGCGCGGGACACCACCCCAGGCAACGCCGCCGCCGCCCGCATCTTTTTCGAAACCTACTTCACCGCTTACGACATCAACGGCACGGCCAAAATCACCGGCTATTTCGAGCCGGAATTCCCCGGCTCCAAAAACCGCGCGCCCGGCTACACAGTCCCCCTTTACGCCAAACCGGCTGACCGTGCCCTCGCCAACCTGCCCCGCGCCGCCATTGACAATAACGCCCTCTACCGCAAAACCCCCGTCACCGCGTATCTGACCAACCCGGTTGACGCCTTCATGCTGCAAATCCAGGGCTCGGGCCGCATCCTGCTGCCCAACGGCCAAATCTTGCGCGTCGGCTTCGACGGCCAGAACGGCCAGCCCTACACCCCCATCGGCCGGATTCTCGTCGCCAACGGCGATCTCGACGCCAATAACGTCAGCTACCAGAGCATTTCCGCCTGGCTGAAATCCCACCCCGCCGAGGCCCGTGGCATCATGGAACAAAACGCCCGCTACGTTTATCTCAGGCCCCTCGGCGGCCTGCCCGCAAACCAGGGCGCCCCCGGCGCGCTCGGCGTCCCGCTCACCGCCGGCCGTTCCCTGGCCGTTGACTCCGCCGTCATCCCCCTGGGCATCCCGGTCTTTCTCTCCACGACTGACCCCATAACCCACGCCCCTCTCAATCGCCTGACCATCGCGCAGGATACCGGCGGCGGCATCCACGGCGCCGAGGCGGCCGACCTCTTCTTCGGCGCGGGGCCAGACGCCCAGGCCACCGCCGGCGTCATGCAGCAGCCCGGCAGCCTCTACATCCTGGTCCCGCGCCCCGCTGCCGGGGCCACACCATGAGCCCGCCGCGCGTCGCCCTCTTCGTCACCTGCCTGGTGGACCTGCACCGCCCCAGCATCGCCTTCGCCAGCATCTCCCTGCTCGAAGCCGCCGGCTGCACGGTCGAAGTGCCCCGCGCGCAAACCTGTTGCGGCCAGCCCGCCTATAATGCGGGGGACCGCGCCACCGCCCGCGAACTCGCGCTGGGCCTGCTCACCGCCTTCGCCGCCTATGACTATGTGGTCATCCCCTCCGGCTCCTGCACCGGCATGCTCTCGCGGCATCTGCCGTCCCTCTTCAGCGACGACCCCAACCTGCGCCCCCGCGCCGAAGCCCTGGCAGCCAAAACCTACGAGCTCACCGCCTTCCTGGTGGACGTGATGCACCACACCCCCACCCCGCCACCTCTCACCGCCACCGCCACCTACCACGATTCCTGCGCCGGCCTGCGCGAACTCGGCATCAAAACCCAGCCCCGCCAGCTCCTCGCCGCAATCCCCGGCCTCACCCTGGTGGAAATGCCCGAACCCGAGCTCTGCTGCGGCTTCGGCGGCACCTTCTGCGTCAAATATTCCGATATCTCAGCCAAAATGGCCAACGACAAAACCACCGGCATCGAGACCACCGGCGCCAACCTCCTCCTCGCCGGCGACCTCGGTTGCCTGCTCCACCTCTCCGGCAGCCTCACCCGCCAGAACGCCCAAACACAGGTCCGCCACATCGCCGAGGTCCTCGCCCCCACCGGCATCCCCGCCATCGGCCAACCCACCCCCCGCCTTGACGTTACTTGCAGGTAATCCGCCAACCCGCTAAAGCAGCGCCCATCATGGCATCATATCCGCCCGCGTGAGCTTGTTTTCAGCGGCACAAAACGGCTGCAATCCACGCTTTCATGCGGGCATGCTGGCCGCGCTCACCCGCATCACAAACAGCGCCCCATGCTTTGCCACGGCCTCGCGGCCAGCCTGATACCGATTTTCATCAAAATGAGTAGAGCTGATTAAAATGACCCAAACTGACGGCGGCGACATAAAACAGCGTTTACGGTTAAGCGTGCTCATCGCCGTCCTCGGCGTCGTCTACGGCGATATTGGCACCAGCCCGCTTTACGCACTGCAAACCTGCCTCGGTTATTTTTCCAACAAAGCCATGACCAGAGTTGATGTCCTTGGCCTGGTTTCACTCATTTTCTGGTCGCTGATCATCACGGTCACACTCAAATACGTCACTTTTGTCATGCGTGCCGACAATAACGGCGAAGGCGGCATCCTCGCCCTCATGACCCTCGCCCAGCGCGTGGCAAAAAACAGCCACGCCCGCACAGCCTTGAGCATGATCGGAATCATTGGCGCCGGGCTGTTCTTCGGCGATGGCATGATCACACCAGCCATCTCCGTGCTCTCTGCTATTTCCGGCCTGGAAGTCGTCTCCCCCGGCATGACCCCCGTCGTTGAACCTCTTGCCATTGCCGTTATCGTCTTGTTTTTCCTGGTGCAAAAACGCGGCACGGGCGACATCGGCGCCGCCTTTGGCCCCATCATGTTCATATGGTTCCTCACCATCGGCGGCCTTGGTCTCGCGCAAATCCTGCATGATCCAGCCATCCTGAAGGCCGCCAGCCCGGCCTACAGTGTCTTTTTCATCCTACGGCATGGTTTTACCGCTTTTGTTGTGCTCGGCGCCGTTGTTCTCGCCGTCACCGGAGCCGAAGCTCTTTATGCGGATATGAGCCATTTTGGCCGCAAGCCCATCCGCGCATCCTGGACTTATTTTGTCCTGCCCTGCCTGCTGCTGAATTATTTTGGCCAGGGCGCGCTTGTTATCGCCGACCCTGCCAGCGCCGTTAACCCTTTCTTCATTTTAGCGCCGCACGCGCTGCAAATTCCCCTTGTCCTGCTCTCCACCGCGGCCACGATCATCGCCAGCCAGGCCGTCGTGTCCGGCGCCTTCTCCATAGCACGGCAATGTGTCCAGCTAGGTTTGTTTCCGCGCATGGAAATCCGTCACACCAGCGCTACGGAAGAAGGCCAGATCTACGTGCCGCAGATTAACCTAATGCTCGCTTTCGGCGTCATCATGCTGGTACTCATCTTTCAAACCAGCAACGCCCTGGCCTGGGCTTACGGCATCGCGGTCACTGGTACATTCATCTGCACCAATATTCTGGCCGTTGTGGTGTTCCGCCGGTTGTTTCACTGGTCACGGGGAGCATCGATTGCCGTATTCGGTTTCTTCGGCGTGGTCGATCTTTCCTTCTTCGCCGCCAACACACTTAAATTTCTCGATGGCGGCTGGGTTCCCCTGGCCATCGGCCTGAGCCTCACATTTATCATGACCACCTGGCGGCGCGGCCGGAATCTCATCATCGCCCGCTGGACCCAGGACAGCCTGCCCCTCGCCTCCTTCCTCGCCCGCCTGCCGCAATCGCGCACAATCCGCGTTCCCGGCACCGCCGTTTTCATGACCGGCAATCTAGACTTCGTGCCAAACGCCCTGCTGCATAACCTCAAACACAACAAGGTTCTGCACGAGCAGGTTTTCTTCGTGAACGTCCGCACCCTCGACGTTCCCCAGGTCAAGCCGGAAAACCGCGCCGCAGCCGAGGAAGTCGCCCCCGGCATCCACAAAGTCACCCTCTCCTACGGTTTCATGGAAAGCCCGAACGTGCCGCGCGGGCTGGAGAGCCTCTCCGCCCAGGGCATCGAGAGCTCCCCCATGCAGATGAGCTACTTCCTCGGCCGGGAAACCGTGGTCCCCGCCTCGGTGCCAAAACTCAACTTCATCCGCCGCGGGCTCTTCCTGTTCATGACCCGCAATGCCGTCTCCGCCACTGAATTCTTCCAAATCCCGAGTGACCGCGTGGTCGAGCTAGGCGTGCGCATCGCCATCTAACGCAGCGCGGACGCGCGCCAGGCACGTCCGCTTATCCGCGACACACCCACCCGCCAGCCACCAGCGCCGCACCTGGTCCAACACCGCGCCAACGCCCGGCCCCGGCGGCACGCCCAACATCACAACATCGCGCCCCAACACGGGAAATACCGGACGCGCCATGGCGGCAATTCGCGCCCGCAATCCCTCCCAGCCCGGCCGCTCATCCTGCCCCAGCCAGCTCCGCCCAATCAAGATCTCGCCCGGCACATCAGCCAAAGCCCGGCACAGCGCCGCATCGTCAGCATCCGGCGCCAGCGCATTCTGCGCCATCAAGGCTGCCAGCCGCACCTGCTCCGCGCCGCTCAACCGCCAACGCCGCGCGAACAACCCTGCATCACCGCGCAGCAGCGCCGCCACCCGCAACAATGCATCAACCGGCGCCCCGCGCGCCACCAGCGCAGCCAGCCGCGCCTCATCGGCCCCCGGCAACACCAGCTCCAGCACAGCCGTCTCGCGCATCAGCGCCACCACCGCACGCGGATCATCCGCCTGCAAAATCCGCTTCACCTCGCTCCACACCCGCTCGGCCGAGAGACCCCTCACCCCCTCGCGCAGCGTCACAATCGCCGCCACCGCCTGCGCATCCGGCACGCCGCGCCCATAGCGCGCAAAAAATCGGAAAAACCTCAAAATCCGCAGATAATCCTCAGCAATCCGCCGCGCGGCCTCGCCCACGAAGCGCACCCGCCCGGCCGCCAGATCCTCCCGCCCGCCAAAATAATCGAACACCGCGCCATCGCGCGTGGCCGACATGGCGTTGATGGTAAAATCCCGGCGGCTTGCATCCGTTTTCCAGTCATCAGTGAACTCAACCACCGCATGCCGCCCATCGGTTGCCACATCGCGCCGCAGGCTCGTCACCTCAAACCCACGCCCCGCCGCCACCACTGTCACCGTCCCATGCGCCAGCCCGGTCGGCACCGCCTTCAGCCCGGCGGCCTCCACCCTGGCCATCACCTCCTGCGGGCTCAGCGGCACGGCAAAATCCACATCCGCCACCGGCCGCCCGGCCAGCATGTCGCGCACCGCGCCGCCCACCATCCGCGCCTGCGGCAACGCATCCCACAGCGCCGCCATGCCGGGCTGGTTAATCACCGCGCCCCACGCAGCCGCAACGCCAAATCCAACAAAATTTTCGCCGTCGCGCCCCAGATCACATGCGCCTCATGCGGCCAGACGATAAATTCCTGCTCCAGCCCCCGCCAAAACACCTTCCGGCGGCGCGGCGCCGCCGGGTCCAGCAACGTTGCAAACGGCAAACAGAACACCTCCTGCACTTCCCCAGGATCAGCCCTGAACCTCACCCCGCGCGGCACCAGCGCCACCACCGGCGTAATATGAAACCCCGTCCCGGTAATGAAATCATCCATCCGCCCGAGCACCTCGGCCACCGCCGGATCAAGCCCGACCTCCTCGCGCGCCTCCCGCAGCGCCGCCGCCTCCGCCGAGGCATCCCCCCGCTCGATCTTCCCGCCCGGAAAGGAAACCTGCCCCGCATGGTTGGGCATCTGCGCGCTGCGCCGGGTCAGCCACACCCCGCGCTCCGGCTCCAGTGGAATCAACACCGCCGCCGGCCGGTTCCCCGCCGCCGCCAAGCAATTATGCGCCAAACCGGGGGGCAACCTCCGCCGCAGCTCCGCCTCGGTCATCGCGTCAATGTCTCCAGCCTACCTGCCGCAGCCCGGCGGCAGATCGCCCAGCGAAAAGAACGCCCCGCAACTCCACACACCCAGCACACTGCGCCCCCGCACCATTCCCGGTTCGGCCAGCGCCACCAGCTCATAATACGTCGCCCGGCAGATCCGCGCCTCAATCGGAAACGCTCCCTTGCCATCGCGCACATGCAAATAGGGCGTCGGCTCGCAGCTCAGCAGATCATGGCGTATCCGTATCGGATGCTCCGGCCCCGCGGTAATGCACTGGTCGATATTGGTGCGAAACGTCAGCACCTGCTGCGCCCCCTGCCCCGACCACTCCAGCTCCATGGCCACGAACGGCACATCCTCAACCTCGATCCGCCCCCGCTCCACCGGCGTCTCCAGCGTGTACCCGCCATCCGCCTCACGCGCCAGCACGGTCGAAAACAAACAGATCATCGGCTTGCGCGTAATCGGGCTGCCCCGATACATCCAGCTTCCGTCGCGCCTGATCAGAAACGGCAAATCCCCGCAATCGGCGGCAACCCGCTCCGGCCTGAATCCGGCACAATCCTGCTTCTTACCCTGGCTCACAATCGCGCTTTTCTCCGGCCCCGATGATCTCATGATCGTCCGATATAGGGATCATCATATCGCGATCAAATGGGCAACCGCGCGCTGGCCCCAAATCAACCGGGAATCTCCGCGCCAACGAGCCCCAGCCGGTCCGCCGGCGGGTAATAGCGCAGGATCACCAGCATCAACGCCATCGCCGGCACGGCCGCGAAGGCGGAGAGAATAAAGAACGGAATAAACCCCATCGCCGCCGCCATATACCCTGAAAGCCCGCCCACGGTCCGCAGCGCCATCGGCGCCAGCGAAGACAGCAGCGCAAACTGCGTCGCCGTATGCTCCGGATGGCACAGACCCGACATATAACTCAGGAACGCCGCATCCGAGACCCCCTCCGCGAACGATTCCAGCGCCGAGGTCACCACCAGCATATGCGGCTCACCCGGAAACAGCCCCAAAGCCGGATACATCGCCATCGCCAGCGTCTGGAACACCCCCGTGACCAGCAAAGCCCGCCCCACGCCAAGCCGCGCCACCAGCACACCGCCAACCGCAGCCCCTACCAGCGTCGCCGCCAACGAGACCGGCCCGTTCGCCACCGCGATCGCCGCCCGGTCAAACCCTAAAAACGTATAATAAGGCGCCAGCATCACCCCGGCCAGCGCCTCGCCGAGCCGGAACAGAATAATAAACGCCACAATCACCAGCGCGCCGCGGCGTGCCAGAAATTCCACCAGCGGCTCACGCACCGCCTGGGCAAACCGCGCCCCGAACCGCTCCGGCGCAACCTCGCGCGCAACCCGCGGCTCCACCGCCAGCAATGTCGCCACCGGCCCTGCCAGCGCCAGCCCCGCCATCAGCAAAATCGCCTCATGCCAGCCGGTCTTCACCGAAAGCGCGATCACCCCGGCGCCGGAAATCAACATCGCCCCGCGATAGCCCCATACATACGCCGCCAGCGCCGCCCCCTGCGCCCGGGGGGCAAACGTCTCAATCCGCCATGCATCAATCAATATGTCCTGGCTGGCTGAAACAAACGCCAGCACTGCCCCAATCCCCAGCGTCAGCCCCACATTCCTCAGCGGGTCAGAACAGCCAAGCGCCACAATGCACGCCACCATCCCACCCTGCACCAGCAGCAGCCACCCCCGCCGCCGCCCCAGAAATAGCGGCTTCACCTCATCAAACACCGGCGACCACAAAAATTTCAACGTATAAGCAAGGCCGATATTCGCCGTCAGGCCGATCACCCCCAGCCCCAGATGCGCCGAGGACAGCCACATCCGCAGCGTAAAGCCCGACAACGCCAGCGGCAGCCCGGAGGAAAACCCCAGCACCGTCATAACCGCGAAGGCGCGCAGCGGCGCGCCTCTCATCGCCGCGTCACTTCAAGCCACACACGCCGGCATGGCCAAGAGCCCAAACGCCGATCCGCCCTACAAACCGCCCGGATCGTTGATATTATCGGCCTTGCTGAAGGCGCCATCAATCATGCTGCCCTCATCACCCGGCTCCATGCCCGCCTGGCATTGTCCCTGCCACTGCAATTGCGAAGTCACGGTCAGCGGCCCGGAACCCGCGTTGATCGTCGCCTTCAGCGTCACGCTCTGGGTGCTGAGATAATCCAGTATCTCATGAATCCGCACCGGCTTGCCCCTCTGCATGCAATCGCCATCAATCGCATATTTCGCGCCTGAGCCAGAAACCGTCAGGCTGGAGCAGGAGCTTCCATTACTGGTAAAAAACTTCATATCCGTGGCGTGATCAACGCAGCTCACCGTCACCACATGGTCGGCATTGGGCAGCGGCTTGCCGTCCGGCCCCGTCACCGTTGTCGTGCTCTGCCACAACCCAGGCTTCCTGGCCGGCAAATTCGCCGCCGCCGCCGTATGGATCACGCCGAAACCAAGAACCGCCAGCACGGCGGCAGAGTGCATTTTCATTCGCATACTCCATTTAGCTAACCGCAGCCCGCGCCGCAAACCACCGCCCGGCGCCCGGGCCGCCGCGCGAACTTTCCTGAAAATTCACCCTCCCGCAAGTCACCCTTGAGGGTCGTCCCCTTAACTTGTATAAACCACCCTGAGCTGAAAGGCGGCCGTGATGACAATCTGGTTCGACGCAGAGGACCTGATCCAGTTTTTCCAGACCGCCACCCGCCCAACCGGCATCCAGCGTTTCAGTTTCGAGACCTACCGCGCCCTCTGGCGCCAGGCCGGCGCCACCGGCACGTTGCGCTTCTGCCGCCGCGCGAAATCCGGCTTCAAACCCATCCACTTCCCCGCGCTGGAAGCAGGCATCCTCGCCGCCGCCGATGCCAAAACCCCCGCCCGCTTTTCTTCCATCCCCCAACCTCCGCGCGAGACCCGCCTCGCCATCGCAGCCCGCCGCCTGCCCCTGCATTACCGCCTGCCGCTCGGCGCCATGGCGCGCGCCGGGCTCGCCGCCACCGCCGCCAGCCGGGACCTTTGCCGCGCCGTGCTCCGGCCACGCGGCGCGCCGGGCAACCGCATCGGCGGCCATCAGTTCGACCTGCCCGCCCCCGCCATCGCTTTCACCCCCGATGACTGGCTGGTGAACCTCGGCGCCTCCTGGGTCTGCCCCTACCCGCCGAAACTCCTCACCAGCCTGCACAGCCAGGGCGCGCGCCTCGCCCTCCTCGCGCATGACCTCATCCCCGAACTCTACCCCGAATGGTGCACCCCCGGCACCGTGCGGGACTTCTCAAACTGGCTGCACACCATGGTGCCGCAAACCAGCCTGATGTTCACCGTCTCCCGCCACACCGCGCAGGATCTCTCCGCCTGCCTGCAAAAACACGGCACCACCATCGCCCCGCCCGCCATCCTCCCCACCGGCAGCCACGGCCGCATGAGCCAGGCCGCCACGGCCCCCTTGCTGCCATCGCCCTACATCCTCATGGTCGGCACCATCGAGGTCCGCAAAAACCACGCCGGCATGCTCCGTCTCTGGCGCCGCCTGCTCGCCACCATGCCCGAGGCATCCGTCCCCACCCTCGTCTTCGCCGGCAAAACCGGGTGGCTCACGGCTGACCTTTTACAACAACTCGCCAACGCCAACTGGCTCGGCGGCAAAATCCGCTTTATTGACAGCCCCAGCGAAACCACCCTCGCCAACCTCTACCAGCACTGCCTGTTCACCCTGTTTCCTTCCTTTTATGAAGGCTGGGGCCTCCCTGTCACCGAGAGCCTCTGCTTTGGCAAAACCGCGGTCATCTCCAACCGCGCCTCCATCCCCGAGGCCGGCCAATCCTTCTGCACCTATTTTGATCCCGAAAATCTCACCGAGGCCGCCGCCACCATCCGCGCCCTGCTCGAAAACCCGCAACAAGTGGCCCGCCTGGAGCAACACATCGCCGCCCGCTTCACCCCCCCCACCTGGGATGCCACCGCCGATGCCCTGCTCAACCACCTCGGCACGCAAAAACAGCCCGGCACAATCCCGGTCCGCGCACCCGCTCAATAAATAAGGCCAGGAGATGCCCCTGGCCTTATTCCTTCCAAAACTCCCGCCCGTGCGGCTGGTATTACTTCACCGCGACAAAAAAATCCGCCTCAGTCTGCGCGCGAATCTGCTCCACGGTCACATCCGGCGCATAGTCCACCAGAATCAACGACGGCGTCTCCGCCTTATTCACCTCGAACACCGCCAGATCAGTGATGATCTTGCTCACAACACCCTTGCCGGTCAGCGGCAATGTGCATTCCTTGAGTATTTTCGGCTCGCCCTTGGCGGTATGCTCCATCAAAATCACCACCCGCGGCACACCGGCCACAAGGTCCATCGCCCCGCCCATGCCCTTCACCATCTTGCCCGGCACCATCCAGTTGGCGAGGTCGCCGTTCTGCGCCACCTGCAGCGCGCCGAGGATGGAGATATCGATATGCCCGCCCCGGATCATCGCGAAGGACGCCGCCGAATCAAAAAAGCTGGTCGTGGGCAACACCGTCACCGTCTGCTTGCCCGCGTTAATCAGGTCCGCGTCTTCCTCGCCCTCATAGGGAAACGGCCCCATGCCGAGCATCCCGTTTTCTGACTGCAACTGGATCGACACACCCTCCGGGATATGGTTCGCCACCAGCGTCGGGATGCCGATGCCAAGGTTCACATAAAACCCATCCTGCAATTCCGCCGCCGCCTTGGCGGCCATCTCGTCTCTTGTCCACGGCATATTATACAGCCCTCTTGCGAACAGTGCGTTGCTCGATCCGCTTCTCGACCTGGCCGAGCTTCACGATCCGCTTCACGAAAATTCCCGGCGTGATGATATGGTCGGGGTCGATCTCCCCCGGCTCCACCAGATTCTCAACCTCCGCCACGGTAAACTTCGCCGCCGTCGCCATCATCGGGTTAAAGTTGCGCGCCGTCTTGCGGTACACCAGGTTCCCCTCGGTATCGCCCTTCCAGGCATGCACGATGGCCAGATCCGCGAACAACCCGGTCTCCATCACATAATGGCGGCCGTTGAATTCGCGCGTCTCCTTGCCCTTGGCCACATCCGTGCCATAGCCCGTCGCGGTGAAAAACGCCGGAATCCCGGCCCCGCCGGCGCGGATCCGCTCCGCCAGCGTCCCCTGCGGGTTGAATTCGATCTCAAGCTCCCCTGAAAGGTACTGCTTCGCGAATGTCGCGTTCTCCCCCACATAGGAGGAAATCATCTTGCGCACCTGCCGCGTCTGCAACAGCGTTCCCAGGCCGACATTATCGATACCCGCGTTATTAGAGATGATGGTCAGGCCCATCACGCCTGATTCCTTAATCGCGGCAATCAGCGCCTCGGGAATCCCGCACAGGCCAAAACCACCCGCCATGATGGTCATGCCATCCTTCAAATATCCCGCGAGCGCCGCCCCGGAATCAGGGAATACCTTGGAAACAGCCATACACCCTCTCAGATTTTCTTGGTTTCACATCGGCTCGCCGGCTTTGGCAGCGGCCCGGCTCTCAGGCCGGGGAAGTATGGCGGGCGCCATACCCCCGGCTGAAATCAGCGCCCTCGGCGCTTAGCGCTCCAGGCACATGGCAACACCCATGCCGCCGCCGATGCACAGGGTCACCAGCCCCTTCTTGGCATCCCGGCGGCCCATTTCGAACAGCAGCGTGGTCAGCACCCGCGCGCCCGAGGCGCCAATCGGATGCCCGATGGCAATCGCCCCACCGTTCACATTCACCTTCGCCGGGTCCAGCCCCAGCTCCTTGTTCACCGCGCAAGCCTGCGCCGCGAACGCCTCATTGGCCTCGATCAGGTCCAAATCAGCCACCTTCCAGCCCGCGCGCGCCAGCGCCTTCTGCGAGGAGGGGATCGGCCCCGAGCCCATCAGCGCCGGGTCAACACCGGCGGTGGCAAAGCTCGCAATGCGCGCCAGCGGCGTCAGCCCCCGCTTGGCGGCCTCGGCGGCGCTCATCACCACCAGCGCCGCGGCGCCATCGTTAATGCCCGAGGCATTGCCCGCCGTCACCGTGCCGTCCTTCATGAACGCCGGGCGCAGCTTGGCCAGGCCCTCAGCCGTGCTGTCACCTTTGATATACTCATCCTGGTCCACCACCACCTCGCCCTTGCGGGTGGTCAGCGTCACCGGCACGATCTCGTCCTTGAACTTCCCGGCCTTCTGCGCCGCCGCCGCCTTCTGCTGCGAGCCAAGCGCCAGCGCATCCTGCTGGTCGCGCGTAATCTGCCACGCCCGGGCAACATTCTCGGCGGTCACGCCCATGTGATAGCCGTTGAACGCGTCCCACAGCCCGTCTTTAATCATCGTGTCGATAAACCCGACATCGCCCATCTTCGTCCCGGCCCGCAGATACGCGGCATGGGCCGAAAGGCTCATGCTCTCCTGCCCGCCCGCGATCACGATATCGGACTCACCGGTGCGGATCTGCTGCGCCGCCAGCGCCACAGCGCGCAGCCCCGAGCCGCACACCTGATTAATCCCAAACGCCGTCTTGGAATCGGGAATCCCCGCGGCGCGAACCGCCTGGCGCGCCGGATTCTGCCCCTGCGCCGCGCTCAGCACCTGGCCCAGAATGGCCTCGTCAATATCCTCCGGCGAGAGCCCGGCCCGCGCAATCGCGGCCCCAATCGCGGCAGCCCCCAGTACATGCGCCGGCGTCGCGCCAAAAACACCATTAAAACTGCCGACAGCGGTCCGCGCGGCGGAAACGATAACGATATCACTCATGACTGTTTTCCCTCTGTATGTGGTCTTTGGCCGTATCTGAGCATAGCCCCTGCAGCCAGTCCGCGAAAGGCCGCCACAGCGCCGTTTGCGCATGCGTCCCGGCGATCATGCCAATATGTCCGGCCCGCGGCTCAATCACCTTCGCATGCTTCACCAGCGCCGCCAGCGGCCGCGCCGAAACCGCCGGCACCAGCCGGTCACGCTCGGGAATCGCGCAGAAAACCGGCATCTCCAGCCGCGCCGGGTCCACCGCCAGCCCGGCCACGCGCCAATGCCCGCGCGCCGGCGTGTTCGCACCATACCAGCCGCCCAGCGCCTCGCGCGCCACGGGTGCGGCCAGCGGCACGCCGTCCGCCAGCCAGTCCTCCATCGCCACAAACCGCCGCGCGCGGGCCGAATTCTTCTGCTGCCCGGCAAAATCCCGGTATTTGCCGCCAACCCCATGCGGGTCCACCATGGTAAACAACGCATTCAGCGCATCGATCGGCAGCGTGTTCGAAAACCGCATCACCGCCTCCATCACCGGCAGCGCCTCGCCCACGCGCTGGGCAACCCCCGGGTCCGCCGCATGAAAATCCCACGGCGTGGCCAGCAGCGCCAGCGCGCACACCTTCTCCGGCTGGCGCAACGCCGCCGCCAACGCCAGCAGCCCGCCCATGCAATACCCCGCCAGCACCACCGGCCCCGGCACAGCCGCCAGCGCCCGCTCCAGCCGCCCTGCAATGTAATCGGTGAGCGAGAACCCCCGCTCCACCTCGCCCGGCCAGCCCCAGTCCAGCAGATACGGATGCACCCCCTGCCCCGCCAGCCAGCGCAGCATCGAGCCTCCCTCCATCAGGTCCAGTATATACGCCCGGTTGATCAGGCTCGGCACGAACATCACCGCCGGCCCGCTCCCGCCATAATCCAGCAGTCTGCTCTCGCCCTCTTCCCACACCGCGGGCGGGTCGCGCATCTCGCGCACATACGGGTCCGCCCGGTACGCCGCAATCCCGGCAATCAGCGCCCGGTCAGCCCGCAACGCCTCCTCAAACGCCGTCTTCATCCTTGCCGGGTCCGGCGCCGTCATCTCCGCGTTCCAAAAGCTGGGCCAGACGTTGCTCCAGTTCAGCGACCCGGCGGCCAAGCCGCTCGATCTCATCCACGCCAGGCTGAGGTGCAGCAGCAGCGGGCGCGGCCCGCGGCGGCTGAGCGGCCCCGGCGCTTCCGGACGCCGTATCATGCTGCGCAAGCTTCAACGCGGCACCGGCAGACTGCGCCCACAGCGCCACCATCGCGGCCCATGCCTCCCGGACCTCCCGGTCCGCGGCCATCGCAGTCAGCTCGCTCTGCCACATGGCCACGAGATCCTGGGCCAAATTGTCGTCCATAATGCATTCGACTCCCCAGTCGCCCGCCTGCACATCTCCTACCCCGAACAAAAGGAATTCGCCATAACTGAAACACCATGCTACCCTTGCACTGCACAATATCCACGAACACCCGCGAACGGTGCGATCACCCCGGCGGGACAGGAGACGATAAAAATGGGTGAACCGGCAGCTCCAACTCCACAGCCTGTCATTGTCAAAAAATACGCCAACCGGCGCCTCTATGATACCGAGAGCTCCAGCTATATCACACTGGACAACCTTGCCGAAATGGTCCGCAAGGACCGCGATTTCGTGGTCTACGACGCCAAAACCGGCGAGGACATCACCCGCAGCGTGCTCACCCAGATCATCGTCGAGGAAGAAGGCAAGGGCAACGCCCTGCTGCCGACCAATTTCCTGCGCCAGCTGATCGGCTTCTACGGCGACAACGTGCAAAGCGCCGTGCCGCGCTATCTCGAACAAGCCATGTCGAGCTTTGCCCGCCAGCAGGAAAGCCTGCGCGCCACCATGCAGAAAACCCTCAGCCCCTTCCTGCCCCCGGGCATTGAGGACATGAGCCGCAAGAACATGGAAATGATGGGCCGCGCGATGACCCTCTTCACCCCCTTCCAGCACGAGGGCGAGGCCACCTCCCCGCCAGACGCCATGCAGGAATACCAGGAGGAAATCATGAACCTGCGCGGCGAGGTCGAGCGCCTGCAGCAACAGCTCGTACAGCTGCGCGCCAAGCCGAAGAAGGCCGAATAACGCGCCGGGCCGGCCGCCGCCGCGCAGGCCGCCGCAGCGCAGGCCGGCCCACCCCGTTATCTTGCCCCGGGTTCTGGTGGCTCACCCACTAATACGATACAGTTGTTCACCATGAGATATATCCCCGCCTCCGCCCTCGGTCTTGTTCTGCTTCTCGCCTCCGCCCCGGCTTTCGCCCAGATGTCCATGGGCGGCGCACCTGGTGGTGCTCCCGGCGGCGCGCCAGGCGGCGGCGCTCTGCAACCCCAGGGCCACACGCCAGACATCGCCCCCCCCGCCCTGCCGGGCGCGGGCAGCCCGGCGCCGATGGCAACCGCCCCCGTGGCACAGAAACCCGCCATCGCGGACCCCACCCAGGCCCTGTTCGCCGCCGTCAACAGCGGGGATTACACCGCCGCGCAGGCCGCGCTCAGCCGCGGCGCCGACCTCACCGCCAAGAACGATCTCGGTGAAACCCCGCTGGATCTCTCCATCGCCCTCAACCACAACAACATCACCTTCCTGTTGCTGGCAACTCGTAACGAGACCGGCGGCGCCAGCGGCGCCAACGCTTCCGGCCCGGCCCTGCCCGTCTCCGCGCCCGCCGGTCCCGCGCACATGAAGCCGCGTCCCGCCCAGCGGCCCTCAGCCCGGGTGCCCGCCGTGCAGCTCACCCCCGGCAACAATCCCGGCACCCCCAACCCCTCCGCCGGTTTCCTGGGTTTCGCCCCCAAGAACTGACCCCAGGGCGCGGCCTTAAAAATCCGCGCCCTCAAATTCCATCATCAGCGCCGCCCACCGCCCAGATTTTTCCACAAAAACACCCCAGGGTTGCATCCAGCGCCACTTCCTGGCTTGCTGCCAACATGTCTCAGCCCCTCCCCCGCCGCGCGCTCCTCCAATCCACCGCCGCGCTCACCGCGCTCGCAGCGGCCCCGGCCGCCGCCGCCTCCGGCGCCATCATCCAGCTGCGCCTGCTGGAGACCTCAGACCTCCACACGTTTGATGAAAATTACGACTATTTCCGCGACGCGCCGGACAACACCGTCGGCCTCACCAAGGCCGCCACGCTCATCCGCGCCGCCCGCGCCCAGGCGCAAAACACCCTGCTGTTTGACAATGGCGACACCATCCAGGGCAACCCCCTGGCTGACTACATGGCCCAGCCCGGCAACCTGCCCACCGGCCACCTCCACCCCACCATCCGCGCCATGAACACCCTGAACTACGACGCCGCCACCATCGGCAACCATGAATTCAACTACGGGCTGGATTTCTGCACAGCCGCCCTCTCGGGCGCCAACTTTCCCTTCTGCTCGGCCAACATCCTCAACGCTGACGGCACATCCTGGCTCGCCCCGACCCTCGTCCTGGAGCGCCACTTCACCGCGCAGGACGGCTCGATCCACCTCCTGAAAATCGGCGTCATCGGCTTCGTCCCGCCCCAGATCACGAATTGGGACAAAGCCCATCTCACCGGCCGCCTCACCACGCTTGACATCGTAGACGCAGCCCAAGCCCACATCCCCCAACTACGCCCGCAGGTAGACCTTCTAGTCGCCCTCAGCCATTCCGGCATCTCCACCGCCCCGCGCCGCGGCTTTGATGAAAACGCCAGCTACTACCTCGCCCAGATCCCCGGGATTGACGTCATCTTCACCGGCCATTCCCACCGCGTCTTCCCCGGGCCTGACTACGCCGGACATGACGGCATCGACGCCACAACCGGCACCTTGAACGGCATCCCCGCCACCATGCCGGGCTTCTGGGGCAGCGATCTGGGCATCATAGACCTCACCCTCACCCAACAAAACGGCAAATGGTGCGCCACCAGCTTCACCTGCGCCACCCAGCCCATCTCCCAGCGCAGCGGCCACACCGTCACCTCGCTCGCGCCCAACGATCCCCAAGTCGATTCCGCCGTCGCCCAGGATCACCAAAAAACCCTGGCCTGGATACGCGAACCCATCGGCCACCTCACCCAGCCTCTCAACAGCTATTTTGCCCTCATCGGCACCGAGGGCTCCCTCGCCCTCGTCAACGCCGCCCAGACCTGGTACGCAACCCCGCTGCTGGCGCCGACAAGCTTGCCGATCCTCTCCGCCGCCGCCCCCTTCAAGGAGGGCTACCAATCCCCCGACAACTACATAGACCTCAGCGCAGGCACCATCGCCATCAAGGATGTCGCCGATCTCTACATGTACCCCAACACCGTCGCCGCGCTGCGCGTCAAC
>JAJZCG010000022.1 GCA_021846225.1 Pseudomonadota bacterium | reverse complement strand
GGTCTCAACCGTTTCGGCATCGCGGATCGGGTCGACGCTGCCTTCGACATGGGTCACGTCGTCATCCTCGAAGCAGCGCAGCACGTGCACGATGGCGTCCACCTCGCGGATGTTGGCGAGGAACTGGTTGCCGAGGCCCTCGCCCTTGGAGGCGCCGCGGACCAGGCCCGCGATGTCCACGAATTCCAGGCTGGTGGGGACCACCTTGATGGATTTGCCGATGATGGCCAGGGCGTCCATGCGTTTATCGGGCACGGCGACGCGCCCGGTGTTGGGCTCGATGGTGCAGAAGGGATAATTGGCGGCCTGGGCCGCGACCGTGGCGGTGAGTGCGTTGAAGAGGGTCGATTTGCCGACATTCGGCAGGCCGACGATACCGCAGTTAAAGCCCATTTTTCTGGTCCTTGGTGAGTAGTGCGAGGCGGGTCATGTAGTCTTCCGGCTTTTGCGCGGCCAGCAGGGCGGCTTCATCGGCCACCGCGTCCAGCATTGGCAGCAGCCAGTCCAGGTCCGGCTTGGCGAAATCGCCAAGAACGTGGCCGGTGACGCGGTGCTTGTCCCCCGGATGGCCGATGCCCAGGCGCACGCGCCAGTAATCCGGGGTGCCCAGGTGCTGGTCCATGCTGCGCAGGCCGTTGTGGCCGGCGGCGCCGCCACCTTTTTTCACGCGGATCTTGCCGGGGGCGAGGTCCAGATCGTCATGGAAGACGGTGATGGAGGCGGGCGGAATTTTGAAGAACGCGGCGGCGGCCTGCACGGATTCACCGGAGAGGTTCATGTAGGTCATCGGTTTGAGCGCCAGGATTTTATGCCCGTCGATCACGCCCTCACACACCAGGCCCTTAAAACGCTGCCGCCAGGGCGAGAAACCATGGCGGCGCGCGATGACATCGAGGGCCATGAAGCCGATGTTGTGCCGCTGCCGCGCCATGGCTGGCTCTGGGTTGCCGAGACCGACCCAAAGAAACATGGCGCGGGGAAAGAATTACTTCTTTTTGGCGGGCGCGGCGGGAGCGGCGGCTGCCTTGGGAGCGGCCTTGCCACCCTTGCCCTTGGCGGGAGCGGCTGCCGCGGCGGCTGCCTTGGCGGCGTCTTCGGCCAGCTGCTCTGCCGAGACGGTCGGCGCGGCGATGGTGGCGATGACGAAGTCACGGTCAGTGATGACCGGACGGGAGTCGCCCACGCCGATGAGGTTGTGCCAGCGGATGGTGTCGTTGATTTCCAGCGGGCCCAGGTCAACCTCGAACTTCTCGGGGATGTTGTCGGGGTCGCAGGCGACTTCCACGGTGTGGCGCACGACGTTGAGCACGCCGCCGCGCTTGATGCCGGGGCTGATGCCTTCGTTCAGGAAGACCACATGCACGCCGACGCGCACGCGCTCACCGGAGGCGAGGCGCTGAAAATCCACATGCTCGGGGGCATCGGTGACCGGGTGGAACTGAACATCGCGCATCAGGGCGCGAACGTTCTGGCCATCCAGGGTGATTTCATACAGGCGCGAACGCCAGCCGCCGCGCTTAAGCTCGCGCATGACGATGCGCGGGTCCAGCGCGATCAGGGAGGGTTCCTGCTTCGCGCCATAAATTACCGCAGGCACTTTACCTGCACGCCTCGTCGCCCGCGCCACCCCCTTGCCGGCACGCGAACGCGACTCAGCTTCGATGGTTTCGAAATTGGCCATGTTTTACGCTCCTATAAACAACAAAAGCCGGCCTCCAGGGGTGCCGGCGGGCGGGGTGTAGCGCGGATCGGGGGATTGTTCAACTAATGGCGGGGCGGTGCAGGGGCGCTCCGGCTAGAACAACACCAGATCGTCGCGATGGACGGCTTCGTCGCGGCCGCGGAAGCCGAGGAGGGATTCGAAATCATCGGAACGGTGGCCCGCGAGGGTCGCGGCATCGGCGCTGGAGTAGGCGGCGAGGCCGCGGGCGATGCGGGTGCCGGTTGCATCAAGAATTTCCACGGGGTCGCCGCGCTCGAAACTGCCGGTGACGGTTTTGATGCCGGCGGGCAGCAGGGAGGAGCCTTTGCGCAGGGCGCGGGCGGCGCCGTCGTCGATTACCAGCGTGCCTTGCGGGGCGAGGTGGCCGGCGATCCAGTTCTTGCGGGCGCCCCGGCCTTCAGGCGCGGGGAGGAACCAGGTGCATTTGGCGCCCGCGGCGACGGCGGCGAGCGGGTGCTGCGGGTTGCCCAAGGCGATGGCCATGGCGACGCCGGATTGCGTGGCGATGTGGGCGGCGGCCAGCTTGGTGCGCATGCCGCCGGAGGAATAGCCGGCGGGGGGTTCGCCGCCCATGGCGTCGATTTCGGGGGTCATGGCCTCGACCACGGGGATGTGTTGCGCGGCGGGGTTTTTACGGGGGTCGGCGGTGTAGAGGCCGTCAATGTCGGAGAGGAGGATGAGGGCGTCGGCCTGGACCATTTCAGCCACGCGGGCGGCCAGGCGGTCGTTGTCGCCGAAGCGGATTTCGGCGGTGGCGACGGTGTCGTTCTCGTTGATGACGGGGATGCAGCGCAGGGCGAGGAGGGTGCTGAGGGTGGCGCGCGCGTTGAGGTAGCGGCGGCGGTCCTCGGTGTCTTCCAGGGTGAGCAGGAGCTGGGCGGCGGTGAGGTTCTGGGCTGAGAGGGAGTCTGACCAGGCCTGGGCGAGGCGGATCTGGCCGACGGCGGCGGCGGCCTGTTTTTCCTCAAGGCGGAGCTTGGGCGCGGTGAGGTTGAGCTTGCGGCGCGCGAGCGAGATGGCGCCGGAGGAGACGACGATGACCTCCGTGCCGCGGGCCGCCAGGGTGGCGATATCCGCCGTGACGCTGTTCAGCCAGCCGGTGCGCGGGGCGGCGGTTGAGGGGTCTACGATGAGGGCGCTGCCGATTTTCACCACGATGCGGCGGGCGGCGGTCAGCGATGGGATCATTTTTTCCGGGATTCCGTGATGATGTTTTGCAATGCCCGCAGCACCTCGGGGATGCCCTGGCCGGAGACGCCGGAGGCGACCATGACGGTGGCGCCGGAGGCCTTGGCGAGGGCGGCGCGGCGCGAGGAGATTTCGCGGGGCGACATGGCGTCCGCCTTGTTCAGCACGATGATTTCGGGCTTTTCCGCGAGGCCGCCGCCGTATTCGGCGAGTTCGTGGCGCACGGTACGCCAGGAGTCGACGCAATTGCCGGCGGCGCCGTCGATCAGGTGGACCAGCACGGCGCAGCGCTCGACATGGCCGAGGAAGCGGGTGCCAAGGCCGGTGCCTTCATGCGCGCCCTCAATGAGGCCGGGAATGTCAGCGATGACGAATTCCTCGGACATGGACAGGCGCACGACGCCAAGCTGCGGGTGCAGGGTGGTGAAGGGATAGTCGGCGATTTTGGGGTGCGCGCCGGAGACCACGGAGAGAAAGGTGGATTTGCCGGCGTTGGGCTGGCCGACGAGGCCGACATCGGCGATGAGTTTGAGGCGCAGCCAGACCCAGCGTTCCTCGCCGGGCCAGCCTTTGTCGGCGCGCCGGGGTGCGCGGTTGGTGGAGGTTTTGAAGCGCGCGTTGCCGAAGCCGCCGTCGCCGCCGCGCAGCAAAGTGATGGTTTTGCCGGGCGCGTCCATGTCGGCCAGGAGGGTCTCTTTGTCATCGGCGAAAATTTGCGTGCCGATGGGGACTTTGATGCGCAGGGTGGGGGCGCCAGCGCCGGTGCGGTCGGCGCCGGAGCCGTTGCCGCCCTTGCGGGCGCGGAAATGCTGGGAATAGCGGAAGTCGATCAGGGTGTTGAGGTTTTCCACCGCTTCGAACACGACATCGCCGCCGCGGCCGCCGTCACCGCCGTCAGGGCCGCCGAGCTGGATGAATTTCTCGCGCCGGAAGGCTGTGACGCCGTCACCGCCGTCGCCGGATTTGAGGTAGATTTTCGCCTGGTCGAGGAATTTCATGTGTTTGTTCTGCTAAAAATAAAAAAGGCCGGCTTGAGCCGGCCTTTTTGAAGGATTTCGCGGCCGGATTATTCGGCGGCGAGCTTAACCGGGGTGACCGAAACATGCACGCGGTCGTCGGACTTGCGCTCAAACAGGACCTTGCCATCGGCAAGGGCGAAGATCGTATGGTCACGGCCGACGCCGACGTTGATGCCGGGCTTAACCTTGGTGCCGCGCTGGCGGATGATGATGTTGCCGGCGACCACGTCCTGCCCGCCGGATTTTTTGACGCCAAGGCGGCGGCCCGCGGTATCGCGGCCGTTACGCGAAGAACCGCCTGCTTTTTTATGTGCCATGTGACTGCTCCTTAAGCCGCGTTAATGGAGGAGACGCGCAGAACGGTGACGCACTGGCGGTGGCCGTTCTTGCGGCGGCTGTTCTGCCGGCGGCGCTTTTTGAAGATGATGACTTTGGCCAGACGGTCCTGCGCGATGACGGTCGCGGTGACGGAGGCACCGGCCAGGTTCGGGGCGCCGAGCTTCAACCCGCTCTCGCCGCCAACGGCCAGAACATCCGTGAAGGTGACGGTGCTGCCAGCTTCCGCCTCGAGCTTCTCAACTTTTAATACGGCGTCCGGGGTGACGCGGTATTGCTTGCCGCCGGTGCGGATGACTGCGAACATGGGTCTAGGTCCAATCTGGTGTCGTCAAAAATAGAGTGCGCGGCGGGGCCGGGCCCTGTCGCGAGAGTGGCGCGTTATAGCCGGGCGGGGGGAAGTGTCAATGCTGAAAGCGCGGGGCTGGTGGGCAAAGGGCTAGATAAAGTTCGCAGATGTTGGTGCGGGGAGGCGCTGGGCGGTTGCAGGGGAGCGGGCTGCCCCGTATAAGCCGCCGGCGAGATGCATAGCCGTACCCAGGAGAGGTGCCAGAGTGGCCGATTGGGGCAGTCTCGAAAACTGTTGTGGGTGCAAGCCTACCGTGGGTTCGAATCCCACCCTCTCCGCCAGCGGCCCGCCTGTAACCCGCCAAAACCCTAGATAAAAAATTGTTTCAATTTATTTGGCCGACACTTGGGCATGCACCCGCGACGTGGCTTGAAGCGGACGGGGATGGACGGCAACAGCTGTAAAATCGCTTGTAATAGTGCCCCCTTGAGGTGTTGTTTACGCGCCCAAAACCGCCCCCTCTGACGTTTTTATGTCAGCATTCTTCCTACGGCCTCTAACGCGACGGGGGGGATATTTGGGGGGATGATCGGGGTGGATTTGATTGGCGATATCCGGCGGGCGTATTTTGAGGAGCATTTGCCGATCAAGGAGATTGTGCGCTGCCTGTCGGTGTCAGGGGCGACGGTGCGCAAGGTGGTTCGTGGTGAGGAGACCCGGTTCAAATGTGACCGGGGCGCGGGCCGGCGCAGAGCGGGAGGCCAGCCGTATTGTATGCTGGACTCAAGCAACCGTCATTTTAAGAGATTGAACCATCCTCGGTGGTATGCTTTACCATGAAGCAATAAATAAACTTTCAATCAGAAAGATAACGTTGCAATGCGGGAGAGAAATACAAAATGACGCCTGAAATTTTTTCCTTTCCAACCTCGGTCTACGTACCCCTGGGGCTCGCCTTTTTTGGCCTTGGAACCGGTTATCTCATTTATGGACCGCAGGAGCTGTTTGGCTTTCCAGAGCGTAGTCCAGCCGTTGACTGGGCAAATGGCTGGTATGGCGTATGGATGCCCGGTTTTCTGCAGTTTCTCTGTGGGACTTATATCCTTGTCGGGCTAACCTGGTTTCATGTCTTCCAGGGCGCGCCGCTCTATGCAGCTGGTATCCTGACTACTGTTTTTGGTGTGCATTGGTTTGCAATCGGGCTTAGCCGTATGCGCCAAGGCGATATGCGTGTGAACGGCTTCATGGCCGTCGCTTTTTTTCTCGTTAGTATTCTCGGCCTTATTGTCTTCGCCGAAGCGGGTGACATTCCAGTAGCCATCTTATTCGTCGGGCTTAGTTGCGTTTATTTTTCTGGCATATTTTCTTATTTTGGGATCGGGGCGCCATTCAGTGTTCGCGCCCAAGGTTTCTTCCATACCATCACGGGCCTTTGGCTGATGTATCTCACATATGGGATTGTTTTGGATCTCGCTCTCGGCTGGCACCTAACCATCTAGCTTGCTAGCACGACGGTTGTAATCTTATCGGAGTCCTGAATCTTTTCGCAACCATGATTCAGGACCTGATAAGTGCCGGTACCGCGGCCTGAAGATTGATGGCGCAGCTGGGCGGCGTCTCAAGGGCAACATCACATCATCGCCCATGCAGTGACTGAAACGCGCTTATTACCGGCTAAGACCCAGCGTTTCAGCGAATTTCGGCGCAATCGTCGGAAACAAGGTTAAGCCAGCCAGCTCAAGATCGGCATTCAATTCATCTTTTTATTTTGCGCCAACCACTGGTCAGCTACAGGCTTGCCAGCGCCGTGCTATTCTTCAGACACCGCCGCCAGGACAGAACAACCGTCCAGACAAACAATCAATTCACCAGACATCAAGCCACCCTGCCGGCGGCAACGTCATCAACCGGCACGCCGATGGCCAGCCTACCGGAAAGGGCAGGCTGGCCATGCAACAGATACCGCGCCTAAACTACGCGGCAAGACATCATAAATTACGCTCTAACGCGCTGAGATATAACTGTTAATCTCGGCGCCCAGGCATATCTCAACAATAATCGGTTTACGCCACATTATTCGTCTCCTCTATTAATCGGTTGTCTTAGGCAGAGCAAAAATCGCAACCGCGTCGCCAAGCGGATACGTCATCTGGAAATTTCCTCCAGCGGCCACGGCAATATATTCCCGGCCCTTGACGGAATAGGCAACCGGTGGCGCGTTGACACCGGCACCAAGGTAGAAATGCCAGATCTTTTGTCCGGTTTTAGCATTGAATGCGTCAAACCAACCGTTGCCTTCACCCATGAAAGCAACATTTCCGGCAGTAACCAAAGCACCGCCCATTGTTGGCTGCGGGACAGTCACGTTCCAGGCGATTTTCCCTGTATCAACATCGATTGCGGAAAACGTACCGTTCTGGATACCGTGCGAAACGTTTTTGAAAGTGCTCCCAAGCCGGATCTGCCCTGGGATATCGCCCGCGTTATTTTCAGTCGTAAAGGTCATGAGCTGGTTCATACCCATGACATAGGTATAATGCGTGAGCGGTGAGTAGGCTGGAGGCGACCAATCAGTGCCACCATTCGCGCCAGGAAGGCTCTGTACACCCTCTTTAGTGGGCTGCGCGAACATATTTTTCTGCATGTCAAACGGCTCTGACTTGCGGATCAACTTTCCAGTCTCGCGGTTGACGATGTAGAAAAATGCGGTCTTCCCCGCCTCGCCCGCGGCGGGAACCATTTTTCCATGGTCCATCGTGTCAAATAACACGACGTTGCTAACGGCGTCATAATCCCAGACATCATGCTTAACTTCCTGGTAGTACCAGGCAAGCGATCCATCCTTGATATGCAGCGCGACGATGGAGTCTGTGTAAAGATTATCGCCCGCCCGCTTGGACCCATCGAGATCCGGGTTAGGGTTCCCTGTGGAGAAAATCAGGAGGCCACGCTTCGGATCGATGGCGGGCGTGGTCCAGACCGTACCGCCGCCAGTTTTCCAAGAATCGCCAGCCCAGCTTTTCTGACTGTCGGTGGTATTGAACCTCCAGGTTTGTTTGCCCGTGGTCGCATCGTATGAAGCGACGAAGCCACGGATCGGCCATTCGCCGCCGGCACTGCCAATAATGATCTGGCCGTTATAAGCTTGCGGCGCCATGGTCTCGGAATACCCCTCCTGGGCATCAGCGACATTCGTCTTCCAAACCAAATCGCCGGTATTCGCGTTCACGTCGATCAGATTATTATCAAGCGTAAGAAAATAAACATTCCCGTTCGAAACGGTCGCGCCCCGGTTAACCGGACCACAGCAAATCTGGTTCAACCCGTCTGTATACGTATAGGTCCATAACGTTTGGCCGGTAACGGCGTTCATCGCGATGAGTGCCTGCTTACTATTGACCATCGGCGTGGTGATATACATCACACCGTTGACAACGATCGGCGTCGTCTCAAAACTCGCGGTGTAGCCGGTCTGTGCGATCGCGACCGGCGCGAGATTGGCGATATTATTTGCGTTTATCCCGGTAAGTGGGGAATAGCGTTGGTTGGAATATCCATCACCGGAGGCCAACCAATTTTGGCCCGTTTTCGCCACGTTCTCGGTCATCGCATCGGTTATGGCCGTGTCAACGGTGACGGCTGGTCCGGCGGCGGCGGCGCTGGCGCCTCCGGTTTCCGCGCCTGGGTTTTCCGGCGGCTGGGCAGCCTGGGCGAGACCAAGGCTGAGCGCAAAGGCGGCACTCGTAAGCAGTAAGAGTTTCCGCATCGGTGGTGTCGTAAGTGCTTTATGCTTCATTATTTCCTCCGTTATTCGTTTTTTTTAAAGCGTTTTACGTTTGGATTTCTCTTAAACTCCCCATTAGAAAAGGATCACTGTCTACTTGCCGGTTGGATAAGGAAGCAGGCTCAGGCAGCTTAAACTTGCGGCGCTGAGGGGTTCGCTACCGGCGGGGTAATGGTTATAGGACAGGATATAAGCGAATATGTCGTTATATTGCGCCGCAGTCAGCGAGCCTGGCGCATTGGCCGGCATCTGCGACGTGATAAAAGACTGCAATTGGGCCGGTGTGATTTTCGTAAAAGCAAGATACGAAACAAATTTCGGACCAGTGAGGGCGGGCCCCGCATTGCCCGACAGATCGGCATTATGGCAAGACGCGCAATTCGTATTATACGCCTCTAAGCCGGATTTGGCCTCCGCGGCAGTATATATTCCGCCTGACGGACAGGCTGCATATGCGGTTGATAAGATCAAGCTGAAAAAGCCAACGCTGAACAAAGCTCTACAAATGTAAACTAAAAATTTAGTTCTCAAGGCATCCCCCCCGACCTGTTTATACCCGCGATTCAGACGATCAAGAATGGTTTGATCACGCACGGTTTTGATTAAGGTAGTCACATAATTTCGGCATACAAGCCCTTTTTGACCCGGCTTTAAAATTTTAGTGTGAAACGCCAGCTCCATCGCCAGCATCAGAAAAAGCCCGCTCCCCGCGCTGGGGAAAGCAAAGGTCTCGCACAAAAAATCCATAATATTATCAACATGAAGACGGGCATTGCCCGTCAGAAAAGCCCTGTTTCCAGATTAATAGCGACATCGATGCAGCGCGCACCCGCACGGATCACCGTCAACGCCATCGATAAAACGCCTAAATCTCTGGAATTTCCGTTTATTTTTTAGATGATATCGTAGTCCTGCCCGCTCCCAGACAAGGCAGACAGGGCGGAATACCGGCATAAAATCGAATCTAATGCTCCCCCACGACACCGCGCCCGTGCTACCTGGATGGCTTGCCAGTTAAATGATCTGCGGATCTCTACATTTTCTCTGGGCAACAAACATCATTCGCTGACCACGTTGTTGCGCAGCCATTGCACCAAGTGCCCAAAATCAAACGTCCCGGCCTCATAAAGCCCCATGATAAACTCATAGGTTGCCTCGGCTTCCGCCGTGACGATCACCCCGTTGATAGCAAGGAAAGTGTAGGTGACAGCAAAAGCCGTGCGCTTGTTGCCGTCGATGAACGGGTTATTCTGCGCCAGGCTTTCCCATAGCGCGGCGGTCTCTTCAATCAGACCGGCATAATGCCCCGTCTGCGGGCGGTACAGGGCCGCTTCCAGAAGGCCATGATCGCGCACACCATGGGCACCGCCATAGCGCTCGATCTGATCTTCATGGATGGCGAGCACTTCAACAACAATCAGGTAATCCGTCATTCAGCCAGCTTTTTGTAAAGCGCCCCGAATTTTTCGTGGCTCGCCTGATAGGCGGCCATGACGTTGGCACGGGGCCTGCCCTGCTTGCGCTTCTCAATCAGATCGGCCAGCGCTTCATCAACCAGCGCCTGAAGCTGCCGTCCCTCGCTGTGCGCAAGATTGCGAACAGCGGACAAAATCTCCGAATTCACCTGGGTCGCGAATTTCTCGCGGGTCTTGGTTGCCACGGCACGCCTCCAATCCTCATCCTTCGATAAATCAGGGCGTATCATGATAAATCATGAAACATCAAGAAAGCTACCAATCCCTGCCCCGAGGCAAAGAGGCGCGATGCACCCAATATCCAGTAAGCATCCGACTTTAATCGGTTGTCCCTTGGCACCTCACTGTAGCGCGACGATCTGGATGAGCGTGTGGATTGTTGCGCAGCACCTCACGGCCAAGGGCAGGCTCAACAAGCGGGGCGTCTAGTGCCGACGCCGGATTCCCATCGATTTATGCGGTGCGGCCGGACAAAATCATTTGTTTTCTCACTTGCATCGGCCGGGCTCAAGAATCGAGAATGAGCACCAATCAGTCCGAACGTCGCTGGTTTTCGTTGTCTGTGATCATGCGCCTCCGCCGCCTGCAGCCAGAGATCGAGCCTATCCTCGCACTGTCAAATCGCTTCCAACCGTGGCTCTGAATCAATCTCGGTGCAGGGCCCCGGCCATTTATTAGAGTCTCTTTCACCTAATTTGACGTATATCCTGAGTTTCTGAGGTCGTTTGCGCGTTCCTGTGGCTTGAACTCGTTGAGCAACGTGCCGATGCGTTTCCAAGTTGCCTCGACGGTGCGCTCTGCAGCCTTGCGGAGCAGGATTTTGAGCTTGGCGCCAGCTTCGCGAATGGCTTTGCGCACCGCTGGGCTTTTATGGCTGCCGAGATTGTCCATGATGACGATATCGCCTGGTGACAAGGCCGCGCTCGCCCAGCCCATGCGGCGGCGCGCGGTGGCGGCGTGCCAGGTGTGTTCGATGCCGAGCAGCGGCACGAAGGGCAGGCCGCTGGTGGCGAGGCCGCCGCCAATGCGCCTGGATCATGCGCGGTGCCGCCGGGCGGCCAGGGCGCAGAGCAGCCAGATTAGGCAGGCGAGCAGGGCGGCGGCGCAACTAAGGCGGGTGTGGGCTGGCATGTAGGTGAAGCGGATGGTGGCAGGACCGGCGGGCAAAGGAATTTGCTGGAAGATGCCGGAGACCGGCTGGATGGCGGCGGGCGTGCCGTTAACGCGGGCGCGCCAGCCGGGGTAGAACAGCTCGCGCCGGAGCAGGGTGGCGGGTTGCGGGCAGTTGGACTGCATGAACTGGCGGTTGAGGATGACGAGGTTGCAGGCGTCAAGACTGGCCTGGGTGTAGGGGGCGGGGTTGGGAAGTTGATAGATTAGCATGGCCGGGCTGTGTAGCACGCGGATGGGTTGGTCAGTGGGGGCGGAGACTTGCAGGGCGAGCATGGGAGTTTGGGCGGTGGAGAGCCAGAGGGCCACGGCGGGGCCTGCGGCGTGGGTGATGCGGTAGGTGAGGGCGGTGCCGGGCTGGATGGGCAGCGGCGGGGTGAGCCGGATGGTGAAGGCGGCATTGTCAGTGGCCAGAGTGAGGTCTGATTGGCCGGTGGCGCATTGGCCGCCCGCGCAGAGGCTGATGGCGAGCGGGCCGCTGCTGCGGCCCTTGAAGGTGCCGAGCGTGATGGCGGCGGCGTAGATGGTGGAGGCGGGCCTGGCCGGCGCGGTGATGGTGCCGGTGACGCTCTGGCCGGGTTGCATTTGCAGGTAATTGTTGCCGCGCGCGCCGGTGGTGGGCACGCTGACGGGCGGCGGGGTGGAGAGCAGGATGCGGTTCAGCGGCGGGCCACCAAGGGGGATGCCGATGAATTTAACGCCGAGAGCCTCAAACGCCGCGATGTTGGCGCGCACGGCGGCGGTCTGCATGAAGATCGTGGACCCGTAGGCGAAAGACTGTGGCGGTGTCAGCAGTTTGGTGTTGTAGAAATTTGACCAGTTTTCCGGGGTGGGGAGTTGCACGGCGTTGATGGCGGCGATGCGGTACTCCGCCGGGTAATTGGAGTTGAAGGGGCCAAGCGTGTAAAAACGGGTGAGGCCGGCGTTGGTCTGCAGGTATGCGATGCCGGCGCGGTCGATATGGCCGGAGCGCAGGCCGCCGAGCTGAGACGTGAGGAACAGCAGCACGCCGCCGGTAATGATAAGCGCCTGGGTAGCGCGCAGATGCCGGCCGGTGCGCAATGAGAGCGCCGTGGCGGCGAGTGTAAGCGTGATGCCGCCGAGGCTGAGCAGCGCTGGCAGGCGCAACGCCGGATAGGTGCGGTACCAGCCCGGCAGCAAATGCCAGGCGGGAATGACGGAGAGGCCGAGGCAGACAAAAAACGCGGCGGCACACCAGGCTAGCCGCCCGCGCGTTGCCGGGCCGCACCGGGAAAGATCGTCGAAACCAAAGGCGGCCAGCACGAAAACCGCGAATTCAACGGAAAGCGGGGCGTAGCGGATGATGTCGGTGGAGGCGACGCCGGGGATGAGGTTGAGGAGCGCGGTAACACCGGGGAGTCCAAAACAGCGGGCCTCCAAGATGACAATCCAGCAGGCAAGGAGGGTGCGCTCGGCGCGGTGTGGCGCGCCGGGTTTTGGGACCACGGCGTAGAGGGCGAGCAGGACCGGGGCGCAACCAAACCAGCCGCCGATCTGGAACCAGGCGAAGGCGATGGCGGAATAGGAGGCGAGGGCCCCATAAAACATCGGCAGCATTTGCAGCGGCGTTGCGGCGATGGGTGAAATTTCCTTGGCCATCAGGATGCCGTGCAGGCCGAGATCGCCAAGCTGGAGATATTGCAGGAAGGGAATGAGCATCGGCGCGGTGAGGACGATGCCAAGGAGCGCACCGGTGACGATTTTGGCCAGCAGGTGCCAGCGCGCGGTGGCGGGTGTCTGGGCCAGGCGCAGCAGGGTCCAGCTCGCGGCGAGCAGGCCGTCGAAATAGGCGATTTCAGGAAAGCCGGCATAGAGCGACCCGGCGATGGCGAGTGCAATGAGTGACCAGCCCATGGGCCGGCGGGCCAAGGCGGCCTGGTGCGCCCGCTCGATGCCGATGAGCAGCAGGGGAAGAAACAGAAACGTGCCGGCGACCGTGCCGGCGGTGAGGATGAAGGTTCCGTTGAGGGAGAACAGCGCGCCGCCGAGCAGGGCCGCAGGGCGGCCAAGTTTCAGGAGGAACAGGAGGGCGTAGGTGAGCAGGCCGGAAAAAATCTGGAAGAGCAAGCGCTGGACGATCCAGCCATTATGGAAGTGCAGCAGCAGCACGAAGGGGAGGAAGAAGGATTCGTTCTGGACCTCGGCGGCCAGGGGCATCCCGATGCCGGTATAGGGGTTCCACCAGGGGATGATGCCGTGCAGCCAGTCCTGCGCGCTTAAATGCCCCAGCGCCTGCGTGAGGAAGCCGACGGCGGGATCAACGAAGCAAGCGTCGGTGAACGAGCGCTGCGGGGCGACGGCGAGGCCGCTGAACAAGATTTCGGGGTCGCAGTTGAAAGTGCCGCTGAGAATGATGGCGTTGGCCAGCACCACGATAAGCGTGAGGAGGGTGATGGCCCGCCAGTGGCTGCGGATCATGGCTTAAGGGGGTGCCGGGCGGCGGTGCAAAGGCGGCACGTGTGCGACGGCATATGTCGAATTCCCTTAGAACCTGAACGAAAAAATAGTTAAGCGATTTCAATTGGTTGCGATTCCGTTGGTTTGCGACAACTGGCGGAGTCCCGATGCCTTGGACTGAAACCGCCCGGCGGCGATATTGCCGGGATGAGCTGCGCTATGCAAGCAACCTTACGGATGCCGAATGGGCGCTGATCACGCCTTTAATGCCGGCACCGGCGCCGCGCGGACGGCTGTGCTCGGTATCGCCAACCGCGGGCGTGATCGATAGCCAGCCGGTGAAAACGACCGAGGCGGGTGCGCCTGCGGTGCTCAAATCCATCCGCGCGCGCGACCCGCGGCTGCGGCATGTCTTCGCCGATGGCGGCTATGCCGGTCCTAAACTGAAAGGGCGCCTCGAAAAGATCGGAAAATGGACCATACAAATCGTAAAGTGCTCCGGCACCGCTGAAGGTTTTGAACTCCTGCCCCGCCGATGGGTCGTCGAGAGAACATTCGCCTGGCTCGGCCGATGCGGCCGTCTCGCTAAGGATTTCGAGGCAACAATCGCCAGTGCAACCGCCTGGGTTCTGCTCGCCCACATCCGCCTGCGCACAAGAAAAATCATACGACAGAGGTAGATATGCTAAGGAACTTCTGCTTGATGATGCGAGATGGCCTGAACCGAAAGCGCCAGACAGAGACACGATATTCATTCAACCAGACCCAATCGGCGACGCTCAGGTGGCTGACCTCATCGAAATCCGCAGGCTTACATTGGATTCCCCAGGGGAAACCGCACCAAAATCCACAGCAAAAATTCCATTGAAGTCATCGAACCTCTTTGGAACGGATGATGGGTTTATCCCGGATCTGCCGATGAGTTAGGCGAAATAGGGCTGACGGCTTTCAAGATATTGATGCGCGGCCCATCATCAGAGCATCCGTAAGCATGTAGGCGTAAAGCGGCAGCGCGACCATCATCGCCGGATGATGCGGCGGGGACGAAGTCCGCCACCGAACGGGGGAGTAACCAGACGTCATCGGTTTTCCACGGGCGAAACACTTTGCTCATGAAGCCAAAAAACCATACCGCGCCGCGCCTAATTCAGCCGTTACCGGGACAGGCTCCTGGAGCGCTTTACCGGCAGGTGCGCCAGGGCAAATTGTCTATTTGAGGACGGCGCAGTTTTGCCGGGCTTTTCTGTTTTAAGCCTTGACACTTTACTAGCGTAAACATATTAGTAAAGTAAATCAAAACCGGAGGCTGGCGTGGTTACGTCATTACAATCTTTGCCGTTTGCTACGCGGCTAAATTCTTTTGCGTCGCATCAAAAACTTTTTTGGCCAGAACTATCTGGTAAACCAACGCCGATTCAGATGGTGCAGCGGGCCGCTACGGTCAGCGGCCTCACGGTGCTTGACCTCAACTTTCCCGACCATTTTTCCGGTACCGAGCCGGTAGCGCTCGCGCGCCAGATTCGCGCCGAGGGGCTCGATATCAGCGGCCTTGCGATGCGTTATTATAGCGTCCGCGAGTTTGCTTTGGGCGCTTTCACCAACCCAGATCCCGCCGTGCGGCGCAAGGCGATTGACCTGACCAAGCGCGGCTCAGATGCCGCCGCCGCCTGCGAAGCGCCGATGTTGACCCTTTGGCTTGGTCAGGATGGCTTCGATTATGCGTTCCAGATGGATTATGCGCGCGCCTGGGAGATGGAGATTGAGGGTATCCGCGAGGTGGCGGACCATAATCCTGGCGTTGCCATCAGCCTGGAATACAAACCCAACGAGCCGCGCTCCTTCAGTCTCCTCCCCGATGCGGCGACCACGCTTCTGGCTATTGATGAGATTAACCGGCCCAACCTCGGTGTGACGCTGGACATGGCGCATGTGCTCTATGCCGAGGAGCAACCGGCCTATGCCGCGGCTCTCGTCGCGCGGCGCAGCAAGCTGCTCGGTCTTCACCTCAACGACGCTTATGCAAAACGCGATGACGGGTTGATGGTTGGCGCGGTGCATTCGGTGCAGACCATAGAACTGCTCCGCCAGATAAAGCGCGATGGTTATACGGGCGCGCTTTACTTTGATACCTTCCCCGACATCACCGGACTCGACCCGGTAAAGGAATGCGAGACCAATATAAGGACAGTCCGGCGCATGATCGATATCGTCGACCGGCTCGACCAAAGCAACGGACTGAGCGATGCGATCGGCCGCCAGGATGCGGTCAGCTCCCAGGCTATTTTGCAACAAATCATGCTGGGTAACAGCTGATACCGCCCTACCGCTAAATTGCTATAAAACGCCGCATTGTGCGGTGTTATGGAGAGGAAATAATGAAAAAAATGCTGCTCGCCGCGACCGCGGCCTTGATGCCTTTGGCTGCCCTGGCCCAGGGGTTGCCGCCGCTCAACCCCGATACGGATGCAAGCCGGATTGAATGGTATAATCTACAAAATCTAGGGCCGATGCCTGATGTGAAGGGGCAGAGCTACGGTGTTGTGCTGAAGACGTTGACCAACCCCTATTGGCGCCAGCTTGCCGATGGCTACAAATATGGCGCCGCGCAGAGTGGCAGCCATGTTACCGTGCAGGCGGCCCAGGGGGAGAGCGACCAGATTGGCCAGCTCTCGATTATGGAAAACATGATCGACGGCGGCTATAAGGGCCTGTTGATCTCGCCGCAGACCGACGCCAATCTTGTGCCGGCCATCGCCGAGGCGGCAAAGGCCAATTTGCCGGTTGTGGATGTGGATGATGCCGTGGTGCCCACTATTGCGCATTTTGTCGGCAATGTTCAGCGCGACAACGGCGTGCGCGCGGCCAAATGGTTCATTGCACACCACCCCGAGGGCGGCAAGCTTGCCATTATCGAGGGCCAGGCCGGTGTGTTCGCCGCGATACAGCGCACCGCGGGATTCCGCGAAACGATTGCAAAAGCCAAAGGCTTTACGATTGTCGCCAGCGTCCCCGGCAACTGGGACCGCGAACTCTCCTACAATGATGCGACGACGATTTTGCAGCAGCATCCTGATTTGATCGGTTTTTATTGCAATAACGACACCATGGCGCTGGGCGTGGTCGCGGCTGTGAAGGACGCGCATCTGCTCGGCAAGGTGCAGGTTATCGGCACGGACGGCACGAGCGATGCCTACGCCTCCATCAAGGCCGGCGAATTGACAGGCACAGTCGATAGCTTCCCCAAGCTGACCGGTGTTATCGCGCTTGAGGTTATTGAGCGCATCGTTGCCGGACAGAACGTGCCGCGTGTGGTGGTGACACCGCAGGCGCTGGTGACCAAGAGCAACATGGCCCGCTACAGCGGCGGTCTTGCCTCTCAGGAAGCGGCGCTGAAGCAGGATGCGGCAACCCAACAATGAGCAACACGCCGGATAAGCCGCGTCTTGCGATGCGTGATATTGGCAAGACCTATGGCGCATTCGCGGCCTTGTCCGGCGTCAGCCTCAACGTCGGGGCAGGCGAGGTGCACGCCCTGCTGGGCGAGAACGGGGCGGGAAAGTCCACCCTGCTGAAAATACTCTCGGGCATCGTGGCGCCGGCAACGGGCAGCATCGAGGTCGACGGCAGGCCCCTGCATGGCCACTCGCTGGCCAATGCGCGCCGCTCCGGCATCGCGATGATCCATCAGGAATTGCAGCAGGTACCAGAGCTTACCGTGGCGCAGAATATGTTCCTCGGCCGCCCTCTCACCCGCGCGGGCATCATCCTCGCGCGCGCGCCAATGCGTGCCGCCGCCGCGGCAACCCTGGCGAAGCTTGACAAAAGCATAGACCCAGACGCCAAAATCTCAACCCTGCGGGTGGCGCAGCGGCAAATTGTGGAAATTGCCCGCGCCTTGCTGTTCGAGGCGCGCATTATCGCCATGGATGAGCCGACCTCCAGCCTCATGCCCGCCGAGGTGGAGAAGCTGGGTGCGATTATCCGCCAGCTTGCCTCTACAGGCACCGCAATTATCTATGTCTCGCACAAGCTCGACGAGGTCCGCCGCTTTTGCCACCGCGCCAGCGTGCTGCGCGACGGCCGCCTGGTGGGCACCATCGCGCTTGCCGATACAACCGAGGAGCAGATCGTCACCATGATGGTGGGGCGCGACCTCAGCCATGAGGTTCACCCCTGCGCGAGCACAGGGGAGGTTGTTCTCGATGTGCGCGGCCTGTCCTGGAAGGACCGGGTCCGCGAAGTTTCCTTCACCCTGCATCGGGGGGAGATTCTGGGCATTGCCGGGCTCATGGGAGCCGGGCGCACCGAGCTGCTCCATCTGCTCGCCGGGCTTGAAACGCCGCAGGCGGGGGAAATCCGCCTTGGCGGCCAGGTGGTGCGCCTGCGCGGCGTGCGCGATGCGATCCGTTACGGTATCGGCCTGTTGCCCGAGGAGCGCAAGAAGGAGGGAATCCTGCCGCTGCGCTCGGCACTCTCCAATGCCGCCATCACCTCGCTGGGGGCCTACAGCCGGCAAGGGATGATCCGCAGCGGCCGGCTACGAGCCGATGTGATGGAACTCTTCCGCTCGCTGCACCTGCGTCCCCTGGACCCGGACAAGCCGGTGCGCCTGTTCAGCGGCGGCAACCAGCAGAAGATTGTCATCGCGCGCTGGCTGCTCTCGGGCGTGAAAATTTTATTGCTCGACGAGCCGACGCGCGGCGTCGACATCGGCGCGAAAAACGAAATCTACCGCGTCATCCGCGAACTGGCCGCCAGCGGCCATGCGATCATCGTGGTTTCATCCGAACTGCCGGAAATTCTCTACATCAGCGACCGCGTAGCGGTGATGCGCAACGGCCGCATGACCGCGACACTTGAGCGCGATGCGATGAGCGAGGAGACAATCATGCAATATGCCGCGCGCGATACCCGCGTTGAGGAGACAGCCTGAAATGGTGACCCAAGGAACGCTCCACATGACTGAACAAAAACGCCGCCGCCTCGTGGCCTTCAACCTGCGCGATGCAGGAACCCTCTTCGGCCTGCTTGCCATCTCGGGTCTCTTCGCCGTGCTGGCCCCAGACTTTTTGACACTGCACAATCTCATCAACATCTTGCAGCAATCGAGCATCAACGCCTGCGTCGCCATCGGCATGACCCTCGTGATCATCGGTGGTGGGATAGATCTCTCGGTGGGTGCCAGCGCCGCGCTTTCGGCGGTGCTCACCGCGATGATGATGGCCGCGGGCGTTCCGCTGGGCCTGGCGCTGCTGGCGGGGCTTGGCATCGGGTTGGCCTGCGGTTACATCAACGGCGCCCTGATTTCATATGCGGGATTGCAGCCCTTTATCGTCACGCTGGGCACGCTCAGCCTGTATCGCGCGCTGGCGCTGATTGTCACCGGCGGCAACCCAATCCTTAACCTGCCTGGAAATTTCTCCAACATTTTTAACGCCAGCATTGGCATACTGCCGGTGCCTGTTGTCATTGTGATCGTGCTTTCCGCCATCGTCTGGCTGGTGCTGCGCAAAGCGCCGATCGGCGAGTATATTCTGGCGGCCGGCGGAAATGAGGAGGCCGCGCGCGTGGCCGGTGTGCCGATCGCGCGGACCAAGATTACCACCTATATGGCCTCGGGCGCGCTGGCGTTCATCGCGGGGATCATCCTGGTCGGGCGTCTTGGCGCCGCCGAGCCGGTGCTGGGCAACCTCTGGGAGCTTAACGCCATCGCCGCGTCGGCCATCGGCGGGGCCTCGCTTATGGGCGGCAAAGGCAGTATCATCGGCACCCTGCTCGGGGCGCTGGTGCTCGGGGCAATGAGCAACGGCCTCATATTGATGAACGTCCAGGCTTTTTATCAACTGTTGGCGACAGGTATCATCATCATCGCCGCCATGCTGGTCGACCGTTTCACCCGCGGGCGTGCATGAACGAGTCTGTGTCTGAGCCCTCGACTGTCGGCGCCCGCTTGCGCCTGCTGCGCCCGATGCTCACACCGCTTGAGAGCCGCATTCTCAACGTCGCCTTCGAGGAAGGATTCAACGCGGCCACCGCTCTCAGCTATGTCGCGGAACAGGCCAGCGTCTCTGAAGCCATGGTGGTGAAAACCGCTAAAAAACTTGGCTTCACCGGCTTTCGTGATTTCCGCAAACAGATGAGCAGCTATAATGCGCAACCCAGCGCCGCCCTGCACAAGGAGATCGCGCTCGAGGATACCCAGGCAGATATCATGCGCAAGGTCTTCAACACCGCCATCCAGGCGTTGCAGGAGACGTTGGCGATTATCGATCCGGAGGTTTTCGCGAAAATCGTCGACGCCATATCGGCGGCTCCACGCCGGGATTTGTACGGCATCGGCGGTTCGGCTCAGGTCGCGCGTGACGTTGCACATAAATTCCTCCGCATCGGTTTGCGCAGCACGGTCTATGATGACGCGCATATGATGCTGATGTCCGCATCGCTCCTCGAAACGGGTGATATTGCCTTGGTTTTTTCTCATTCCGGGCGGACGAGCATCGTGATAGACGCCGTGCGGGAAGCGCGCCGCAGAGGCGCCACCACCATCGCCATCACCAACTATACGCACTCGCCGTTAGTTGAATGCGCGGATCTCGTGTTGTGCTCCACCGCGCGCGGCTCGCCGCTGCTGGGTGAAAATGCGGCCGCGCGGGTTGCGCAGCTCACCGTGATGGATGCGCTGTTCGCGGCCATTGCGGCCAAGGATTACGAGCGCGCCGAGCGAAATCTCGAACGAACATCAGCGGCGGTTGCCGCGCAACGGGTCCGGTAAGCGCTTATGAGCATCGAAATATTGGTCGCAGGCAGCCTGCATTTTGACATTCTGGTCGCAGGCCCCCGCCTGCCGCAGATAGGCGAGACACTTGCGGGCACCGGGTGGATGACGAAATGTGGTGGAAAAGGTGGGAATCAAGCTGTGGAGGCGGCACGCCACGGCGCGGCGACGGCCATGGTGGGCTGCATCGGCGATGATGAATTCGGCGGCCGGTTGGAAGCACATCTCGCCGCCGCCGGTGTGGACACGCGCTTTATCCGCCGCGGCGAGAGCGGCTCAGGCATGAGCGTCGCTCTCAGCGATGCCGGAGGCGACTATGCCGCCGTTATTGTGACAGGCAGCAATGCGCTGGTGCAGGTGGCGGATATTGAAGCCGCAACGCAGGAACTTGCCCCCGGCGGGCTTTTGGTGCTGCAAAATGAAATTCCGGAGGCGGCCAATCTGGCTGCGGCGCGCGCGGCACGCAGCCGTGGGGCCCGCGTGATGATCAACGCCGCGCCCGTGCGCGAGATGACGGCGGCGTTGCTCGAACTGGTTGACATCCTGATCGTCAACGCGCTCGAAGCACAGATGCTGGGCGGCGGCACCGTGGCAGACCTGCCGGATGCGGCCCGAGCGGCTGAATCACTCACCCGCCTCGTCCCTTCGGTCATCGTCACCGCGGGCGGCCATGGCCTCGCGCTGAGCGCGCCTGGCATCAGCGCCACCATCGGCTCCCATGCTGTTGCGCTCATCAGCACCCATGGCGCGGGCGATGCCTTCGCCGGTGCGCTGGCGGCCCGGCTCGTGAAAGGCGAAACCCTGGAGAAAGCGGCTATTTATGCGAACGCGGCCGCCGCGGTTCTGGTTTCCACGCCCGAAGCGCAGCGCCACGCCCTCACCAGCGCCGCCACCGTGCGCCTGCTCCAATCATTTGCTCCCGGCCGCACGGCGCCATAAAAACAGCCGGGTCGCGCGCCGGGCTTCAACCCAACCAAGAAGGATTTCGCCACCCTCAACCGGCAGCGAATCGGTCCCGGAATTTCATCGCCCATGACCCTGCTCGAATGAGCTCGATCTGAACCAGAGACTGGGCATGCGTTAATCTTTAACGCCAAGGGCATAAAATTAGAGAGGGGCGCTCTCGTGCTGGCAGCGTAAAATGAATTCGTTTTCTATTTTTCCGGGGAACTCCAATGCGCGTTTTTTTTGTGCTTCCAGTTTCTTGAGTCTGGTGATGATTTCTTGCTTCGGGGCCGGGTAGCCAAGATGATACCCCTGTATGAGTTCGCAGCCAAAATCGCTTAGCAGATGCAGAGCTTCGGCAGTTTCAACGCCTTCGGCCACGACCTCGAGGCCAAGTGCTTGACCCAGTTTCAGGATCGTTTTCACCAGTATCTGGTCGTTGGCCGATTCTGTGACGCCCGTGATGAAACAACGGTCAATTTTGATCCTGTTGACATTCAACTTCCGTAGGGATGACAAGGATGAGTAGCCCGCGCCGAAATCATCCACGGCGATGCGCACGCCGGCCTCGGATAAACGATTTATCTTGTCCTGAACGGCGATGGTATCCATCGCGGTCTCTTCAGTGACTTCGATTTCCAGCATGTGGGTTGGCAAGTTGAGGGCCTTCAATCCTTTCAGCACGCATTCATCTATCGGGAGACAGGACGCATCGCGCGGCGACATGTTCATGGCCACAAAGATATGGTCCAAATTGAGGCTGATCAAAGTTTGAATCATGCCGCAGATTTCGCCGAAGATGAAGCGCATCAGCTGTTCGGAAAGCCCCGCCATGGCGGCCGTTAAGACCAGATCCGCAGGTGATATCCAGCCGTGTTTATGATGCTTCCACCGCAGCAGCGCTTCGTAATTGATGATATTTTTACCATCGTTGCTAAACACCGGCTGGTACCAGACTTCCAGCTTTTTTTCAGCCAAGGCGCGCTGTAAATCACGCTCGACATCGCGTTTCATGGACAGACGGGCAAGCAGGGGTGCATCGAACATGTGGTAACGATTGCGGCCGCCGGATTTGGCGGCGTATAATGCTTCATCCGCCCTGGTCAGCATTTCAGCGATATTCATGTCCTGAGATTGATAGATGCCGATACTGACACCCAGCCGCCCGGAATCAAACGTGAGATAGGGAGCCCCGATCGCGGTGATCAGTTTTGTGGCCAGCGCATCGGGCAGTTCATCGGATGTCTGTTGCACATAAAAAACCGCGAATTCATCGCCGCCAATGCGCGCGACGCTAAACCTTCCGTCCAGAACCTCGCGCAAGCGGTGCGCGACTTCACTCAGAACCCTGTCACCGGTGGCGTGTCCGAAGCCGTCGTTAACCATTTTGAAACCGTCAAGATCCAGCAGCATCATGCAGAACGTGTCACGCCCGTTGGGAGTGCATTGTTCTACTTGCTGGATAAAGCCAGTACGATTGAAAAGACCGGTCAGTTCATCATGCGTGGCCCGATAGCGCATCTGCTCGGCAATGAGGACGGAATTTTCATGCGCCGTTTTCAGGGACTGCGCCATGGCGTCAGCCTCATTCTTCAACCGGCTCGCGGTGCGGAAGCTGGCCTCACTTTGCCGCGATATCGAGGTTATCATGAGCAGATATAGCAGCACCGTGGCCGCCAGGGCGTTGTTATCGAAACCACCCGCGTAAAGCAGGCAGCCGGCAACCGAGAGCAACACGGGCATGAAGAAGCTGATTGGCACAATGGCGTAGGCTACGCCCGTCGTCACCGCCCCTGCGGTCATTCCGCAAACAACGGTGAGATAAAACGTCGCCTGGGGGGATGTGTAACCGTTGCAGAGCAGGAAGATAAGCGACCATAACAGTCCGGAGATGAGGCTGCTGGTCCAGAAAAAATACAGATATTTTTCCACCGGCAGGCGCGCCAAGGCGGGGAAGCGCCTCGCAGTGCTCTTTTCACCGGCCAGCGGCGGCAAAGGTGTGAGGCACAGTGACGTCCTAATAATATTGATAATTAGGATGGCCGCAAACCATGCCCAGCCCAGGGTGTCATGCCCATAGCGGTTCGCCATGGCTACGATCACGCCCCCGATTATGGTGCTTACCGGCAGGGAGACTAGCGTCGCACGGCGGATGGAGGCAAGCTGATCCCGCCTGATGAGCGCTTCAACGACTCCGGCGTCAGTCAAAGGTGCCTTGCGTTTCAACCCTGCCATAGCCTGTTTCCAAGTCCTTAACCGCCAAAACATAAAGTAACAGTTTTACTGTTAAAAAGTGCTTAATGGCGGCGCCGGGCATTATGGGAAAATGGCTGTTCCAGTAAGGGGGCGTTGGGCTTGGCCGTATGATTCCACGCTCCGGGGCGTTGGTGGCGAGGGCGTTCGCGGCACCCGCAAATCGGGGGCACATCCATTTGCCGGAGGAATCAAAAACTTATGGCATATGGGTTCCGAGGTGGCGCCCGGCGATGTAGCCGAAGGTCATGCCTGGGCCCAGCGTGCCGCCGGCGCCGCCGTAGGCTTCGCCCAGCACCGCGGCCATGGCGTTGCCCGCCGCGTAGAGGCCTGGGATCGGTTTGCCGCGCCAATCCAGCACCTGGGCGTCGCCGTTGGTCTTTGGCCCGCCGCAAGTGCCCAAAGCGCCGGATTCCATCTTGACGGCGTAATAGGGGGCCTGGCCGATCACCCCCAGGGTGCGATACGGGGGCTCGAAGGCGGGATCGCCCCACATGTAAAAATTGTCGTAAGTATTATCGCCACGGTTGAAGTCGTCGTCATGGCCATTGCGGACCATGCCGTTGAACCGCGCCACGGTGGCCTTCAGCCCTTCGCCGTCGATCCCCGCCGTCGCGGCCAGCTCCTCCAGCGTAGCGGCCTGCATCATATAGGGCGGGATGGGAGAGCCCGGCGGCGAGGTGAAGGTTGGGTATTTGTCCTTGTAGCGCTGATCGATGATCAGCCAGTAGGGCAGGTTGGCGTAGGTATGGAGCCCGGCGTCGAAGGCGTGCAGCGCCTTGCCCATGGCGTTGTAATTGGCCGCCTCGTTCACGAAGCGCTTGCCCGCGCGGTTGACCAGGATGGCGCCGGGGCGGGCCCGTTCGTCCGAGCCCAGCATGTAGTTGGGTTTGGCGTTGCGGTGCTGCGGCTTGAATTCGAGCACGCTCTGCTGCCAGAAGGCGTTTTGCATGTTGCCCAGCTGCGCCCCGGCCTCGATCGCCATCAGCAGGCCGTCGCCCTCGTTCTCGGGCACGCTCACCGGCCCGGTCAGCGGCCCGCGCAGGAAGGTTTTGACCAGCGCCTCGTTCCACTCGAACCCGCCGGTGGCGATGACCACGCCGCGGCGGGCGCGCACGCGAAATTCGCGGCCATTGGCATCTTCGGCGATGACGCCGATGACCCGCTCGCCGTCCTTCACCAGCTTGCGCGCGCGTTTTTCGAATTCAACCGGGATGTTGCGATCCAGCACGGCCCTGAGCAGGGAGCCGGTTAGGGCTTGTCCCAACCCCCGGTAATCGTGCTTTTCGCGCTCGGCGAGGGAGGCTTCATCCAGCGTGCCGTTGATCGCCTCCATCAGGCTGCCGCGCAGCGGGTAGGCCATTTTGGAGGGGTTCACCCGGCTCGCCCATTTTCCGAGCCGCTCGAAGGAGAAGGCTTCGTTGTCCAGCGAGCGCCCGCCATCGGCCTTGGCGCCCGGCAGGTAGGGCTGATAATCGGGGAAGTCAGCGTAGGCATGGAAGCGCACGGGGGTTTTGTCCGTGAAATAGCGGATCATCTCCGGGCCGCTTTCCATGAACGCGCCGAGGGTTTCGGGGTCCAGCCCGCCGGGCGCAAGGGCTTCGAGGTAGGCGATGATGTCGTCGTCGGACTCCTCGATCCCGGCTTCGCGCTGATAATGGTTGTTGGGAATCCAGAGCATGCCGCCGGACATCGCGGTTGTCCCGCCAACCATGCCGGATTTTTCCAGGATGACGACATCCTTGGCGCCGAAATCATGGGCTGAGATCGCCGCTGTTAGGGCCGCGCCGCCGGAGCCCAGAACGGCAACGTCAGCCTCCAGGTCCCATTTGAACTCCTCAGTCATCGTCCATCTCCCTGGTCATGCGTTCTTGCTGGCGCAACGGGCGGTTAACAGCGCCGCGTGCTCATGTGGTTGGGTTGATTGTAGTTTTCAGCCGCGAGCGGCAGCTACTCGCACATATGCTAGGTGGAGCCGCCCGCTCGGAGGCTTCGCAGCGGCGCGCTGGCATTCAGGCGCCGGTTTTCTCCGTCACGTCCTGGGTATGCAGCATCTTGAAGGTGCGCCGGTGGATGTACCAGCGGCCTTCCCGCTTTACGTACTCATCCTCATACCGGCCGGAGACCCGCTGGGTTGTGCCGTCCTTGGCGCGGGCGACCTCGCTGGTATAAAACCGGCCGGTCGCGTGGTTTCCCTCCACCTGGATCGCGCCGGGGGAGGAGCTCATGAGCACGAACTCGTAACCCGCCATGGCCTGGACCCAAAGTGCGACGATGGCTTTGCGCCCCTCCACTTTTTCCAGTCCGGGGAGGTTGAGAGTCCACACCGCATCCTCGGTCCAGTTCTGCTCCCACGCCTGCTGATCGGCGCGCGTCACGGCGTCGCCATAGGTTTCGACCAGCTCACGAATGGCCAGCCGGTCCTCGATTGGTCCTGTAAACATCATGTTTGTTCCATTTTGCAAAATTTTGCCCGGAGGGGGTTTGTTCAGTCGTGAATGCCGCAGGCATCGTTGAGGCGTTCATGGAAGGCCTGGATGCGCTTCTCCTGCTTGGCGAGAATGCCGCCGCGGAAGCCGCGCGAATGCAGCCCGAGCTGCTGGCCGATGGCGACCGAGAGGTCCTGATCCGCGACCTGGCCCAGGGTTTTTTCGCCAAAGACGATGTGTTCGCGGTCCATCGCCTGAAACGGGGTGGGACCGTTGGGGCCGATGACCACATCGCTGCCGCCGATCTGGTGCGCCATGAACCAATGGTCGAAGATGCAGCGCTCGGGGTCTTTGGGGTCCGGCTCGGAGCGCAGGATCTGCACGCCGTCGGGCCACATGGTGAAGGTGGTGTTGGGCCAAAGGGTGAAGTGGAAATAATCGACGATTTCCTCATCATCCATCGCCGCGTAATGCGCATAGCCCATTTGCGCGCCCAGCGCGCGCTTGCGCGCGATGATCGCCGCGCGCACGGCCATGGCGTTGTTGGCGAAAGGCGCTGGGTCCAGCCCCCAGTATTCCAGCGCCTGCGCCAGCGGGGCGTCCAGCTTGTGGCAGTGCGCGTAGCGCGCGGAGGGTTGCAGCCCCTTCATGCGCATCATGTTATGGCCGGTATCCGCGTGGATGCGGAAAACGCAGTCGGTATGGTCATCGTTGATGACGGTCGAGATTTGCGGGTGCAGGGTGGGCAGGTGGTAGCTCTCGTTGAAATTGTCGCGGACGATCTTCCAGTTGCAGGGCACGTTGGAGGAGACCGCGTAGACGCGGGTCATTTTATCCATCTGCCATTGCGCCAGATGGTTCGCGACATGTTCGCCCAGCCATTCGCGCAGGCTGGGGCCGGTGCGGTCCATGTTGAACCAGACGAGCCCGCCCCAGACCTCGCAGGCGATTTCCGTGAGGCGATGCTTGCCGCAGGGCGAGCCGCCGGGGAAATCGTCCGGGTCCTGCACATGGGCCAGCATGCCATCGGGGTTGTAGCGCCAGCCGTGATAGCCGCATACGAGCTGCGGCGCGCCGCCAACCTCGGTCCAGGCCAGGCGGTAGCCGCGGTGCAGGCAGGCATTGTAGAAGGCGCGGATTGATCCGTCCGTCTGGCGCAGCATCACCACTGATTCGCGGCCGATGTTGTGGGTCAGGAAATCACCGGGATCGAGCAGGTCAGCCGCCATGCCGCCAACATGCCACACCCGGGTCCAGAGTTTGTTCCACTCCGCATCGGCCCAGCGCGCTGAGTAATAGCGTTCACCCGTGATGGGATCGCCGCGCAACGGTGGATCAAACGGGGTGGGATCGGAGTCTTTCGCCGTAAGTGCCATCGTAACCCTCCCGTGGTTCTTTTATGAATCTCTTGATTGTTTTTTATTGAACGACTGACTAAACAGTTGCGTCAGATCTGTGAATTGTCAAGATCTACCTGAAGCAAGGCATGCAAATGAGGGGCAACCTATTAAAAATGTCAGGTGAGGTGGATGCGGCGGCGCCCAAGGTTGACCGCCGCCGGGCGCCGGAAACGGCCGCGCGCATTTTGGATTCCGCCGAGGCGCTGTTTGCCCGCCGTGGCTTTTATGGCGTGAGCCTGCGCGATATCGCGGCCGAGGCCGGGGTGCCGCTTGCGCTGTCGCATTATCATTTCGGGTCCAAGGAAAATTTGTTCAGCGCGGTCATCGAGCGGCGGGCGGGCGAGCATGCGGATGGCATCGCGCAGGCGCTGGCCGGGGCGATGCAGGTGCGCGGCCGCGCCCGCGTGCGGCGCGAGGCGATCATCGGCGCGCTGATCCGCCCGATTGCGCAGCGGCTGGCGCATGGCGGCCCGGGGTGGAAGAATTACATCCGGCTGCTGGCCTTCGTGGCCAACCACCCGCAGGAGGAGGATTACGTCTCGCCCTTCAGGCAGCATTACGACAGCCTGATTCTGGCCTTCGTGCAGGCGCTGGCGGCCATTCATCCGGAAATGGCCCCGCTGGATGTGCAATGGGGGTTCTTTTTCTATCAGGCGGCGATTACGCATATTCTCGTGGAGAGCGGCATGCTGGACCGCCAGTCGGGCGGGGCGCTGAGATCGGACGATTTCACCGCCATGGTTGAGCGCCTGGTTCCGTTCTTCAGCGCGGGATTTCGGGGCTTTGGCGCCCGCGACTGAGCGGGGCGGTTACAGGCCGAGCACGGTTTTGGCGATGATTGTGCGCTGGATCTCGTTGGTGCCGCCGAAAATGCTCCAGGCGAGGCTGTTGAGATAGCGCGGGGCGGCAAGCTGGGCGGCTTTGTGGTACAGCGGGGCGGGGGCGTTTTCGCCATACAGCGGGCGCTGACGCTCCAGCGCCAGCCCGCCATAGCCGTAGAGCCGGGCGGCCAGCGCGTCGATCTGCTGGCGCAGGCCCGCGGCGGTGAGCTTGGCGAGCGAGGTTTGCGGACCGGGCGGGCGGCCCTGCGCCAGATCGGCCAGGACGCGCAGCTCGGTCATTTCCAGGGCTTGCGCGCTCAGCTCCAGCCGGGCGAGATCGGCCATGAAGGCGGGGTCATCGGCCATGGTGGCGCCCTCGCCATTGGGCTCCCGGGCGGCGCAGAGGCGCAGCTTCTGGATGCCCGAGAGCAGCTTGGGCGCGTAGCAGGCGCCGCCGCGCTCATTCTCCAGGAGGAATTTGGCGATGGTCCAGCCCATGCCCTCCGCGCCGACCAGATTTTCAACCGGGGCCGCCACATCGTCGAGAAACACCTCGTTCACCTCATGGTCGCCGGCCAGACCCCTGATCGGGCGGACCTCGATGCCGGGCTGGTTCATGTCCACCAGCAGGAAGCTGATGCCCTTCTGGGGCTTGGCCTGGGAATCGGTGCGGACCAGACAGAAGATTTTGTTCGCGTGGTGGGCGTGGGTGGTCCATAATTTGCGGCCGTTGATGATGTAGACATCGCCGCGCCGCTCCGCCCGGGTTTTAAGGCTGGCGAGATCCGACCCCGCGCCCGGCTCCGAGAAGCCCTGGCACCAGTAGTCGCTGCCGTCGAGGATGCGGGGCAGAATCTCCGCCTTCTGCCTGGGGGTGCCAAAGCGGCAGATCACCGGCCCCAGCAGCTTGAGGCTGAGCAGCGGCAGGCTTGGCGCGCCGGCCAGGGCGCATTCCTTCTCGAAGATATAGCGCTGCACCGGCGTCCATCCCGTGCCGCCGCAATCAGCCGGCCAGCTGGAGGCAAGCCAGCCTTTTTGATGAAGGATGCGCTGCCATTCGCCCCCGATGTCAGGCTCCACGAACACGCCGGGCGTTGCCGCCGCGCCCGCGCGCAGATGCGGCGCCAGATGCGTTGCCAGAAACGCCCGCACGCTCTGCTGGAAGGCTTCTTCCTCATGCGTGAACTGCAGATCCATTTTCCTCAAATTCCTGTCATAGCGAAATGATTGCCCGTGCGCGCGCGCCGGGCCCGATTATGCAAGCCCTGCGCCGCGCTGGCTTCTGTGAATTTCGCTAGGTTGTTAAACCGGGTCGCCCGCGCCGCCGCGCAACCGCCGCTCAGCCGTGCGGCTGCGCCGGTGTTGAGGATATGGCCGCGACGCTGCCCAGATAGCCAAGCTGCGTTGCCTTGAAGACGGTCTGGCTGCGGTTCACGGCTTCCAGCTTGGTTGCGGCGTTATGGATGTGAAAGCGCACCGTGGCGCAGCTGCGGCCCAGAATCGTGGCGATTTCCGCGTCGGTCTTGCCCAGGGCGGCCCAGCGCAGGCATTCCACCTCGCGCTTGGAGAGACGGCAGTTGCGCGCGATCCATGGGCGCTGACTGGTGACCCGCGAATAGCCGTTGATGAAGCGCCGGCCGTGATATTCCAGAATATCGGCATAGAGCGCGAATTCCCGCGAGAGATCTTCGCGTCCAGGCTCAATGGGCGAATAGCTGATGGCGCCGATCTGGCCAAAGGGCAGATGCACGGGCACCACGATGAAGGATTCGGCGTTCACCGACTCCCGGAAATGCGACAAATCAATCTGGCTGAGCAGCGGATTGGGCGCGCGCGTGTGGATGGCGCGCGCATTGGCCCAGAAGGGTTCGCTCTCATAGCGGCAGACGAAGATGAGGGGCGAGCTGAGGGCCAGCAGCGGTTTTTTCCACCATTGGTCCTTGGAGCTGGGCCAGCCGAACACGCTTTGGGCCAGGGCGTTGCCCTGCGCGTCAGTCACCGGCAGTTTGGAGGCGATGTTGGCGCTGACGGCGACCCGGAAATTGCTCAGATCCCGCGCCATGTCGCGCAGCGCCTCCGCGGCGGGGCGGATGTCCTGGAGCGATGATATATCAATGCCGCGCCGCCCGAATGGCAGCGGATCGGCCGGGCTGATGTGGTCCGTACCGGCGGACACGGGTTCGCGCGTTCGCTCCATGGTGATTACGCTATCCTCCCCAACTTACTTAGACAAGCGTTCAAAACCTATAACTAGTGGCAGGTAGGAATGGCAAGCTGACCGGGCCAGATTTAGCCTAACGTCGCGGACAAAAGGGCCCTCAAACGGCGGCTGCCGGATTGGGAAACGTTAGGGGAGACACCAGCGTGAACTTCGATCTGAACCAAGAACAGATGATGCTGCGGGATTTGGTGGAGCGGTTTGTGGCCGCGCATTACGATCCGATCCGCCGGTTGGGCTATATTGCCGAACCGCGGGGCTATTTGCCGGAAAACTGGCGGATTCTGGCCGGGACGGGCCTGCTGGCCTTGCCGTTTTCGGAGGCGAACGGCGGGGCCGGCGGGGGAGCGGTTGAGCTGATCACCGTTGCCGAGGCGCTGGGCAAGGGTGTGGCCGTGGAGCCGTTTCTGCCTGTTGTTCTCATCGCCGCTTCGTTGATCGAACGTGGCGGGTCCGAGGCGATGAAGGCGGAGCTGCTGCCGCGGATTATTGCCGGTGAGTGCCTGCCGGCGCTGGCGCATCTGGAGCGCGCGGGCCGGTTTTTGCCGGCGCGGCCGCAAACGCGCGCGGCGGGGCCGCGCGGCGCGGTGCGGCTCAACGGCCAGAAGATTTGCGTGATCGGCGGCGGGTTCGCCGATGTTCTGCTGGTGAGCGCCTGCGATGAGGCGGGGGTGAGCGGGCTCTACCGGGTGGAGGTGCCCGCCGCCGGGGTGACGCGCACGGACTACCGGCTGGTTGATGGCGCGGTTGCCAGCGACATCACCTTTCAGGATACCCCGGCGCAATACATGCCCGGCGCGGCGGCATGTTTCGAGGAGGTGCTGGACCAGGCGCGGCTTGCGATCTGTGCCGAGCTGGTGGGGTTGATGACCCATATGTTCGAGGCGACGCTGGACTATGTGAAGACGCGCCAGCAGTTCGGCCAGCCGGTCGGCCAGTTTCAGGCCGTGCAGCACCGCCTGGCCGATGGTTATGTGCTGCTTGAACTCAGCCGCTCGCAGCTCTACCGCGCCGCCGCCCAGACGCCGGGCACGGCCGAGGCGCATCGCGCGATCATCGGCGCGAAGGCCCTGATCAGCGGGTTCGCCCGCAATATCGCCGAGGAGGCGGTGCAGCTCCATGGCGGCATCGGCACGACCGAGGAGCTGATGGTGGGCCAGGCCTTCAAGCGCACGCTGCTGCTCGCCTCGCTGCTGGGAGATTCCGAGTGGGACCTGCGCCATTATGTGCAACTGACAAAGGCGGCCTGAGCCCGTGTTCACGCGCATCACTTTGCTCAAGCGCCGGGCGGGCATGACGGCTGAAGTGTTCCGCGATTATTATGAGACCCACCACCGGCTGGTTGGCGAGCGGGTGCTGGCCGGGTACGCGCTGCGCTATGTCCGCCGGTATGTTGCGCCTGTTGGCCCGGGTTTGGAGCTACCCGATTTCGACGTGATCACCGAGATCAGCTTCCCTGACCGCGCCGCGCATGACCGCTGCATCGCGGCGCTCAGCGCGCCAGCGGTGGCGCAATGGGTGCTGGCCGATGAGGACCGCCTGTTTGACCGCGGGGCGATGCGGGTCTTCACTGTTGAAGAAACAGAGAGTGCGCTGGCGCCGTTATCCGCAGGATGAGGGCTCCCCATTTTTGAGGGCGCGCCGTTTTTATGCGATTGGCCAGGAGCTTTGGGTTCAATCCAATCGCAGACTGCTTTAGAGACGTGATCTGTCCAGGATCTGTCACGCCGGAGTGTACGAGCAGAATGTCTCACAGTTTTCATCGGGTTATCATGGCCGCCGCCATCGCGGAGAAATCGTTGCAGGCTTTTGTCGTCAACCGCTGGCCGGTGCTGGTGGTGCGCGATGAGGGAAGGCTCCATGCCCTCATCAATCGCTGCACGCATCAGGCCGCGAGCTTTGCGCCCGATGGGCGGGTGCGGCGCGGCGCCATCATGTGCCCGTTGCATGGGGCGCGCTTCAAGCTCGAAGATGGCAGCTGCATGGGCGCGGTGGACTACAAGCCGCTGATGCGCTTCGAACTACGCGAGGATGCGCAAGGCTGGATCGAGGTTGCCGTGCCCGATGAGGCGCCGGGGCCCGAGCATCTGCCGGTTGCCCGGCCAGAGCCTGATCGCCTTTAAAGCTATCACGCTCTGGCCGTTTTTCATCCGGCGCTCAGGAAAGTTTGAGATCGGCCAGGGTTGAGACATCATCGCGCAGGCGCACGATGGTCTTGCCTTTGGTCTGGCCCGACATCAGGCGGATGAAGGCATCCGGCGCGCGCTCAAGCCCGGTCGCGACATTCTCGGTGGCCTTGAGCTGGCCCGATTTGATCCAGCCGGCCAGCGTTGATTCCGCTTCGGCCAGCATGTCCAGATGCTCATACGCCAGGAAGCCGCGCATGGTGACACGGTGGACCAGCACCTGCCACAAATTACGGAAGGCGTAGACATCCTTGCCCTGGTTGTAATCGGCCACCATGCCGCAGACCACGATGCGCCCGAAGGCCGCCATCAGCGGCAGCATGGTGTCCAGGATTTTGCCGCCGGCGTTGTCGAAGAAAACATCGGCGCCTTTGCCGCCGCAGGCCTCGCGGATGGCGGCGGCGAGATCGGGGGCGGTTTTGTAGTCAACGGCGGCGTGCATGCCGAGCAGGCCGGTGACATCGGCCACCTTGTCCGTGCTGGTGATGCCGACGGCGCGGCAGCCGCTCAGCCGCGCGATCTGGCCGGCGGCGCTGCCCACCGCGCCGGCCGCGGCGCTGACGACGACGACGTTGTCCGCCTTCATCTCGCCGATGCGCTTGAGCCCGATATAGGCGGTGATGCCCGACCAGCCGAGCGCGCCCATATAGGCGCTCAGCGGTATGGTGGGGTCGGCATGGACGTTCTCGGTGGCGAAATTGTCAGCGGGGATGATGCTGTGCTCCTCCCAGCCGATGAAGCCGCGGGCATAGTCGCCAGGCTTGAAGCCGGGATTGCGCGATTCGACGACCCGGCCGAGCACCATGGCCGGGATCAGCCCGCCCAGCGGCACGGCGGGAAGATAGCTGTCCTCTTTTTCATCGAGCATGCCGCGCACGGCGGGGTCGATGGCGAGCACGAGGTTTTCGGTCAGCACTTCGCCGTCCTTCAGCGGGGCGATCTCGCGCTCCACCATTTCGAAGTTGCTGGCGACCGGCACGCCCGAGGGGCGTGAGGCGAGCACGATGCGGCGGGTTTTCATGGAGCGGGTCCTCTCTGTGTTATTATGATTCGGCGTTATTATATAAAATCGTGATTTTAATATATACAAAAAAACAATCACTATATATCATTCGCGCAGCTGTCATAAAGTCAAAAAATTCCGGGAGGAGGCGCCGCCGTGGAAACGCCGATCAAATTGCTGCTCATCGCTGGCGGAAAGTATCATGATTTTGATTTTGCCCGGCTCGAACTTTTGAAACTGATGGCTGAGCATGAACGCCTGCGGGTTCAGGTGGTCGATGATTACGAGGATCATGGCGCCATCGAGGCCGCCGATGTGCTGGTGAGCTATACATGCGATGTGCAGCCAAGCCCGCGCGGCCTGGCGGCGCTGAAAACCTTTCTGGGCAAGGGTGGCCGCTGGCTGGCGCTGCACGGCACCAATTCGGTTCTGGTGCAGCGCGAGGATGGCCGGTTCGACGCGCCGGACACCCATCCGCAATTCATGGAAGTGCTTGGCAGCCAGTTCAAGGCGCATCCGCCGATTTGCAAATTCCAGGTAAGGGTTTGCGACGATGGCCATGAGCTGAGCCGCGGCATTGCGGATTTCTGGGTCGAGGATGAGCTGTATCTGGCTGATTGCCACCCCGGCAACCATGTGTTGATGACCACGCGCTACGGCGGCAATGCCGATCCGTTCGTGCGCAACGAGTGGCCGGAGGCGGATCATCCGGTGCTCTATCATCGCGCGCATGCGGGCGGCGAGATCGTGTACTGCACGCTGGGCCATTGCCGCGGCAAGTTCGATGTGCCGGAGCTGATCGCGGTGTATCCCTATATCGAGCGCGGCGCCTGGAACACCCCGGCCTATTACGAAATTCTCCGTCGCGCCCTGCGTTGGGCTGCCAAGCTGTAAGGCGAAAGACTATGGATCTTCTTCCCGCGCAAGAGCAACTCCTGCTGAAGGAAAGCGCGCGGCGGTTTCTCGCCGGGCAATACGCGAGGTTTCGCGAAGCGCCGGACGCGCGGCCGGGCTTTGCGCCGGGCGCCTGGGCGGGATTTGCGGAAATGGGCTGGCTGGCCCTGGCACTTCCCGAATCGGTTGGCGGCTTAGGCGGCAAGATGGAAGACGTTGTGCTGATCTTGGAGGAGTTCGGCGCGGCGCTGGTTGCCGAGCCTTATATTCCCGTCATCATCAGCGCGCAGTTGATCGCCAGGCTGGGAGACGCGGCGCAGCATGCGGTGCTGGAGGCCGTGCTGGCCGGCACGCATTTGCTCGCCTTGGCTGTTGGCGAGACGCCGCGCCGCGCCGCGCTGGAGGCAATTGCGACGCGTGCGGCGCACAGCCAGGGGGCGTGGGTGCTCAACGGCGCCAAAACCGCCGTGCGTGGCGGCGGGCTGGCCGATACGCTGCTGGTGCTGGCGCGGCTGGACGGGATGGGCGGGTTTGGCCTTTTCATGATCGGCCCCGATGCGCCGGGCGTGACGCGCAGGGCCTGGCAAGGGGCGGATGGGGCGGATTTCGCGGATATGGAGTTTCGCAATGTGAGCGTGCCGCCCTCGGCACTTTTGGGTGCCAGGCGCGACGTTCTGCCCTATGTGGAGGCGGCGCTCGACCGCGCGGCCATTGCGCTATGTGCCGATGCGGTGGGGGCGATGAAGGTGTTGCTGAGCGCGACGGTTGAATATGCCAAAACGCGGGTGCAGTTCGGCAAGCCGATCGGCACGTTTCAGGCGCTCACGCACCGCATGGCGGATATGGCGGTGAAACGCGCGGAGGCCGAGGCGATTTTGCTGCTGGGCGCGCTCAAGGCCGAGGCGCCGCATTATGAGCGGGTGCGCGCGGTTTCCGCGGCGCGGG
>JAJZCG010000021.1 GCA_021846225.1 Pseudomonadota bacterium | reverse complement strand
CACGGCTTTGCTGGTGCAGTAGCGGCATTTTGGCGGGGGCATTTGTGACATTTTGAAGCCGGGCGAAAAAGACGCTTCGGTTGTGCTAATGTCTGGCTCGGTTGTCAGCGTTAACGAGGGTGATATGCGCTACGGTATTCTGGCTTTTCTGGTTCTGGCGGGGTGCGCCACCGGCCCCAGCCTGCAAGCCCGCATGGCGGCTTATATCGGCGCGGATGAGCAGACGCTGGTGAGCCAGTTTGGCGTGCCGGATAAGCAGATAACGGTGAACGGGACGACCTATCTGGCCTATGAGCAGCGCCGGGCGGTGAGCGTGCCGGGGGCGTATCTGGGCGGGGTTTATGGGCCTTATGCCGGGCCGTGGTTTGGCGGCGGGTTTTATCCGCCGGTGTATGATTCAATGATGCCGCCGCGGGTGCTGGTTTATGCCTGCGAGACGACGTTTTTGTTGAAGGCCGGCAAGGTGGTGGACTTCACGCTGCGGGGGAATGATTGCGGGTGAGGGCCCCACGCGGAGCGGTTGTGCGGATATAAACGGAGAGCCCGCCGCGCAGGGCCGTCCGCCGGTATCGCTCACCCCGGCTTCCCAAGGTGAGCGAATTCCAATCGCGGCAAAAACGAAAGAGAGATTGCCGCGGGCTATTATGAGTGCAGCGTGTGCAGATAGGCGATGATGTCCTGCGCCTGTGCGGTGGTGATGCGGCCTTTCCAGGCGGGCATCGGCTGGTCCAACCGTTCGTTGTCTTCGTCATGCGCGGCCAGGATCGCGCGCAGAAGCAGCTTGTTGCTGTGCCGGTAGGTTTTCTCCAGGCCCGGGGCGCGCAGGTCGGCCGAAACGGAGCCGCTGGCGAATTTCACGCCGCCGGCGCCGCTGGCCAGATGGCAAGAGGCACAGTTGGCGGCATAGAGCTTGGCGCCCATGGCGGCATCGCCCTTGGTTTGCGCCACGGCGGGGCTGGCCAGCGCGGCGGCGGCGAACAGCGCCGCCAGGGATAGGGTAAAGCGGATTTTTTGTGACTTAAACATGCATTCCTCTGGTGTTGCACTTCAAGGGTAGCACGGCTGATGGGGTGGTTTTGTGATGATTTTATGTTATTTTTTCAATATCGCGTTGGCCACCACTTGCTGGATGCCGGTGGCGGCTTCGGTCGCGGCGGCGGCGGCGACATCGCCCCAATAGGGGGTGATGTCCGTGAGGGCAAGCGGGTGCAGCTGCGTGACCTGGCCGATTTTGCGGTGGTTGGCGTCCCGCACGCTCCAGTCCAGCTCGACCATGACCTGGCCGTTCTGCCCAGGCGTCACCACAATGTTGCCGGTGACGGTGAAATCCGCCAGGGCCGGGTTGGTGACCACCACATCGTCCGGGCCGGGCAGGTCGCGCGCGAGGTTGAGCGGCAGGGAGTGGTTGCCATCGCCCGGCGCGCCGGTGACGGGGCCGATGAATATGCGTGGCGGCCGGTTTTCCAGCGATTGCGGGTTGCTGCCCTGGATGCGCGCGTTGATGGCGGCGAGCATTTTGGCGAGGGCAGGGGCATCGGCGGCGGCGGCGGCGTTGAGGGCGGCGGGGTCGCCCTGGGTCCAGGCGGCGGCGGCGATGGGGGCGCCGTTCTGGCGGCCGTAGGTTTTGCCGTCGGGTCCGATGATGACATAGGCGGGGATGATGCTCTCGCCGTTGCGGCTGGCCGTGGTGGTGAGCAGCCAGCCGCCCTTCATGGGCGCCCCGGCGATGCTCGGGATGTCATAATTCACCAGCGCGGCGGCGAGATCCTTGGCATAAATGGGGGCGGATTTGGCGTCCAGCAGCGCGGCGGCGGCAGGCGGCGGCACCATGAGCACCGGTGCCGGCGGGATGGACAGGCGCGCGCCCATCGGCCCGGGGTTGCCGTAAAACGGTTCGGGCAGGGTGCCGCAGGCGGTCAGCGCCAGGGGCAGGAGCACGGCCAGCCGTTTCATCATGTGCGGATCACGGAGATCTGATGCCCGGTGGCGGCCTCATGGCGCAGGGTTTTGCGGCGGTAGGAGAAAAAATCATGCGCCTCGGCGCAGGTGTCGTTGGGCAGAATATCCGCCGCCACCCCCGCTTGCGCCAGCCGCGCGGCGCAGTAGCCTGGAAGGTCGAATAACCAGCGTTCCGGGCGGCCGGGGATGAAGAAGCGCGCGGCGGAGGCGTCATCCTCGACGATGGGGGTGCGCAGGTCGTCGCTGACCTCGTAACTTTGCTGATGGATGCAGGGGCCGATGGCGGCGTGGATGTCTTGCGCGCCCAGCGCGCGCATGGCCTCAACGGTTGCCTCCAGAACACCCAGGAACGCGCCGCGCCAGCCGGCGTGGGCGGCGCCGATGATGCCTCCCGCGGCATCGGCGAAGAGCACGGGCGCGCAATCGGCCGTGATGACGCCAAGGGCGAGGCCGGGGCGGTTGGTGACCAGCGCGTCAGCCTCCGGCCCGGCGCCGATGGCCCAGGGGGTGGTGACGGTGATGACCCGCGTGCCGTGCACTTGTTTGAGGCCGAGCAAGGCGGCGGGCGCCACGCCCAGGGCCTGGGCCACGCGGGCGCGGTTTTCGCGGATGCTGGCCACCTCGTCAGCGCCGGAGAAACTGCAGTTCAGGCTGGCGTAAGCCCCGGTGGAGACGCCGCCGTTGCGCGTGAAGAAGCCGTGGCGGGCGGGCAGTTCGCCGGTGAGAAAATTCATCATTCAAATCCTGGCAGGGTGGGAAAACCCTTAGGGCAAAGGGCGAGGCATTTGAACAGGCTGCCCATGGCCTCCGGCGCGGTGAGGCGCCGGGCCGCCAGTTTCAGCGCCTCGGCCTGGGCGGGGTTTTTGCGGGCGAGGGTATCGCTGCGCTGGAACAGGCCGAGGGCGGTGAGGAATTCATTCTGCTTCACCGGCCCCTGTGCGTGGTGGCGCGCTTTGAGGGCGGCGAAATCCACATGCGCGGTGAGATCGGCCGTGCCGGGGCTGGCCAGCGGATCGGCGTATTTGCCTCCGGCGATGGCCTGCACGCTCTCGCCGGGGGCGGATTGGGCGGGGCCGTAGTCAATGAACAAGGCGATGGCGCCGCGGGCCGCCAGGGTGGCGCAGAAATCCAGCGCCGCCTCGTTCACCTCGCGCACGCTGCCCTCGGGGTCATCAGGGAGGGGGTAATCCGTGGGGATTTCCACATAGGCGCCGTCGAGGACATGGCGCTCCACCCAGCCGGGCGCACGGCGGATGAACTGGCGCACGGGCAGGGCGTCCAGAAACTCATTGGCCAGCAGTATCAGCGGGCCGGGCGGGATGGTGGCAATTGACTCATGCCAGGTGGCGCCGGGCACGCGGGCGGCCTGCTGCGCGCGCAGCCGGGGCGAGGTTTCCAGCAGATGCACATTGGCGGCAGGCCAGACGCGCATTGCATCGGCCATCAGCACGCCGCGCCCTGGCCCGGCCTCAGCCAGCATGATGCCCTCCGGCGCGCCCATCATCGCCCAAACGGTTTTGGCCCAGGCACCGAGCAGCTCACCAAAAACCTGGGTCAGCTCCGGCGCGGTGACAAAATCCCGCGAAAAATCATGCGTGGCGTAATAGGCGGCATTCGCCCGCGCCATGAAATGGTCAAAACGTTCAGGCTGCACGCGGGGTCTGGCGGCGCGCCCAGATCAGTATCGCCACGCCGATGAAGAACACGGGGATGGAGAGGACCTGGCCCATGGTGGTGCCGAAGGGAAGGAAGCCGAGGAAGTAGTCCGGCTCGCGGAAACACTCGCCGATGATGCGCGCGATGGCGTAGCAGACGAGGAACAGCCCGGTGAGCATGCCCGGCCGGTGGCGCCATTTCTCGGAGCGTATCATCACCATCATGATGACGAACAGCACCACGCCTTCGAGTGTGGCCTCGATCAGCTCCGAGGGGTAGCGCGGCTTGAGGGCGTTCAGCGGGTCCACGCTGGCGGATTCGGGGTAGATGATGAGCAGCGGGAACCAGTGCGTAGCGACGCGGCCCCACAGCTCGCCATTAATGAAATTGGCGCAGCGGCCGAGGAACAGCCCGATGGGCACCACCGTGGCGATACGGTCGGCAAAGGCGAACATGTTCATCTTGTGCTTCTTGCAGTACCAATAGATGGCGATGCCGACGCCGATGAAGCCGCCGTGCGAGCTCATGCCGCCCTGCCAGACCGCGATGATCTGGATGGGGTGCGCCAGCAGGTAGGAGAGCGGCTCCTGGTAGACCTGATAAAACACCACATAGCCGAGCCGCCCGCCAAGCAGCACGCCCAGCACCGCCCAGGTGAGGAAGTCGTCCACCTGCTGCGGGGTGGCGGCAAAGGGGGAGAGTTTGACCAGCCGCTGCGCCAGCCACCAGCCGCCGAGCAGCCCGCTGATGTAGGCCAGGGCATAATAATGCACGGCCAGCGGGCCGATGCTGAACAGCACGGGGCTGAAATGGGGCCAGGTGAAGATCATCAACGGTACATGTCCTCTTGCAGGAGGTATTTCTGGATATAGGCTCCCACCCCCTGCTCCAGCGTGTGGAACTGGTGGTTGAACCCGGCGGCGCGCAGCCGGTGCATAGGCGCTTGGGTGAAGGATTGATACTGGCCGCGCAGGTTGGCCGGCATTTCGATATATTCGATGCTGGGCGGCATGTTATTGGCGGCGCAGACCGCGTGGGCGAGGGCGGCATAGGTGCGCGCCAGGCCGGTGCCGAGATTATACAGGCCGGAGATATCCGGCGCGGCGAGGAGGAAGGTCAGCGCCGCGATCACGTCGTCAATATAGATGAAGTCGCGCTGCTGCGCGCCGTCGGCCATGCCCGGCTGGTCGGATTTGAACAGCCGCACCGGCCCGCCGGCGATGATTTCATCATGCTTGACCTTCACCACCGAGATCATCTTGCCCTTGTGGTATTCGTTGGGGCCGTAGACGTTGAAGAACTTCACCCCGGCCCAGGCGGGCGGCGCGGGCGCACCCGCCGCGATCTGCCCGGCCACCCAAAGGTCGAAGGCGTGCTTGCTCCAGCCGTAGAGGTTGAGCGGCTGGAGTTTTTGCAGGGCGGGGATGGTGAAATCATCGTCAAATCCGGCGGCGCCGTTGCCGTAGGTGGCGGCCGAGGAGGCGTAGATGAAGCGCGTGCCGTGGGCCGCGCACCAGTGCCACAGGGTTTGGCTGAGCTCCACATTGCTGCGCCAGACGAGATCGCCATCGGTCGCGGTGGTCTCCGAAATGGCGCCCAGATGCACGATGGCGCTCAATTTTGGGCCGCGGCTCAGGAATTCGCCCAGGTTTTCCGGCGCGATGACCTGCGCGGGCGGGTGGTGGCGCAGGTTGCGCCACTTGGCCTCATGGCCCAGCCAGTCAGCGATGATACACGCCCGCCCGCTGCCGCGCAGCGCCGCGTGCAAGTTGGAGCCAATAAATCCCGCGCCACCCGTGACCAATATCATGCGGGTGCTTATATGCAGATGCACCATTGCAGAGAAGGCCCATAGCCATGAACGAGCGTCCTAAATTTTTCGATGACATTGCCGGTGTTGCCGGTGGTGCGATTTCCGCTTTCGCGGGCTTGCGCGAGGAGCTGGCCGGGCTTGTGCGCGCCCGCGTGGACGAGACGGTGCGCCGGCTGGATCTGGTGAAGCGCGATGAATTCGAGGCGATGGCCGAGCTCGCGCGCCGCGCCAAGGCCCAGGTGGAGGCGTTGGAGGCGCGGGTCGCGCAGTTGGAGGTGCAGCCGCCCGAGCGCCCGGAGCCCGGCGATATCGTAGGCTGAGAGGCGGCGCGTTGGCGCGGCGTGCGGCCCGAGTCGCGCGCTGTGCGCCAGCCCCCGGAGCTGCGGTATTTTGGTATTGCAGCCATAAGATAATAAGCGAGATTCGAGGCTCTTTTAGGCTCCATGCGTAATTTTCCGAAAATTCCGGGGCGGGGCGTGTCAAAAATCATGATTATTTTATATATTTTTTAAATCGCTGAAGTTTAACGATTTTGCTTAACGCGCTGCCACCTAATAATTTGTTATTGAAAAATAAATATCCTTGACGATCGGTTTCCGGGCAGGCACAAATTTTGGCCATATGATGCGTATTTTAGGAAGCTCTTTATGACTTCACCGAAGCTGAGCACTCTGTTGCCCTGCGCCGCGTTTTTTGCCGAGGGGCGTGTTCTCGCCGGGGTTGCGGCGTTGTTCATGCAGTTGACCCTGGTTCTCTGGCCCGCGGCCGCTCGCTGGGCGCGCGTGAAGGGGGAGCAGACCGGCATGGAGAAGAAGCTGGCGGAACTCTCCGAGACGCATCGTGTGCATGTCGACCCCTACGCCAGGCAGCCGGAGAAAAAATTCCGTCAGCTCGCCTGAATGTGACGGACCCGGCTCCCGCCGCGTTTGTTGCCGCCCACACGGCGCTGGGCGCATCCCGCCTGGTGCCGGAGATAAGGCTTTACCTCGCCTGCGAGATCACGCCGCTGTGGCAGGCGAGCGAGGTGTTTTTGCAGCAACGGGATATGGCGCCACCCTTCTGGGCCTTCGCCTGGCCGGGCTCCGAGGCGCTGGCGCGCCATATCACGGATCATCCAGCGCTGGTGCGCGGCCTGCGTGTGCTGGATTTTGCCTCCGGTTGCGGCCTGGCGGCGCTGGCGGCGGTGCGCGCGGGCGCCGCGGCGGTGGACGCCGCCGAAATTGACCCTCTGGCCGCCGCGGCCATCAGCATGAACGCGGCGGAAAATGGCCTGGCGGTGAACGTGCTGCTGGGCGATATCGTGGGTGAGGATTGCCGCTGGGATGTGATTCTGTGCGGAGATGTTTGCTATGAGGCGCCGATGACGCGCCACATCCTGCCCTGGCTGCGGCGCTGCGCGGCCGGCGCGCTGGTTATCATCGCTGATCCGGGACGCAGATATGCGCCGCAGGAGGGCGTTGTGCTGGCCTGCTATGCGGTGCCGGCAAGCCTTGAGCTTGAGGATTCCCCCATCCGCGAGGTGAGATTGTTCGGGCTTTCCGGCGGGAAATAGTTTGGAAAGGTTTGGCGGGGCTTGCCCGTTGCATCATCACGATTTGGTACGTTGACCCTGCCAAAGCGCGGGACTAAGCAACTGCAACATAAAGAACCTGAATGACCTGTTGAGAAAGGTTTCCCATGAAGGATGTCCGCGAAGCCCTGATGGTGGGGCGTAACACGGAGGGCAAGCTGGTGCGCCGGCCGCTCTCTCCGCATTTGCAGGTGTATAAGCCGCAATTATCATCGGCGACCTCTATTTTTCATCGTGGCACCGGCGTCGCCCTCGGCGCCGGAACGCTGCTGCTCACCGCATGGCTGGTCAGCGCCGCTGCCGGGGACGCCGCTTTTTCGATCGTGCAGGCGCTGCTGGCCTCGTGGATCGGCCTGCTGGTCCTCATGGGCTTCACGCTCGCCCTGTTCTACCATTTTTGCAATGGTATGCGGCATTTGTTCTGGGATAGCGGCCGCGGCTTCGAGCTTGAGGCGATGCACCGCAACGGCCGGATGGTGATCGCCGGGGCCGTGGTGCTCACGGTGGTGTTCTGGTTTGTCGGCTTTTTGGTGTGGTGAATTAACATGAGCAACGAGAACACCTCCTCCGTTCATATCATGCGCAGCCAGCTTGGCCGCGCGCGCGGCCTGGGCGCCGCCAAATCGGGCTTGCATCATTGGTGGACGCAGCGCGTCACCGCGATGGCGCTGCTGCCGCTCTCACTCTACTTTGTGCTCTCGGTGCTCATGCTCGCGGGCGCGGACCGCGCGCAGATGGCCGCCTACATCGGCGAGCCCTGGAACACGGTGCTGTTTCTCTGCCTCATCGCGGCGCTGTTCTCCCATCTCAGCCTTGGGCTGCAGGTGGTGGTCGAGGACTATGTGCGCAACGACGCCAAGCGGATGATGACGCTTCTGGTGCTCAAGGGCGGCATCGCCGTGCTCGCACTGGCCTGCGCGGTGTCTGTCCTTAAACTCGCCTTTTAAGCAAAACGGATCTTGACCTCATGAACGCGTTTTCAAAACCTTCACTTGGTGCCTATCAGGTTATCGACCACACCTATGATGTCGTGGTCGTCGGCGCGGGTGGCTCGGGCCTGCGCACCACTCTTGGCATGGGCGCAGCCGGTCTCAAAACCGCTTGCATCACCAAGGTGTTCCCCACCCGCTCGCACACGGTGGCGGCGCAGGGCGGCATTTCCGCCGCGCTGGGCAACATGGGCGAGGATGACTGGCGCTGGCATATGTACGACACCGTGAAGGGGTCGGACTGGCTGGGCGACCAGGATGCCATCGAGTACATGTGCCGCGAGGCGGTGCCCGCGATTTATGAGCTGGAGCATTACGGCATGCCCTTCTCGCGCACCGAGGACGGCAAGATCTATCAGCGCCCGTTCGGCGGCCACATGAAGGAATACGGCAAGGAACCGGCGATGCGCGCCTGCGCCGCGGCTGACCGTACCGGCCACGCCATGCTGCACACGCTCTATCAGCAGAGCCTGAAGCACGAGGTTGAGTTCTTCGTGGAATATTTCGCGCTGGACCTGATCATGGACTCCGAGGGCGCCTGCCGCGGCGTGATGGCCTGGAACCTTGAGGACGGCACCATCCACCGCTTCCGCGCGCAGACCGTGGTGCTGGCCACCGGCGGTTATGGCCGCGCCTTCCTCTCGTGCACTTCCGCCCACACCTGCACGGGTGATGGCGGCGGCATGGTCATCCGCGCCGGGTTGCCGGTGCAGGATATGGAGTTCGTGCAGTTCCACCCGACCGGGATTTTCCCCGCCGGGTGCCTGATCACCGAAGGCGCGCGCGGCGAAGGCGGCTATCTCACCAATTCCGAGGGCGAGCGCTTCATGGAACGCTACGCGCCGACCGCCAAAGACCTCGCCTCGCGCGATGTGGTGTCGCGCTCGATGACGGTCGAGATCAACGAAGGCCGCGGCGTGGGGCCGAACAAGGACCATATCCTGCTGCATCTGGAGCATCTGGGCGCGGATATCCTGCACGAGCGCCTGCCCGGCATCTCGGAGACCGCGCGCGTGTTCGCGGGCGTGGATGTGACCAAGGAAGCCATCCCCGTGCTGCCGACCGTGCATTACAACATGGGCGGCATCCCGACGAATTATAAGGCGGAAGTGCTGCGCCCGACGCCCTCCAACCCGGATGCCATCGTGCCCGGGCTGATGGCCGTGGGCGAGGCCGCCTGCGTCTCCGTGCACGGGGCCAACCGGCTTGGCACCAACTCCCTGCTCGACCTCGTGGTGTTCGGCCGTGCCGCCGCGCACCGCGCCGCCGAGATCGTGAAGCCCGGCGCCACCCAGGCGCCGCTGCCCGCCGGTGCGGGCGAGGCCTCGCTGGCCCGGTTCGATAAGACCCGTCACGCCAAGGGCGGCACCAAGGTCGCCGCGCTGCGCGATACGCTGCAGCGGACCATGCAGGGCCACGCCGCGGTGTTCCGCAACTCCAAGAGCCTGACCGAGGGCGTGGAGAAGATGACGAAGCTCTGGGGCGGGCTTGAGGACATGCAGGTTTCCGACCGCAGCCTGGTGTGGAACTCCGACCTGATGGAAGCGCTGGAGTTGGACAACCTGATGGGCAACGCCATGGCCACCATGGTGGGCGCCGAAGCCCGCAAGGAAAGCCGCGGCGCGCAGGCGCATGACGACTTCCCCGACCGCGACGACGCGAACTGGATGAAGCACACCGTTGCCTATTGCGATGAGAAGGGCGGCGTTAAACTGGAATACCGTCCGGTGAAGATGCAGACCCTCACCAATGAAGTCTCCGTTTTCCCGCCCAAGAAGCGCGTATATTAAGAGGGTCACGAACATGGCAGAATTTACGCTTCCCGCGAATTCCAAGGTCGGCGTGGGCAAAACCTACAAGGCCCCGGCAGGCGCCAAGCGCGTCAAGGAATTCAAGGTCTATCGCTGGAACCCCGATGACGGGAAAAACCCGGTCACCGATACCTATGAGATCGACCTCGACACCTGCGGCCCGATGGTGCTGGACGCCATCATCAAGATCAAAAACGAGATCGACGCCTCACTGACTTTCCGCCGCTCCTGCCGCGAGGGCATCTGCGGTTCCTGCGCGATGAATATTGATGGCACCAACACACTCGCCTGCCTCAAGCCGATTGACGAGGTGAAGGGCGCGGTGGCGATCAGCCCGCTGCCGCATATGCCGGTGGTGAAGGATCTGATCCCCGACCTTAGCCAGGCCTACGCGCAATACCGCTCCATCGAGCCTTGGCTGCAATCGGACACGCCGCCGCCGCCCGATGGCGAGCGTCTCCAGAGCAAGGAAGAGCGCGCCGAGCTTGACGGGCTGTGGGAGTGCATCCTGTGCTTCTGCTGCTCCACCTCGTGCCCGAGCTACTGGTGGAACGGGGACCGCTACCTCGGCCCGGCCGTGCTGATGGCCGCCTATCGCTGGATTGCCGACTCGCGCGACGAGCGCACCGGCCAGCGCCTCGACTCGCTGGAAGATCCGTTCAAGCTCTACCGCTGCCACACCATCATGAACTGCACCCAGACCTGCCCCAAGGGCCTGAACCCGGCCAAGGCGATCGGCAAGGTCAAGCAGCTGATGCTGGAACGCCAGGGTTAATCCACATAAAAACCAGGGGGCGTTCCCCTGGTTTTTTTTATCCGCCCGTTGCCGCGGCTTCAATGGCTTTGAGCATGGCCCGCACGCCCGCGGCCGGGCCTTCAGGGTGGTTCCATACCGCGCCGGCGACAGCCAGGAATTCAGCGCCCGCCTGCACCAGAGGGGCGCAGTTGGCGGCGGTGATCCCGCCGATGGCGACGCAGGGGATTTCCATGATCTCGGCCCAGGATTTGAGCGTGGAGATTTCCGCCATTTCAGGCGGCTCCTTGGTCGTGGTGGGGAAGAAGGCGCCAAACGCCACATAGTCCGCCCCGGCCTCGCCGGCTTCCATGGCCAGGTGCAGCGAGTTATGGCAGGTCACCCCCAGGGTCAGGCTGCCCAGGATTTTGCGGGCCTGGATGATGTTCATATCGCTCTGGCCGACATGGGCGCCGTCGCAGCCGTGTTTCACCGCGAGGTCCGGGCGGTCGTTGAGCAAAAAGGCGGCATCGCGCGATTGCACGATAGGGCGCAGCCGTTCGATGGCTTTCTGCACCTCTGAATCGGGCGTGTCCTTCAACCGCAGCTGCACCGCGGCGACATCGCCGGCGTCGAGCGCGGCGGCGAGCTGGTCAGCGAAATTTCCGGGCAGCACCGGCGGGGTGATGAGGTAGAGGCGGCAGTCGGGGGTGGCTGTCATGCGTAGGTTCCAAACAATGTGCCGGCGATGGCGGTGGTGGCCATGGCGGCCGCGCCCCAGAAACTGACCCGCAGCGCGCTGCGCAACACCGGGGCGCCGCCGCTGTGCGCGGCCAGGGCGCCAAGCAGCGCCAGGAAAAACAGCGAGGCGGCGGCCACGCTGGGGATGAGATCCGGCAGCGGGGCCAGGATGCTGGCCAGTAGCGGCAGCAGCGCGCCGCCGGAAAAGGAGATGGCGGAGGCGATGGCGGCCTGCCCTGGGCGGGCCTTCAGCTCCGCGGTGATGCCGAGCTCGTCGCGGGCATGGGCGGCCAGGGCGTCATGCGCCATCAGCTGTGCGGCAACCTCGGCGGCGAGCGCCGGGGTGAGCCCGCGCCCGATGTAGATTTCCGCCAGCTCCTCCAACTCGGCCTCATGGTCCTCGAGATGGATAAGCTCCAGGGCCAGGTCCGCGGCTTCGATGTCGGCCTGTGAATGGACGGAGACGAACTCCCCCGAGGCCATGGCCATGGCCCCGGCGAGCAGGCCGGAGACCCCGGCCACCAGCACGGATTGATGCGTGCCGTGGGCGGCTGCCACCCCCAGCACCAGGCTGGCGGTGGAGAGAATGCCGTCATTCGCCCCCAGGACGGCGGCACGCAACCAGCCGGAGCGGCCGGTGCGGTGGGTCTGCCTGGGGGCGGTCACGCTTAGACTCAGGCTTTGCCCTGGTAGATCTCGATGATCTTGGCGAGCATGGCCAGGGCTTCCTCGCGCGGGCGCTGGAAGGTGTTGCGCCCGATGATGGAGCCGTTGGCGCCGCCGTCACGCAAGGCGCGGACTTCGTCGTACAGGCCATCGAGGCTCTTGGACTCGCCGCCCGAGAACACGACGATGCGCTTGCCCGCGAAGCAGGACTGCACGATGTGCTCGATGCGCTTGGCCATCGTGGAGCCGTCGATATTGGCGTAGGATTTCTTCGCGGCTTCCAGGGAGACCACGGCGGTCGGCGGCTTCACCTTGATGATGTGCGCACCCAGCAGGGCGGCCATGTGGGCGGCGTAGGCGCAGATGTCGAAGGCGGTTTCGGCGGCCTTGTCCAGCTCCGGCCCGCGCGGGTAGGACCACACGACGACGGCGAGGCCGACGGCCTTGGCTTCCTCGGCGAGTTCGCGGATTTCCTCCATCAGGTCGAAGGCGAATTCGCTGCCCGGATAGATGGTGAAGCCGATGGCCGAGCAACCCAGGCGCAGCGCGTCGTTCACCGAGCCGGTGACGGCCTGGTTCTTATCGGTGGCGAGCGAGTTGGAGGAGTTAACCTTCAGGATGGTCGGGATGGCGCCCGCGAAGGTGTCAGCGCCGGCTTCGAGCATGCCAAGCGGCGCGGCGTAGGCGGAGAGCCCGGCGTCAATCGCGAGCTTGAAGTGGTAATGCGGGTCGTACCCGGCGGGGTTGGGCGCGAAGGAGCGGGCGGGGCCGTGCTCGAAGCCCTGGTCAACCGGCAGGATGACCAGTTTGCCGGTGCCGCCGAGCTTGCCGTGCATGAGAATGCGGGCGAGGTTTGTCTTGGTCCCGGGGTTGTCACTTTCATAATGCGACAGAATCTTTTTAACCCGCTGCGAAATATGCATGTTTGCTCCACCGTGTTGAAAACCTGGGCGGATGTAACGCATGGGGGCGTTATTGTCATCCGTCCAGCCAGGAATCCAGGCGCCTTATGGCGCCATTCAGGCGCAAATCGAGCGCGGGCGGGGCAAGCGGGAGCGCCAGCGCGCCCTGTGCGGCGGCGAGCGCCGCGACGAGGCTGTAAGCCGGTCCCGGCGCGCACAGCACCACGCCGCCCAGGCCGAGATGCAATGCCTCCAGCGCGCGGCCGGGGGCGGGGCCGCAGTCCAGCAGCGCGGGGCCGTGGAAGTCCGCCGCCGCCAGCAGCTCGCGCCACCACAGGCAGCCGGCGAACTGCCCGGCACCGGGGGCGGAGAGCAGCGTGAGCGCCCGGCCGGGCGCCAGCGCCGCCTTGGCATCGGCGAGGCTGTGCACGATTACCGCCGGGGGTAGGTTTATCATTTATTGACTTTTCATGTCCGTGTCGGGTTGAATGGCTACCATGCCCGAGTCTGAGTCTGAAGACGAAATCCTGGAACGTATCGAAATCGCGCTGCGCAAGATCGCGGCGCTTGCCCAACCGGCCAAGCCGCCCGCAGGTCATGAGTTTGACCGCGAGGCTGTGGCCCAGTCGCTTGATACGGTGATCGAGTATTTGCGTGCCGGGCTGGATACGCCCGGATCAACCGGCCAGACGGAGTAGACCCCATGGCGCAAGTGACCATCCGGATTAACGGCTATGTGTATACCGTCGGGTGCGAGGACGGTCAGGAGTCGCATCTGGAGCGCATGGCCGCCGAGATCGAGCAGCGGATCAACAGCATCAAATCCATCGGCGGCCAGTCCGGCGAGGCGCGGCTGCTGATGCTGGCCTCCCTGCTGCTGGCCGACGAACTGCACGATCTGCGCAACAACGCCCCCGCGCCGGTGGAAAAACCCAACCCGGAACGCCGCGCCAGGCTGCGCCGCGTCGCCGCCCGCGCGGAAGAGATTGCAGCGGACCTGTTAGACGCCTAAGTAAGGGGTGGAGCTGCCCGGTTCGTCAGGCAAATCATCCCCAGGGCCGTAAGCATCTCCCTCGGGAGCTGGCTCTGTCCGGGCCTTGGTCCGGGTATCTGGCGCCCACCTGCACAAGCAGGCCTTGGGAGGATGTATAAAACCAACGGCCAGGGCGGCTCCACAGTGACTTTTGCAAAAGCCTCTCTGGCGGCCGCTGATTGAGCTATAGCCCGGCGAGGGCGCGAAACTCATCCTCGCTCAAAATGTGCAGCCCCAGCTCGGCGGCTTTTTTGGCTTTTGAGCCCGCGTCCGTCCCCACCACCACGTAATCGGTTTTTTTCGAGACCGATTCGGTGACCTTCGCGCCGAGCGATTCCGCGCGGGCTTTCGCCTCCGGCCGCGCCATGGTGAGCGTGCCGGTGAACACGATGGTTTTGCCGGCCAGAGGTGAATCAGCTCCCCCGGCGCTGGGTGCGTCCGTTATGGTGAGATAGGCTTCCAGCGCATCCAGCGTGGCGAGGTTGTGCGGCTCTTCGAAGAAGGCCGCGAGGTCGGTGGCGATTGCGGGGCCGATGCCGGAGATGGAGCCGAGTTCGAGGCGCGCATCCGAGCCGATTTCAGTGGCGGCCTGCATGCTCGCGCGCCAGTTGGCGTAGGAGCCGTAGTGGCGGGCCAGCAGCTTCGCGTTGTTCTCGCCGACGCGGCGGATGCCCAGCGCGAAGATGAAGCGGGGCAGGGCGATGGTGCGCCGCGCCGCGATGGCGGCGCTGAGGTTGGCGGCGGAGAGCTTGCCCCAGCCTTCACGCACGGCGATTTCCGCCTCGTGCTCCGGCAGGCGGAAAATATCCGCGGCGGATTTTATCAGCCCGGCGTTGTGGAATTCCATAATGGTCTTCTCGCCGCAGCCTTCGATGTCAAACGCGCCGCGCGCGCAGAAATGGATGAGCCGCTCGGTGACCTGCGCCGGGCAGCTCAGCCCGCCGGTGCAGCGGCGCACCGCCTCGCCGGCGTCGCGCGCCGCGAGGCTGCCGCACACCGGGCAATGCGTGGGGAAGACGAACGGCCTGGTGTGTTCGCCGCGTTTGAGCACGCCAAGGATTTGCGGAATGACATCGCCCGCGCGCTGCAACTCGACGATGTCGCCGATGCGCACATCCTTGCGGGCGATTTCATCCTCGTTGTGCAGCGTGGCGTATTGCACCAGCACCCCGCCGACATTGACCGGGGTGAGCCGTGCGCGCGGCGTGAGCGCGCCGGTGCGTCCGACCTGGATTTCGATGTCTTCCAGCAAGGTGCTGGCACGCTCCGCGGGAAACTTCCAGGCGATGGCCCAGCGCGGCGCGCGCCCGGCGAAGCCGAGGCGGTTTTGCAAGGCGAGGCCGTTCAGCTTGTAGACCACGCCGTCGATGTCATAGGGCAGGGCGGCCCGCGCGATGGCGATGCTGTTTTGGAAATCTTCCGCCTCGGCTTCGGAGATGAGTTTGGAAAGCGGGTTGACATCAAACCCCCAGTCCTTGAGTTTTTCCAGGTATTCCCAATGGGTTTGCGCAACCGGGGCGGCGGATTCACCCTGGGCATAGGCAAACAGCGAGAGCTTGCGTTGCGCGGTGATGCCGGGGTCCAGCTGGCGCAGGCTGCCCGCGGCGGCGTTGCGCGGGTTGGCGAATGGCTTTTCCTGCGCCTCGTTGAGCGCCAGGAAATCCGCCTTGGTCATATATACCTCGCCGCGGATTTCGATGCGCGCGGGGGCATCCCCTGGCAGGGTGAGCGGCAGGGATTTCAGCGTGAGCAGGTTGGCGGTGACATCCTCGCCCTCGGTGCCGTCGCCGCGCGTGGCGGCGGAGACGAATTTGTGCTGCTCATAGGTGAGCGAGATGGAGAGCCCGTCAATCTTCGGCTCGGCGACGAATTCCAAAGGCGCGCCGCTCAGTCCGAGAAACCGCCGGATGCGGGCGCAGAACTCGGGGAAGTCCGCGGGGGCGAAGATGTTGTCCAGCGAGAGCATCGGCGTGGCGTGGATGATCTTTTTGAATCTTGGCGCCGGCTTCGCGCCGATCCCGGCCAGGGCTTCGGCGCTGCCGGGATCGGGGTGGGCGGCCAGCAGGGCCTCTGCCTCGCGGCGCAGCGCGTCATAGGCGGCATCGCTCATCACCGGGGCGTCGTGCGTGTAATACGCGCTGTTGGCGGCGGCGATTTGCGCCATCAGCTCATCGAGGCGGGTTTTCGCGGCGGTCATGGCGTGAGCAGGCTTCCCGCCGCCTCGCGGGCGGCATCGGTGATGAATTCTCCGGCCAGCATGCGGGCGATCTCCTCGCGGCGGGCCGGGCCGTCCAGCGTTTCAACCACGGTGAGCGCGCGCTCACCCTCGATGCGCTTGGCGACGCGCAGTTGCGCGGCACCGCGGGCGGCCACCTGGGGCGAATGTGTGACGACGAGGACCTGCACATTGCGCGCGACGCGGGCGAGGCGCTCGCCCACGGCCGCGGCGGTCGCGCCGCCGATGCCGGAATCCACCTCGTCGAAAATCAGCGTTTCCACCGCGCCGCCGCCGGTCAGCACCACTTTCAACCCCAGCATGAGCCGTGAGAGCTCGCCGCCCGAGGCGATTTTATCGAGCGCGCCGGGTGGCTCGCCGGGGTTGGTGCTGATGAGGAATTTAACCGAATCGGCCCCGCGCGGGCCCCAGCTGGCCTCGGGCAGCAGGGTCTGCTCCACGACGAAGCGGGCGCGCTCCAGCTTTAACGGCGGCAGCTCGGCGGCCAGGGCGTGCATCAGCTCCGCCCCGGCCTGCTCGCGCAGGCCCGATAGCGCGGCGGCGGCCTCCACATAAGCGGCGCGCCGGGCGCTGGTCTCGCGGGTCAGCGCCGCAATGTCGGCGACGCCGGTTTCCAGTGCGGCGAGTTTGGCGCGCAGCTCGGCGAGGAATTCCGGCAGCGAGACCACGGCAACGCCGTGCTTGCGCGCGGCGGCCCGCAGCGCGAACAGCCGTTCCTCGGTGGCCTCCAGGGCGCGCGGGTCGGCCTCGGCCTCCAGCGCCAGGCGGCTGAGCAGAGTTTCCGCCTCGCTCACCGCTTCTTCCGCGCGCTCGATGGCGGCCATCGCCCCGGCGGCGGGGTTTTCACCGCCCGCAGGTGCGGCCACCCGCCCCAGCGCCCGCGCGGCGGCGCGCAGATGCGCCGCGGGGCCGGAGGCGCGGCGGTCACGCGGGGTGAGTTCGGCCAGCGCGGCGGCGATGGCCTCGGCGCGCCGCTCGCCCGATTGCAGACTCAGCCGCTCGGCGGCCAGCGCGTCCTCCTCGCCGGGTTGCGGGTTGAGGCGGGAGAGTTCATCCACCGCGTGGCGCAGAAAATCTTCCTCGCGCGCGGCCTCGGCGATTTTCTCCTCCGCTTGGCGCAGGCGCGCGGCGGCATCCCGCCAGGATTTATGCGCCCCGGCCACGCGCTGGCGCATCTCCGGGGGGACACCGAACGCATCGAGCACGAGCAGATGATTGGCCGGGTCGGCCAGGCCCACCTGCTCGTGCTGGCCCTGCACCTCGATCAGCAGCGCGCTCAGGGTCTTCAGGAAGTTCAGGCTGACGGGCTGGTCGTTCACCAGCGCGCGGGAGCGGCCATCGCGCGTGACGATGCGGCGCAGCAGGATTTCGGGGCCGGTGTCCAGCCCTTGTTCGCTCAGCAGTTCGCCCGCCGGGTGGCCGGGGCTGACCGAAAACGCCGCCGCGACCACCGCCTGGGCCGCGCCGGAGCGGATCAGCCCGGTGTCGGCGCGCGCGCCAAGGGCCAGGCCGAGGCTGTCGAGCAAGATGGATTTACCAGCCCCGGTTTCGCCGGTGAGCGTGGTCAGCCCGGCGGCGAAATGCAGGTCCAGCCGCTCGATCAGCACGACGTCGCGGATCGACAGACTGTTCAGCATTGCTTACCGCCCGCTTGGCATGGGCGTTAGAATGGCCAGTACCAGCGGTGCTTCTTCGCAGCCGGGGCGGCGCTTTGCGTGGTATCCGCCGGGGGGGTGGTGGCGCTGGCGCCGGTGTCCGCGCCGCTCTGGTCCGGTGCGGCGGCGCCGCTCTGGTCAGCGCCTGCAACCGGCGGTGGGGCGAGCAGGTGGTGCGCCTTCAAGGCGTTATATGCGCTCTGGTACCAGCTGCTGCCGGGGTAGTTGTAGCCCAGCACGGAGGCGGTGCGTTGCGCGGCGCCGGTCAGCCCCAGGTTGAGATAGCATTCCACCAGCCGTTCCAGCGCCTCGGGCGTGTAGGTCGTGGTTTGGAAACTGGTTACGATATCCTGATAGCGGCCGATGGCGGCGCCATAGAGATGCTGCTTCTCGTAGAAGCGGCCGATGACCATGTCGTGTCCCGCCAGGCGGTTGTTCGCCAGGCGCAGCTTGATGCGCGCATCAAGCGCGTAGCTGCTGTTGGGGAAGCGGGTGATCACGTCGTTAAGGGTCTGGATCGCCTCATAGGTCGTGGTCTGGTCGCGCTGCACATCGTCGATCTGCTCGTAATAGCAGAGCGACTTCAGGTAATACGCATAAGCGGCGTCGGCGTCCTCGGGGTGCAGGCTGATGTAGCGGTTGAGCGAGCTGATCGCGTCGTCGTAATTCTGGTCCTTGTACTGGGAGTATCCCGCCAGCAGCTCGGCATGGGTGGCCCAGGTGGAGTACGGATAGTTCTCGTCCACCTCGTTGAACAACTTCACCGCGCGCTCATAGTCGCCGCGCTGGGTCTGCGCCACGCCCTGGGCGTAGAGCACATCGGCCGGCGGCAGGGTGGCGCTGCTGGCATAGTCGCCGGTGTCGCGCGGTTCGCTGTTCTCAAGGGCGGAACAGCCGCCCAGGCACAGCAGCAGAGCCAGGGCGGGCAGGGAGGTGCGGAGGGAGGCGGAGTGAAAATTTGTCATTGCGACCGGCTTATAGCAGTTAAAACGCGAACGCGAAGCCGCCCCGGACAGCCCGCGGCGGGAAAACTTGACTCCATTGGGTTTAGGGGTATGAGACCGCCATTCACTTAACCGGACTTGGCCAGGGGATTGCCCCGCCAGGCTCTAGCCGTTGCCCCAGCCGGGCTGCGCATACCACCGGGCAACCGCCCGCATTCAAGGACATACCCAGCCTCATGGCTTCCATCTCACCTGCTCTCCGCCATTCCGACGCCCCCGCCTATTCCGGCGCCGATGATTTTGCTGCCCTTTTGGATTCCTCGCTCGGCGCCAATGCCGGGTTCGAAGGTTCCGTCGTTTCCGGCACCGTGCTCCGGATTGATGATGACTTCGTGATCGTCGATGTCGGCCTGAAGAGCGAAGGCCGCGTGCCGCTGCGTGAATTCGCCCCCGTCGGCGCCAAGCCGGAAGTAAACAAGGGCGACGTGTTCGATCTGTATATCGAGCGCTATGAAGACAAAGACGGCTCCATGGTCCTCAGCCGCGAAAAAGCGCGCCGCGAGGAATCCTGGACCCAGCTTGAGAAGGCCTTCGAGGCGCAGACCCGCGTGAACGGCGTGATCCATGGCCGCGTCAAGGGCGGCTTCACGGTTGATCTCGGCGGCGCCACCGCGTTCCTGCCCGGCTCCCAGGTTGATATCCGCCCGGTGCGCGATGTCGGCCCGCTCATGGGCGTGGCCCAGCCGTTCCAGATTTTGAAGATGGACCGTCAGCGCGGCAACATCGTGGTCTCGCGCCGCGCCGTGCTGGAGGAAACCCGCGCCGAGCAGCGCTCCGAGCTGATCCTCGGCCTGAAGGAAGGCCAGATCCTCGACGGCGTGGTGAAGAACATCACCGATTACGGCGCCTTCGTGGACCTTGGCGGCGTCGACGGCCTGCTGCATGTCACCGACATCGCCTGGAAGCGCATCAACCACCCGGCCGAGGCTCTGGTCATCGGCCAGCCGGTCAAGGTGCAGGTCATCCGCTTCAACGCCGACACGCAGCGCATCTCGCTGGGCATGAAGCAGCTCGAGGCCGATCCCTGGGAAGGCGTTGACGCCAAGTATCCGCCCGGCATCAAGGTTTCCGGCCGCGTCACCAACATCACCGATTACGGCGCCTTCGTGGAGCTGGAACCCGGCGTCGAGGGCCTGGTGCATGTGTCCGAGATGTCCTGGACCAAGAAGAACGCGCATCCCGGCAAGATCGTCTCGACCAGCCAGGAAGTGGATGTGGTGGTGCTCGATGTCGACGCCTCCAAGCGCCGCATTTCGCTCGGCCTGAAGCAGGTCTCGCGCAACCCCTGGGAAGAGTTCCAGGATGCGCATCCGATCGGCTCCATCGTCGAGGGCGAGATCCGCAACATCACCGAGTTTGGCCTGTTCGTGGCTGTCGGCGCCGAGATCGACGGCATGATCCATATGTCCGACCTGTCCTGGGAAGATGCCGGCGAGACCGCCATCACCAAGTACAACAAGGGCGATGTGGTGAAGGCCAAAGTGCTCGATATCGATGTCGAGAAGGAGCGCATCAGCCTTGGCATCAAGCAGCTTGAGGTCGACCCGGCCGCCGGCGTGCTGGACAAGATCCACAAGGGCCAGATCGTCACCTGCATTGTCACGGCCGTTCAGGCCAATGGCATCGAGGTGAAGGTTGACGACGTGCTGACCGGCTTCATCCGCCGCGCCGAACTGGCCCGCGACAAGGCCGAACAGCGCACCGAGCGCTTCTCGGTGGGCGATGCCGTCGATGCCAAGATCACCGCGGTGGACCGTGCGGCCCGCAAGCTGCAGCTGACCATCAAGGGCAAGGAGATCGACGAGGACAAGTCGGCCGTGGCCGAATTCGGCTCCTCGGACTCCGGCGCCTCGCTGGGCGACATCCTGGGTGCTGCGATTCGCCGCCGCAACCAGGCGAACGAAGAGTAATCCCGCCGCTACCCGCGGTGGACTGAACGAGGCCCGGCGGTACACCCGCCGGGCCTTTTTTGTGTGTGGTTAAAAAATCCCCTGTTCACAATAAGTTATTGACCGGAGCCTGCGCTCCTGGCATCGTTGTGCAGGGTGGGAGGGTTAAATGACACGTTCTGAGCTGATCGCCGGGTTGGCGGAGGATAATCCGCATCTGACCATTGCGGATGTGGAGCGCATTGTGGCGACTTTATTCGATGAAATGACCATCGCGCTGGCACGCGGTGAGCGCGTGGAGCTGCGCGGATTTGGCGCCTTCACCGTGAAACGGCGCAATGCCCGCGCCGGGCGCAACCCGCGCACCGGGGAGACCGTGGACGTGGCGCAGAAATCGGTTCCCTTCTTCAAGGCGGGCAAGGAATTGCGCGAGAGCGTCAACAAGCCGCCGGCAGCGCCGAATGGTAAAAAGAACGGCGGAGCAAAAGCCTGAAAATTTTAAAAAGCATCGCCGGGTTTCTGGTCCTTCTGGTCCTGGTGATTTTCCTGCTCTCCAACCGCGCGGCGGCGCCGGTCAGCTTCTGGCCGTTTGGCCAGGTGGCGGCCTGGCCGCTGGGCGCGGTGGTGCTGGTGGCGCTGGTGCTGGGGTTTCTGCTCGGGCTGGCGTTTCATTTGCCGCACCGCTTTGCCCTGAATCGCCGCGCCAAGCGGGCCGAGAAGCGTGCGGCCGAGCTGGAAGCGCGTAACGCCCCGCCGCCGCCGGTTTCGTTCTGATGCGCCGTCTTATCGCCGCGATCGACACGCCAGATGCCGCGAAGGCGGCGGCGCTGGTGCGCGAGGTGGCGCCGCATTGCGGGCTGGTGAAGCTGGGGCTTGAGTTTTTCCTCCGTCATGGCGCGCCGGGCTACCGCGAGGTGGCGCAGGAGCGGCCGGTATTCCTGGACCTCAAGCTGCACGACATTCCCAACACGGTGGCGGGTGCCGTGCGCTCATTGCTGCCGCTGGCGCCGCATATGCTCACCATCCATGCCGCCGGTGGCGGCGCGATGGTGGCGGCGGCGGTGGAGGCCGCGGGCGCGGCGGCGTCCCGTCCGAAAATCCTGGCGGTGACAGTGCTCACCAGCCTCGATGCCCGCGCGCTGCATGAGATCGGCGTGGCTGGCGGCACCACGCAGCAGGTTTTGCGCCTGGCGCGCCTGGCGCTGGAAAACGGCGCGGACGGGCTGATCTGTTCGCCGCACGAAATCGCGCGGCTGCGTGACGCCTTTGGCGAAAAACCGTTGCTGGTCGTGCCCGGCATCCGCCCCCTTGGCGCAGCCCTGGGGGACCAGGCGCGCGTGATGACGCCCGAGGAGGCGGTGCTGGCGGGCGCTGATTATATCGTTGTGGGCCGGCCTGTTACCGGAGCGCCAGATCCGGGCGCGGCGGCGGCGGGCATTGCCGCCGCCATACACGGGTTGCGGGGCTGAGCACGACAGGTTTGGGTTGACGCAAGCGTGCCCCCCGCCCGCGCTCTAACTCCTGCCTGATTGGCCCGGCCGGGGGGCCGGGGGCGGGCTCCCCCCGCCCGTTCAGGCTAAGGTGTGATGGTGATGGACGGCGGGGTGACGTAGATTCCAGGTGGCGGCGCCGCGTAAACCGGCGGCGGCGCGTAGTACATTGGCGGCGGCGGCGGGGCGTAATAGCCGTAGCCGGGGCCAAAGCCGGCAAACCAGTGCCAGTGCCCTTCGCCGTCGAACCAGCCGTGATGCGCATCGTCGTCATGCCGCCAGCCGCCATCGTAACGGCGCCAGCCGTTGTTGCCATGCCAGCCGCCGTGCCCGCCACCATCGCGGCCGCCATCGCCGTGCCAGCCGCCACCGTCTCCGCCGCCATGGCCGTGCCAATCACCGCCGTCTCCGCCGCCGTGCCAGTCAGCCATTGCGCCATGCGCGCCGATAAACGCGGTGCCACCGAGTAGCGCGGCGCAAAACGCAAGATATTTCAGTTTCATATAAAAGAGCCTCCAAGCCCTTGTTGGCAGATATGGGGAGCCGCTGTGGCCAATTCAGGATTAAAGTGAGGTAAAATCATGACTTGTTCAAGATTTAACGGTTTCTGCCCACCCGGCAAGCGTTTCGGCGTTTTTCGGGAGGAATTTGTTAAAATCAGGCGGGTATAAGCAAAAGCGCTTGCGAAACCAGCCTGCTTGGGACAGACTCGGCCGCGCTGGCTGTTTCTTTTTTTGTCGAGGGATCATTTTGCTTCGCGCCATAAAATACCGCCTGCGCAGCTATCTGCCGCCGGCAATTTTTCTCGCCATTTCCGGCTATTTCGGCTGGAACGCCATGCATGGCAAAAGCGGGCTGGAGGCGCAGAACGTGCAGCTTGCCGAGCTCGCCCAGGCGCGGCAGGCCTTCAGCGCGGCTGATACCGAGCGCCAGCAATGGGAGGTGCGGATCGCCGATCTTTCGGGCCGGTCGATTTCGCAGGACATGCTTGACGGCCAGGCGCGCAAGGTGCTGAATTTGGCCAACCCGAATGACCTCGTCATTGATCTGCCGCAGAATAAAAGTGCTGAATAATCGGTTTTTTTTTGGCGTGCCTTGAGTTTTTGTTGACAAGATATCGCAGCTGAACGAAATTTTGTTTCGTTCTGGTGGCCTGCTCTTAGCTGCCGCAAGCGGCTTAACCATTTTCTGGTTAAGTGTATTTTTTGCAGGCTATGCTAGGGAGATTCGTAAACGTCACACTTGCGCGGCGTGGCTGCTTGAGGATAGTGGCGGGCAATACCCCAGAAACCAAACGAGGAGCCCCCAATGGCCGTAACCCCGGAAAAAACGAAACGAGGCAAGAAGCCCGCCGTCTCGATGGATAGGGACGAGTTGTTCGCCGCCTATGCCAGCATGCTGCTGATCCGCCGCTTCGAGGAAAAAGCCGGCCAGCTTTACGGCATGGGGCTGATCGCGGGGTTTTGCCATCTCTACATCGGCCAGGAGGCAGTCGTGGTCGGCATGCAGCATTGCATCGGCCAGGGCGATGAGGTGATCACCTCCTATCGCGACCATGGCCATATGCTGGCCTGCGGCATGGACCCCAACGGCGTGATGGCGGAGCTGACCGGGCGTTCGGGCGGCTATTCGCGCGGCAAGGGCGGCTCCATGCACATGTTCAGCAAGGAGAAGGGGTTTTTCGGCGGGCACGGCATTGTCGGCGCGCAGGTCTCGCTGGGTGCGGGGCTCGGCTTCTCCAACTGGTACCGCGAGAACGACCGTGTATCGCTGACCTATTTCGGCGAGGGCGCGTCCAACCAGGGCCAGGTTTATGAGAGCTTCAACCTCGCCAACCTGATGAAGCTGCCGGTTGTGTTCATCATCGAGAACAACCGCTACGCCATGGGCACCAGCGTTGAGCGCGCCTCCGCCTCGCGCGACCTTTCGCTCAACGGCGTGCCCTGGGGCATGCCCAGCCTGGCGGTGGACGGCATGGACGTGCTGGCCGTGAAGGCCGCCGGCGAGCAGGCCGTGGCGCATTGCCGCGCGGGCAAGGGGCCGTTTCTGCTGGAGATGAAGACCTACCGCTACCGCGGGCATTCCATGTCCGACCCCGCGAAATACCGCACCCGCGAGGAGGTGCAGCGCATGCGCGCCGAGCACGACCCGCTGGATTCCGCCAAGAAGCATCTGGAGGAACTCGGCATCACCGAGGCGGAGATGAAAAAACTGGACGACGACATCAAGCTGCGCGTGCAGGAGGCGGCGGATTTCGCCCAGGCCTCGCCGGAGCCTGATCCGTCTGAACTATGGACCGATATTCTGGTGGGAGTTTAAAAGCTATGGCGACCGATATTCTGATGCCCGCCCTCTCGCCCACCATGACCTCGGGCAAATTGAGCAAATGGCTCAAGCAGCCGGGCGATACCGTGAAATCCGGCGATGTGCTGGCCGAGATCGAGACCGACAAGGCCACCATGGAGGTGGAAGCGGTTGATGAGGGCGTGCTCTCGAAGATTGTGGTGCCGGAAGGTACCGAAGGCGTTGCGGTGAATGCCGTCATCGCCGTGCTGAATGCCGATGAGGCGAGCGCCGCCCCGGCAACCCCGGCCGCCGCCGCGCCCGCTGTTGCCGCGCCAGCCGCTCCCGCGGTGGCAAAGCCGGTGGCCGCGCCGCAAAATGTCAGCGAACCGGCGTGGGGCGAGACCAAGCCCACCACCGTGCGCGAGGCGTTGCGCGAGGGCATGGTGCTGGAGATGCGCGCCGATGCCGATGTGTTCCTGATGGGCGAGGAAGTCGCGCAGTATCAGGGCGCGTATAAAATCAGCCAGGGCATGCTGGATGAATTCGGCCCGCGCCGGGTCATCGACACGCCGATCACCGAACATGGCTTCACCGGCATGGCCGTGGGCGCGGCGATGAACGGGCTGAAGCCGATCGTCGAGTTCATGACCTTCAACTTCGCGATGCAGGCGATCGACCAGATCATCAACTCCGCCGCCAAAACCTTGTATATGTCAGGCGGGCAGATGGGCTGCCCCATCGTCTTCCGCGGCCCCAACGGTGCGGCGGCGCGCGTGGGCGCGCAGCATTCGCAGTGCTATGCCTCATGGTACGCGCATTGCCCTGGCTTGAAGGTGGTGGCGCCCTGGAGTGCGGCGGATGCCAAGGGGTTGATGCGCGCGGCCATCCGCGACCCCAACCCGGTCATCTTCCTGGAGAACGAGATCCTCTACGGCCAGACCTTTGATTGCCCGGTTTCGGAGGATTTCATCCTGCCCATCGGCAAGGCAAAGATCGAGCGCGCCGGTTCGGATGTCACCATCATCGCCTTCTCGATCATGGTCGATGTCGCGCTGAAGGCCGCCGAGGCGCTGGCCGAACAGGGGATTTCCGCCGAGGTCATCAACCTGCGCACCATCCGCCCGCTGGATATCGAGACCATCATCACCAGCGTGAAGAAAACCAGCCGCGTGGTGAGCGTGGAAGAGGGCTGGCCGTTCGCTGGCATCGGCTCGGAAATCTGCATGACGGTGGTGGAGCATTGCTTCGACTGGCTGGACGCCCCGCCGGTGCGCGTGGCCGGGCTGGATGTGCCGATGCCCTATGCCGCAAATCTGGAAAAACTCGCGCTGCCGCAGCCCAACTGGGTGGTGGACGCGGTCAAGAAACTTTTTTGAGGAGGGCGTAACATGTCGACCAATATTCTGATGCCGGCCCTCTCGCCCACCATGACCACGGGCAAGCTTGCGAAATGGCTGAAAAAAGAGGGCGATGAGGTCAAGTCCGGCGATATTCTGGCCGAGATCGAGACCGACAAGGCGACCATGGAAGTGGAAGCCGTGGATGAAGGGTTTATCGCGAAAATCCTGGTGCCCGACGGTACGGACGGCGTGGCGGTGAACGAGGTCATCGCCATTCTCACTGCGACCAAGGGCGAAGCGGTTGCCGCCCCCAAGGCTGCGGCGCCCGCCCCTGTGGCGGCGGCGCCGGTGGTTGCGGCGGCTGTGGCTGCGCCCGTGGCGGGCGCGCCCGTTGCCGCGCACGCGGCCGAGGAGCGTATTTTCGCCTCCCCGCTGGCCCGGCGCATCGCCAAGCAGTCCGGCGTGGATCTCTCGCGCATCAAGGGCTCCGGCCCGAACGGGCGGATCGTAAAGGCTGATCTGGACAAGGCTCCGGCGGCGGCACCCGCCCCCGTGGCGGCAGCCCCGGTGGCAGCGGCCCCCGCGCCCAAGCCCGCGGCCCCGGCTCCGGTCATCACCGGCGCCTACAAGGCGTCGCCCAATTCCACCATGCGCAAGGTCATCGCCCGGCGCCTCACGGAATCCAAGCAGAACGTGCCGCATTTCTATCTCAACAGCCATATCGAGATCGATGCGCTGCTGAAGCTGCGCGCCGAGCTGAACGCGCGCTCCCCCAAGGAGGGCCCGGGCAGCTTCAAGCTTTCGGTCAATGACCTTATCATCAAGGGCTGCGCCCTGGCGCTGCGCCGCCACCCCAATGTGAACGCCAGCTACACCGAAGACGCCATTCTGCTCTATGACGATGTGGATATCTCCATCGCCGTTGCCATTCCCGATGGGCTGATCACCCCGATCATCCGCAAGGCCGACGAGCGGGGCCTGCCCTCCATCAGCAACGCGATGAAGGATCTGGGCGCGCGGGCGAAGGCCGGGAAGCTCAAGCCCGAGGAGTTCCAGGGCGGCGGATTCTCCATCTCCAACCTGGGCATGTTCGGCATCCCGGATTTCACCGCGATCATCAACCCGCCGCAGGCTGCGATTCTGGCCGTCGGCGCGGGCGAGAAGCGCGCGGTTGTGAAAGATGACCAGATCGTCATCGCCACGATGATGACCGTGACCCTCTCGGTCGACCACCGCGTGGTGGACGGCGCGCTGGGCGCGCAATTCCTTGCCACGCTCAAGGGCCTGCTGGAAGACCCGATGGGCCTGCTACTTTAGCTAACTGGGAATGAATTTCGATCTGGGGCAAGCTCCCTGGTTACGACACATAATTATAGGAGCCAGCCATGGCGGATGAATTCGATCTGATAGTTGTCGGCGGTGGGCCGGGTGGGTATGTCGCGGCGATCCGCGCCGCCCAGCTCAAGCTGAAAGTGGCGGTGGTGGAGGCCAAGCATCTGGGCGGCATCTGCCTCAACTGGGGCTGCATCCCCACCAAGGCGCTGCTGCGCTCTTCGGAGGTGAACCACCTGCTGCATAATCTGGGCGAGTTCGGGTTTTCAGCCGATAACATCCAGTTCGACCTGGAGAAGATCGTGAAGCGCTCGCGCGGCGTCTCCAAGCAGCTTTCCTCGGGCATCGCGCATCTGCTCAAGAAGAACAAGGTGACCGTGGTGGACGGCTACGGCCGGCTCACCGGCGGCGGCCACCTGGCGGTGAACGGGGCGGACGGCAAACCCAAGGCGATGCTGCACGCGCCGCACATCATCCTCGCCACTGGCGCGCGCCCGCGCCAGCTCCCCGGGATCGAGGTGGACGGCCAGCTCATCTGGTCCTATTTCGAGGCGATGGTGCCAACCGCCATGCCGAAATCGCTGCTGGTCATCGGCTCGGGCGCCATCGGCATCGAGTTCGCCAGCTTCTACCGCAACATGGGCGCCGAGGTGACCGTGGTGGAGATGCTGGACCGCGTGCTGCCGGTGGAAGATGCCGAAATCTCCGCTTTGGCCCGTAAATCCTTCGAGAAGCAGGGCATGAAGATCATCACCTCCGCTAATGTGAAGGGTGTGGTGAAGGGGGCGGACAATGTGACCGTGACCGTGGAGGCGGGCGGCAAGGAGCAGCAGATCACCGTGGACCGGGTGATCGCGGCGGCCGGCATCGTCGGCAATGTCGAGAACCTCGGCCTTGAGGGCACCAAGGTGAAGGTGGAGCGCACGCATATCGTGGTGGATGGTTTCGGGCGCACCGGCGAGCCGGGGGTTTATGCCATCGGCGATGTCGCCGGGCCGCCCTGGCTGGCGCACAAGGCCAGCCATGAGGGCGTGGTCTGCGCCGAGTACATCGCGGGCAAAAACCCGCACCCGTTCGAGACCGGCAACATCCCCGGCTGCACCTATTGCCGCCCGCAGGTGGCCAGCGTGGGGCTGACCGAGGCGAAGGCGAAAGAGGCGGGCTATGAGCTTAAGATCGGCCGCTTCCCCTTCATAGGCAACGGCAAGGCGATCGCCATGGGTGAGCCGGAAGGGCTGATCAAGACCATCTTCGACGCCAAAACCGGCGAGTTGCTGGGCGCGCATATGATCGGCGCCGAGGTGACGGAGATGATCCAGGGCTATGTCATCGCCCGCCAGCTGGAGACCACCGAGGCGGAGCTGATGCACACCGTCTTCCCCCACCCGACCATCAGTGAAGCCATGCATGAGTCGGTGCTTGACGCCTACGGCCAGGTTATACACTTCTAGCGCATGCCGCCCCCAGGCGCCCGGCGCTTGGGGGTTTTGCCGGGCACTGATAGAAAGCACGCCATGAGCACCCGTATCGAGATCGACCACCGCGTTCGCCACCCGGAGAAACAGGGCCGCCCGGATAACCCGATCAGCCGTAAGCCGGCCTGGATTCGGGTGAAGGCGCCCACCAGCCCCGTGTATCATGAGACGCGCGAGCTGATGCGCGATAAGAAGCTTTCCACCGTATGCGAGGAAGCCGCCTGCCCCAACATCGGCGAATGCTGGTCCCAGCGCCACGCCACCATGATGATCATGGGCGAGATCTGCACCCGCGCCTGCGCCTTCTGCAATGTGAGCACCGGTGTTCCCGCCGCGCTGGACGCCGATGAGCCCCGCCGCGTGGCCGAGGCCGTCGCCACGCTGGGCCTGCGCCATGTGGTCATCACCTCGGTGGACCGTGACGATGTGGCCGATGGCGGGGCCGCGCATTTTGCCGCCGTCATCGCCGCGGTGCGCGCGGCGGCGCCCGCAACCACCATCGAAATTCTCACGCCCGATTTTTTACGCAAGCCCGGCGCGCTGGAAATTGTCGTCGCCGCCCGGCCGGATGTGTTCAACCACAATCTGGAGACCGTGCCGCGGCTCTACCCCTCCATCCGCCCCGGCGCACGCTACTATCAATCCTTGCGCCTGCTCGACCGGGTGAAGCAGCTCGACCCCAATATCTTCACCAAATCCGGCCTCATGGTCGGGCTGGGCGAGGCCAAACCGGAAATCGGCCAGGTGATGGACGATCTGCGCATCGCCGATGTCGATTTCCTCACCATCGGCCAATATCTGCAACCCACGGTGAAGCACGCGGCGGTGGACCGCTTCGTGACGCCGGAGGAGTTCGAGGAATACGCGCTGATGGCGCGCGTCAAAGGCTTCCTGCAGGTCTCGGCGACACCGCTCACCCGCAGCTCCTACCATGCGGACTCAGACTTCGCCGCCCTGCGTGAGGCGCGCGCCCGCAAATTGGTGGCCTGATGCCCACCTACACCGAGAAGAAGCTGGTCCCTTATACCCCGGCGCAGCTCTCGGCGCTGGTGGCCGATGTCGGTAAATACCCGCAATTTCTGCCCTGGTGCGCCGGTGCGCGCATCCGCAGCCATGTTGATAATGTGCTGGTCGCCGATCTGAGCATCGGCTTCGGCCCGTTCCGCGAGAGCTTCACCTCCCGCGTGACGATTCTGCCGCAGGATGCCGAGGGGGTTTGCGAGATCAAGGTGCAATACCAGAACGGCCCGTTCAAATATCTGAACAACAGCTGGCATTTTGCCCCGCACCCGCAGGGCTGCCTGGTGGATTTCTACGTCGATTTCGAATTCCGCAACGTTATTCTGCAAAAAGCCATCGGCGTCGTGTTCACCGAGGCGGTGCATCGCATGGTCGCGGCATTCCTCAAGCGCGCAGGCACGGTATACGGCCCGCCGGCGCAGGCGGTTGAGGGCCAGCCCCTCCCGCTCGGCATCGCGGGCAAATAGGCGGGCTTTCCTTAAGCCGTTGCCTTGCGGCGTGGCTTGGCCGGTTTTGCCGCCAGCAGCGGCGCCAGAAACCGCCCGGTGTGGCTCGCCTTGTTCGCGGCAATATCCTCCGGCGTGCCGGTGGCGACGATGCGGCCGCCGCCGTCGCCGCCTTCGGGCCCCAGATCGATGACATGATCAGCGGTTTTGATCACCTCCAGATTATGCTCGATGACGATGATGGTGTTGCCCGTATCCACCAGCGCATGCAAAACCTCCAGCAGTTTGCGGATATCCTCGAAATGCAGCCCGGTGGTGGGCTCGTCGAGAATATAGAGCGTGCGCCCGGTGGGGCGCTTGGCCAGCTCCTTCGCCAGCTTTATGCGCTGCGCCTCGCCGCCTGAAAGTGTGGTCGCCTGCTGGCCAAGCTTGATGTAGCCAAGCCCGACCTTGCCGAGCAGCGAGAGCCGGTCATGAATTTTCGGCACCGCCTTGAAAAAGACCTGCGCTTCGTCCACCGTCATATCCAGCACATCGGCGATGGATTTCTCGCGGAACTTCACCTCCAGCGTCTCGCGGTTGTAGCGCTTCCCCTTGCAGGTATCGCAGGTGACGAACACATCGGGCAGAAAATGCATCTCGATTTTCAGCACGCCGTCGCCCTGGCAGGACTCGCAGCGCCCGCCTTTCACATTGAAGGAAAACCGCCCCGGCTTGTATCCCCGCGTGCGCGCCTCGGGCATTTCGGCGAACCAGTCACGGATCGGCGCGAATAAATCGGTATAGGTCGCGGGGTTGGAGCGCGGCGTGCGCCCGATCGGCGATTGGTCGATGTCGATGATCTTGTCGAGCTGTTCCAGCCCTTCCAGCCGCTCGAACGGGCTGGGCACCTCGCCTGAGCCCATCAACCGGCGCGAGACGGCTTTGTAGAGCGTGTCCACCACCAGGGTTGATTTGCCGCCGCCCGAGACGCCGGTGATGCAGGTGAACACGCCGAGGGGAAATTCCGCCGACACGTTTTTCAGGTTGTTGCCGCTGGCGCCTATAACCTTCAAAACACGGCTGCTCTTCACCTCGCGCCTGGGGTGCGGCACGGGAATATTGCGCCGGCCGGAGAGATAATCCCCTGTCAGCGATTTCGGGTTGGCCGCAACCTGTTCCGGCGTGCCCTGCGCCACCACATGGCCGCCGCCCATGCCGGCGTGCGGCCCCATGTCGATCAGATGGTCCGCCGCGCGGATCGCATCCTCATCATGCTCCACCACCAGCACGGTGTTGCCCAGGCGTTTCAAACGTTGCAGCGTGCCCAGCAATCTTTCGTTATCGCGCTGGTGCAGGCCGATGCTTGGTTCGTCCAGCACATACAGCACGCCCGTTAATCCCGAGCCGATCTGGCTGGCCAGACGGATCCGCTGGCTCTCGCCGCCCGAAAGTGTCGCCGATCCGCGCGCCAGGGTTAGATAATTCAGGCCCACATCCAGCAGAAATTGCAAACGCTCGTTGATCTCGCGCAAGATTCGCCGGGCGATTTCAAGCCGCTGCGGAGTCAGCGTGGCGGCCACACCCTCGAACCATTCCCGCGCGGCGGAGATGGAAAGCTCCGCCACCTCGGCCAGGTTTTTCCCCGCGACCCGCACGGCCAGCGCCTCCGGCTTCAGCCGCGCGCCGTGGCAGGTGCCGCAGGGCCGTTCGGCGTGGTAGCGGGAGAGTTCTTCGCGCGTCCAGGCGGAATCGGTTTCGCGCAGGCGGCGTTCGAGGTTTTTTATCACGCCTTCAAACGGTTTCGTCACCGTGTAGGCGCGCGCGCCGTCTTTGTAGGAAAACGCCACCTCGGCCTTGCCGGTGCCGTATAAAATCGCATCGCGCACGGCCTCGGGCAAATTTTCCCAAGGCGTGGTCATCTTAATTTTGAAATGCTTGGCCAGGCTCGCCAGGGTTTGCGTGTAATAGGGCGAGAGCGAGTTCACCCATGGCATCACCGCGCCATCCTCCAGGCTGCGCTGCTCGTCAGGCACCACCAGATGCGGGTCAAAAAATACCTCATGGCCCAGCCCGTCGCACACCGGGCAGGCGCCATGCGGTGAGTTGAAGCTGAACAGCCGCGGCTCGATCTCCTCGATGGTGAAGCCGCTCACCGGGCAGGCGAAGCGCGAGGAGAACACCGTGCGCACGCCATCATCAGCCCCCTCGGCATATACGATGCCGTCGGAAAGTCCTAAGGCGGTCTCGAATGAATCGGCCAGCCGCTGCTCCAGCCCCGGCTTCACCACGATGCGGTCCACCACCGCCTCGATCTCATGTTTCAGCTTTTTGTTGAGCGCGGGAACCTGGTCGATCTCATAGAGTTTTCCATCAACCTTCGCGCGCGTGAAGCCCTTGCGCTGTAATTCGGCCAGCTCTTTTTTATACTCGCCCTTGCGGTCGCGGATCACCGGCGCCAGCAGCAACAGCTTGGTGCCTTGCTTCATCGCCATCACGCGGTCCACCATCTGCGCCACGCTCTGCGCCTCGATCGGCAGGCCGGTCGCGGGTGAATACGGCACCCCCGCGCGCGCCCATAAAAGCCGCATATAATCATGAATTTCCGTCACCGTGCCGACCGTGGAGCGCGGATTCTTCGAGGTGGTTTTCTGCTCGATGGAAATTGCGGGCGACAAGCCCTCGATTGAGTCCACATCCGGCTTGCCCATCAGCTCCAGAAACTGCCGTGCATAGGAGGACAGACTCTCGACATAGCGCCGCTGGCCTTCGGCATAAATCGTATCAAACGCCAGCGAGGATTTGCCCGAGCCGGAAAGCCCGGTAATGACGGTGAGCTGCTCACGCGGAATCGCGATATCGATGTTCTTCAGGTTGTGTTCGCGCGCGCCGCGGACCGTGATAAAGCCCGCGTTATTTTGCTCAGCCATGCTTGCACCAGATGTTCGTGTAATGTTCTTGCAGGATATGGTGTCGCCGCGTAGAATGCAAACCGCTTCGGCTGGCCGGAATGCAAATAATGCGCTACGCTGGTGAACAATTTAAAGTAGAGGAGGGCCTGGTGGCCGGTAGTGTGAATAAAGTGATTCTGGTGGGCAATCTCGGGAAAGACCCGGAAGTGCGCAACGCCCAGTCAGGGTTGAAGATCGTCAATCTCGCGATTGCCACCTCCGATACGTGGAATGACAAAGCCAGCGGCGAGCGCAAGGAGCAGACCGAGTGGCACCGCGTGGTCATCATGAACGACCGGCTGGGCGAGGTCGCGGAGAAATATCTGCGCAAGGGATCGAAAGTCTACATTGAGGGGAAATTGCAGACCCGCAAGTGGACCGGGCAGGACGGCCAGGAGAAATACACAACCGAGGTGATGATCGGCCGCTTCGGCGGTGAGCTGGTGCTGCTGGATAAGAACCCGAACGCCGGCGGCGGCGACTACGAACCGCGCGAGCCGCGTGCCGCCGCCCCCGCGCGTGCGCCCGCCCCGCGCGCCACCGGCGGCTGGGACACGCGCCCCGGCAACGATATGGACGACGAGATCCCGTTCTGATCATGGAAACCAGACCTCCTCTGCCGCCCTTCACCCCCGTGACGGCGGTGCAAAAAATCCGCATGGCGGAGGATGCCTGGAACACGCGCGACCCTGAGCGCGTCGTCCCGGTTTACACGCCCGGCACGCTTTGGCGTAACCGCGCCGAGTTCCTGTGCGGGCATGAGCAGGTACGCGCGTTTTTGCAGCGCAAATGGGCGGTTGAGCTGGAGTACCGGCTGATCAAGGCATTTTGGGCCTGCACGGAAAACCGTATCGCCGTGCGCTTCGCCTATGAATGGCACGATGCCGCCGGCCAGTGGTTCCGCAGCTATGGCAATGAGAACTGGGCCTTCAACGAGCATGGCTACATGACCCACCGGCACGCCAGCATCAATGATCTGAAACTTCAGGAATCGGAGCGAAAGTTTTTTTGGCCCCTGGGGCGGCGCCCCGATGATCATCCGGGTTTGAGTGAGCTGGGGTTGTAATCCACGCTCGTATAACCGGCCCAAAATAAAACCCCCGGCAGTTTCCCGCCGGGGGTTTTTCGTAAACACCTCGCTTAATTAAGCACGATTTCCACGCGGCGGTTCTGCGGCTCGCGCACGCCCGGGCCGGTTGGCACCAGCAGGTTGGTGTCGCCAAAGCCCTTGGCGGTGATCTCGGAGGCGGGAACGCCGTCCGTCACCAGCTGGGCCGCAACGGCCTTGGCACGGCGCACGGAGAGACCCTGGTTATAAACCGGGGTGCCGGAGGTGTCGGTGTAGCCGTTCACGTCGATTGTCGTGGTGGCCTGGGTTTTGCTGTCAGAGGCCGCCTGCGCGATGATCTGGGTGGCGCGCGGGGTCAGGCTCGCTTTATCCCAGTCGAAGAACACCAGATAGGTGCGCGCAGGAGCCGGTGCCGGCGCCGCGGCAACCGGGGCTGCAACCGGGGCAACCGCAGGCGCAGGCGCCGGGGCGTTGAACAACTGATAGCGCAGGCCAACCAGGAAGCTATGGCTGGACTGCTGGCCGATTTTCACCGGGCCGCCGGAGGCGCCGCCGAGCAGCACGGATGACGAGGCGTAGTTGCGGCTCGCGGTCAGCTGCATGAAGCGGTATTCGGCCGTGAGGGAGAGCCCGGGCACCATCGGCAGCGGATAGGCCAGACCGGCGATGAGATCATAAGCAAAGCTGCCCCTGGTGCCTTCCACGGTGTGGCCATAACTGCTGATATCGCTGATGTGGCTTTCAAAGCGCGCCCACTGGTAACCAGCGCCAGCACCCACATAGGGGTAAACAGGCAGGCCGAGGCTCATGTCATACAGCACATTCACCATGGGGCCGTAGGTGTTCATGCCGCCGGTTGCGGGATAACTGCCCAGTCCGCCGCTCAGATTGTCCTTATTGATGGTGTTGCGGAGAAAATCACCGTCCAGCTGCACGCGCAAGCCGTTGCCAAAACCGTAGCCAATGGCAATGTCGCCCGCATAGGACGGCCGGGTGACGAATTTGCCGGTAGGCGCTTGCCCGCCTGGCCGTAGCCCCAGATTCGGGAAGGTTGGAAGAGGGATGGCGGGTATCTGAGAGTAAGCGTAGTTAAACGAATTTCCCAGGTTTACGCCGCCTTCAGCGCTGACATAAGGGCCGGTGACCGGCTGCGCCTGCGCCAGTATCGGCACGGCAAGGCAGGTGGCGGCGGCAAGGGCTAAGCGCAGTTTCATTAAAGTCTCCCATTAGTTATTTAATAGACCATCACTAACGCCTTCCATCCGGACGCAGCAATGAAAAAAGCGACGGGACCGCAACATTTTATTCGTGTTGTATTCAAGCAACTTGCCTGCGCGGCGGGCGTTTTCATCAGGCCGCAAAAACCCCCGGCAGTTTCCCGCCGGGGGTTTTTCGTAAACACCTCGCTTAATTAAGCACGATTTCCACGCGGCGGTTCTGCGGCTCGCGCACGCCCGGGCCGGTTGGCACCAGCAGGTTGGTGTCGCCAAAGCCCTTGGCGGTGATCTCGGAGGCGGGAACGCCGTCCGTCACCAGCTGGGCCGCAACGGCCTTGGCACGGCGCACGGAGAGACCCTGGTTATAAACCGGGGTGCCGGAGGTGTCGGTGTAGCCGTTCACGTCGATTGTCGTGGTGGCCTGGGTTTTGCTGTCAGAGGCCGCCTGCGCGATGATCTGGGTGGCGCGCGGGGTCAGGCTCGCTTTATCCCAGTCGAAGAACACCAGATAGGTGCGCGCAGGAGCCGGTGCCGGCGCCGCGGCAACCGGGGCTGCAACCGGGGCAACCGCAGGCGCAGGCGCCGGGGCGTTGAACAACTGATAGCGCAGGCCAACCAGGAAGCTATGGCTGGACTGCTGGC
>JAJZCG010000020.1 GCA_021846225.1 Pseudomonadota bacterium | reverse complement strand
TTCTTCAATAAACTCAAACACTTTCGCGCCATCGCCACACGCTTCGAAAAGCATGACGCCAACTACCTCGCTCTCGTCAAGCTCGCCTCAGCACGTATCTGGATGCGGTTTATGAGTCGGTGACCTAAGCCACAGCTCCACAGCCTTGGCCAGTTGGGCGCTGCGGGAAATCGTTTTCCGGCTTGCTGCCCGGATTCACGGCTCAGGCAAATGACAGGCTTCGATTTCCAGCAGAAGATCAGCCCGGCAAATATCGCCCTGCAGATGAAGGCGCTGGCTATGCGGGCCAAAGAGCGATGTGACGGCGCGATCGACCGCCTCGCGGCAGGAGGGATCGCGCAGGTAGGTCTTTACCGTCCAGTTGCCGGGCTCTCCGGCGCAGCGCGCCACTTTGATCAATGCGTGCAGATTCGCCATCGTTTCCGCGAGCTGGGCCTCTACATCGCCGCGGTGGCGTGTTTCGTGCCCCACGATGCTGGCTGTCCCCGAGATGAACAGGCTTTGCGCTCCAGCGGGGCCGTGCCTGCAAGCGCGTGAAAAGCTCGGGCTGGTGGGGCCGTAGAGGGGCGGATAAGCATAGGCGCTGGTTTGGCGCGGGTTTTCGATGGCTTCAGCCGCCGTGCGCGCCGCGAGAAAGTAGATGACGGATAATCCATGATGTCCTCCCACGCCGCTCGCGGCAGGCGGCACAGGCTGGCGCAGCCTGGCAGTGAAGGCATTTTGGCGGCCGGTATTGAAGCGCCTGTAGCGCTCCATCCCTTGTTCATCTTCGGTGATGCCGGTGAGATAATTCCAGAATCGGATTGGTTCCCTGAACCCGGTCTGGTCCAGGAAATCAAAGATACAGAGATAAGCGCGCTCAACGGCTTGTTCGAGGTGGACGGTTCCGGCTTCATCCAGAACGAGCGCGCCAAAGGCTGCCTCCGCGCTGCATGACCCGCTAACCGGGCCAATTTGAGTATGGGTTGCCGGTGTGCTGGCTGTCCAGACCTCGAATATTTTGTCGCCGGCTACGGCGGGTTGAAGCGGAGCCGCGATAAAAGGGCAGGCGGGATGCAACCCCGCGGGCCGCGCCGCGCCGTAACCGGCCACGCCGAGAATATGGCGCGCGCGCGCGGGTGAGAGAAGGTGTTCAAGATCATGCTCGTAATGAACTCTCAATGGAACACCTGCTTCGTCTGACGAGCCCGCTGAAATGACAAGGCTGAATTTTCTTTGGTTTTCATTTGCACAAAACGGCTGTGAGCAAAAGGGCGGCAGGAGTTGGCGCGGGGCGCAGGTGCCCCTATATGCTAAGCGCCGGGCGGCAAGCACGTCTGGCATTGCCGTACAGCACAACACAGCACAACACAGTACTTGGGAGCAGCAGCATGACCACACACCCCGCATTTGAGCCCGGCCGCGCCGCCGTTGTTACCGGCGCGGCAAGCGGCATTGGCCGTGCCGCGGCTTTGCGCTTTGCCGCATTGGGGCTGAAGGTCTGCCTGGTGGATCTGCCCTCCGGCGCGCTGGAGGCAGCGTGCGCGGCGGCGGCGGCGGCAAGCCCGCTGGGAGCCTCCGGTGTTATGGCCGCGCCAGCTGACGTTAGCAGCATTGCGCAGGTGGAGGCTCTGGCGGAGGCCGTCTACGCCCGGTTCGGCGAGGTTGCGGTGCTGATGAACAACGCCGCCACCGGCGCATTCGGCGGGCCGTGGGATCGCCTCGATGTCTGGCGCCAGGTTCTGGAGGTCAACCTGTTCGGCGTTATCAACGGCGTGCAGGTTTTTACCCCCCGGATGCTCGCCCAAGGCAACGCCTGCGCCATCATCAATACCGGCTCCAAGCAGGGCATTACCTGCCCGCCGGGCAACACGGCCTATAATGTGAGCAAGGCCGGGGTAAAGGTGCTGACGGAGGCGCTTGCCCATGGCCTGCGAAACGAGTCCGGCGCGAACATCACGGCTCATCTGCTCATTCCCGGTTCAACCTTCACGGGGATGACCGCCGGTAACCTCACGGAAAAGCCCTCGGGCGCCTGGAGCGCCGATCAGGTGGTGGATATGCTGCTCGCCGGGCTGGACGCCGGGGATTTCTATATTCTTTGCCCGGATAACGAGGTAACGCGCGAGACCGATAACAAGCGGATTCTCTGGGCCGCGCAGGACATTATCAACAACCGCCCCGCGCTCTCGCGCTGGCATGCCGCCTACAGCGAAGATTTCGCCGCCTTCCTGCGCGCGTGACGTGCGGGGTTATGTACTCTCCCGCGCCGCGAGTTCCAGCCCGACGTTGACGCGCCGCGCCGCCGGGCTGCCGCCTGAAATTCGTGCCAGCAGCATTTCCGCCGCGGTATGGCCCATGAGCTTGCGTGGCGAGATGATCGTGGTGAGGGCCGGGGTGACCAATGAGCTGACCGGCAGGCCATTGAAGCCCGCGATGGCGATGCGTCCGGGAATTGCGATGCCGTCCCGCTGGGCACGCAAGATGGCGCCCACCGCCATTTCGTCATTGGCAAAAAACAGCGCATCCAGCTCCGGGTTGGTTTTCAGGACATCTCCAAGCGCGTTCCAGCCCAGTTGCTGGCTGCCGCCGCCCGGATAATCAAACAGCATATCGCTCGCGGTTTTGCTTTCCAGCAGGCGCCGGTGCATGCCATCGTAGCGCTGCCGTGCGCGGTAGTCATCGCGCAGCCTTGTGCCCACGAAGCCGATTTTCCGATACCCGCGCGCGAGCAAATGCTCGGCCATCTCCATACCGGCGCGAAAATGCGAGAGGCCGACATTCATGTCGATGCAGCGCGCCCCGTACTCCATCATCTCCACCACCGGCAGCCCGGCATTTTTGAGGATGGTGTTGGTGCGCGGCAGATGCCGCAGGCCCGCGATCATCACCCCGGGAGGCGCCCAGCCGAGCAGCGCCGAGACCAACTCGGCTTCCCGCTCCAGGTTATAGTCGGTGGTGCCCAGCAACAACTGGTAGCCGTGCGCCGTCAGCGTTTCCTGCACGCCTTCAATCACCTCGATGAAGACGACATTCGAGAGAGACGGAACGATAACCGGAATAACCTTGGTTTTGGCGGAGGCGAGGGCGCCGGCCATGCGGTTGGGCACATAGCCGAGCTGGTCAACCGCCGTACGAATACGGCTGCGCAGCGTCTCCGAGACGCTGTCCGGGTTGTTCAACGCGCGCGATACGGTGATGGGCGCCACCCGGGCAAGCGCCGCGACATCCGCCAGCGTGACCGAGCCATGGCTGGCGCGGCGTCCATCGGTGTTCGTGGTTTCAGGCGGGGCTTTATCCAAAATGCCTTGTCTTTCTATGGCCTTGGGCGGTTCCGCGCATGTTTACTTGCTCTTGCTGGTCTCGTCCAGGGGAGAGAAAAAGAAAAATGGTAGCGCTATCAAAATTCATGGTTGCGCTGTCATTCGGGGTCATGTATAACATACCGGCGGCCTGACATACGAGAATCAAGGTCCGCGTAGGGAACGATAATTGGTGGAAATTTCAAAGAATTTGCCTCGGGAAGCCGTCGTGCAGGATTTGATGAGCCGCACCCCCGGCCTGTTGGCCGCAACCGGGATTGATAAGCGCTTCGGAGCCAACAGCGTGTTGCGCAACGTCTCTCTTTCTCTGGCGCCGGGCGAGGTGCATACCTTGATGGGCGAGAACGGAGCTGGAAAATCCACGCTTTTCCGTATTCTCGCGGGAATTCACCAGCCTGATGCCGGGCAGATCAACCTCGATGGCGCCGCGCTCGACCTGCGCAACCCTAGCGCTGCATATGGCCACGGCATCTATCTGGTTCCCCAGGAGCCGGCATTGCTGAAGGAGTTGAGCGTCGCGGAAAACATGTTCCTCGGGATGCTCCCCACGCGCGGCTGGTTCCCTTCCCGCATTGACTGGAAAACCATTCGCGGCCAGGCGCAGGACTCCCTCTCGGCGCTCGGGCTGGATGTGGATGTGCGTGATGATGCCAAGCACCTGAGCATTGCCCAGCAGCAGCTTGTGGAATGCGCCAAGGCGCTGTTGCGCGGCTGCCGGATTATTTTGTTCGATGAACCGACGTCCCCGCTCACCGGCCGTGAGGTGGGAATTTTATTCGCCATCATGCGCCGGTTGCGCGCGCAGGGCTGCACGCTTGGCTTCATCAGCCATCGCATGGACGAGGTGAGCGAGATCAGCGACCGCGTAAGCGTTCTGCGCGATGGTGCCGTAACCGATGAGGTGGACCGCGGCGGGTTCGACCGCGCCCGCCTGGTCCGCGCCATGGTGGGGCGTGAGGTGATTTTTGATCGCAGACGGGTTCGCCGGGAGGCTGAGGGTGAGCCGGTGCTGAGTGTGCGCGGCCTGGCGCACGCGCCGGTGTTCTCTGGTGTGGATTTTGATGTACGGCCCGGCGAGATCCTGGGTTTTTCAGGATTGATCGGCTCCGGCCGCACGGAAATCGCCGAGGCGGTGTGCGGCTTGCGCGAAAAATCCGCCGGCAGCGTAACCTTGGCCGGCCAGGACATCTCCACCTCATCAATTGGTGATATTATCGAGGCCGGGCTGGTGTATGTGCCAGAAGACCGCGCGCGCCATGGCGTGATTCTTCCCATGTCGATCCGTGACAACGCAACCGCCGGGCAGATTGGCCGGTTGCAGGGCAAGAGCGGCATCCTCAACCGCGGACGCGAAATTGCGATCGCCACGGATACCATGCGCCGCTACCAGGTGCGCGCGCGCGGGATTGATCAGCCGGTCGGCCAGCTTTCGGGCGGCAACCAGCAGAAGGTCGTGTTCGGCAAATGGATGAGCACGAACCCGAAGGTCGCAATTCTCGATGAGCCGACGCGCGGCGTGGACGTCGGCGCGAAAGATGAGATTTACCGCTTGATCGAGGAATTGTCGGCGCAGGGGATGGCGATTGTCGTCATCTCCTCGGAATTGGAAGAGTTGATCGTATTATGCGACAGGGTGATTGCGATTTACGGTGGAAAAATCGCGGCCGAATTAAAGGGTGCGGATGTGACCGCCGCACGCGTCGGCGCCGCGTTCCTTGGCGCGGAGGCACATTGAAATGAGCAACGCCGCCACGGCCGCATCCCAGCCCGGCCACCGCGCAAAACCCCGGCCGCGCCGCAGGGAGCTTCGTGAAGTCACGCTTCTGATTGCGATATTTGCGGTGGTGCTCGGGGTCGGGGTACTGCGGCCAAGCTTCATGTCCTTCAGCAATATCGAATTCATGATCCTCAGCTCCGTTGTACTCGGGCTGGCCGGCATCAGCCAGACTTTCGTTATCATAACGCGCGGGATTGATCTTTCAGTTTCCGCCGTTCTGGGGTTGAGCGCGATGGTTTTTGGGCTGCTCTCCACCACCTCCAGCATGCCGCTCTGGCAGGCTTTGCCGCTCTGCCTGGCAATGGGCGCCGTGCTTGGTAGTTTCAACGGTTTTTTGGTTGCCTGGTTGAAGATACCGCCGATTATCGCAACATTGGGGACTTACAGCCTGTATGGCGGGCTGACATTTATCTATTCCAACGGGTTGCAGGTAGACCAGGTCTCGCCAAATTTCGCAGCGTTTGGCAACGGTAATCTCATCCCCGGGCTGCCGGTGCCAACGCCCGTGCTTGCGCTTGCCGCTGTGGCCGCTGCGGCCTGGTTCGTCCTGAACCACATGAAATTTGGCCGCAACATTCTGGCAATCGGCAACAATGCCGCCGCAGCCTATAATGCCGGAATTTCGGTACGCCGCACGCTGCTGGCTGTGTATACCATCTCCGGCGCGCTGGCGGCTTTCTCCGGGCTCGTGTTCGTGGCCTATACCGGGTCGGCCACGGCCACCACGGGAACGGGCGACCATGTGGAGCTGCAATCCATCGCGATCGCGCTGATCGGCGGCACCGCGATCGCGGGCGGGCGGGGCAATCTTGCAGGCACGGTCATCGGCAGTGTGTTCCTGAGCGTCGTCATCACCGCGCTGGTGTTTCTGCAAGTTCCCGCGATCTGGTATTCGGCGGGTGAGGGGTTGATGATCCTCGCCGCCGTCACCCTTGGCGCAAGGCGGAGTTCAAAAGCATGAAATATCTATTTCCCCGCCAGCCGTGGGACCGTGCGCTGGTCGCGATTTTGGTGGCGCTTTTCACAGGGTTCTGCATTCTCACACCGGGTTTCTATGATGGTTTCCACGGCACCCTGGCCATCACCGAAGAGTTTCTGCCGTTCGGCTTTGTGGCTTTAGGGCTTTCGGTGGTGATTCTAACCGGCGGCATTGACCTTTCAGTTGGTTCCATCTCGGGGCTTGCGGCGGTCATCATGGCCATTCTCATTAAATCCTACGGGTTGAATACATGGCTTGCGGTGTTGCTGGCGGTTGGCGCCGGCGGCGGCCTTGGGTGGTTGAACGGGCAGATTATCACCCGCCTGCGTGTGGAACCGCTGATCGCGACATTGTCCACGAATTTCATCTATTCCAGCATCGCCATCGCGCTTGCCGGCGCATCGCCACCCTACGGCTTCGGCCACGCATTCGGCGAACTTGGAACCGGCGCAATAGCGGGCTGGCTACCTGTACAGCTGGTGATATTCATTGTCATGGCCATCGGATTTTCAGGACTGATTACCCGCACCGGATATGGACGGCGGCTGGTGATGATCGGCTACAACCGGGATGCGGCGCATTATGCTGGCGTTTCTGTTGCCTCTGTTGAGCGCCGTGCCTATTGCATCAGCGGCGTGATGGCAGCTTTCGCGGGCATTGTTCTCGCCTCGTATTACGATGCCGTCCGTGCCGATATGGGCGACATCCTGCTGCTGACTTCGATCACCATGGTCGTGCTGGGTGGCATCAGTATATTCGGCGGCGAAGGTGGGATTCTCGGCGTAACTCTCGCGGTGATGATCCTTGGTGTTCTTCGCCAGGGGATGCTGATCGCCGGATTTTCAGACATGGTGACAACAATGCTGATCGGCGCGATTTTGCTCTCATCCATCGCGATAAAAAATCTTTTCTCCAGCCGGGGTTTTGATCTTGGTTCTATAATCCGGCGCTTATCCTCTTTGCGCCCGCCGGAGCGTATGGCTTCCAAATCCTAGAACAAAACACCGGATTACGTGCCTGCGACGATAACAAAAAACTCATGTAGGGATATTATGAAGTCACTTATCAAAATGTTATTGGTTTCCGCCAGCCTGGGCGCCATGGCAACGGCCGCTCAAGCACAGACGACAATTGATACGTCCAAGACCATCAAAGTTGCGATGGTACCAAAGCTGATCGGGCTTTCGGTCTTCAAGGCCAACGAGCAAGGGGCGATTGAAGCCGCGAAATCGCTCAACATCAATTTTCTCTACACCGGTCCGGTGACAGCATCGGCCCAAGGTCAGGTTGACATCATCAACAGCCTGGTTGCGCGGAAGTTTGATGCGATCACGGTGACATCGAACAATCCGACGGAGCTTGCGCCGTCGCTGAAGCGGGCGATGGCCCAAGGTATCGCCGTGGTGAGCTATGATTCCGATGTTTCGCCCGATGCGCGTGATTTCTTCATTCAAAATACTGCTTATCCGGCGATGGGCAAGGCGTTGGTAGACTCGGTTGAAGCCTATGCAGGCCCGAACGCGCAAGTCGCCATTTTGTCCTCAACGCCTGATGCGGCTATTCAAAATGCGTGGTTGGGTGCGGTAAAAACCTATATGGCAGCAACCTATCCAAATATGAAAATCGTGACGACGCAATATGGCCAGTCGAGCCCATCGCTGTCGCTGTCCGCAGGCTTGAATATTCTGCATGCCTATCCGCAGGTAACCGCGATTATCGCCCCCGATGGCGCGGCGGAAGTGGGTGCTGCCGCGGCGATTGAAAAACTTGGCCTTCAGGGGAAGGTTTTCGCAACCGGCGCGAGTGATCCGAACTCGATCCGTCAATACGTCAAGGATGGCGTCATCAAGGCCAGCCCGCTTTGGGATGAGGTGGGGGAAGGCAAGCTGGTCATGTACGTGGCGCGTCTCGCCGCCAATCATGCACTGAAATCCGATGACACCTTTACCGTGCCGGGGCTTGGCACCTATACTGTCAATAACAAGGTGATCATCTTCAGCAAGCCACTTGTTTTTACGGCTGAAAATATCGATAAATACAACTTTTAAAGCCATCGGGACAATCCGCCGGTTGAAGAAAACCGGCGGATAAAACCTACATACCATGGAGAGCAGTGAATGAAACGGATAGTATTTACAGGCGGCAGCGGTAAGGCGGGAAAGCACGCCGTGCAGTATCTCGTCGAGCACGGTTACCGCGTTCTGAATATCGACACCAAGCCGCTTGATAATCCGCAAGTCCGTACCTTGATCACGGACCTCACCGATCAGGGGCAGGTATTCAATGCACTGTCGAGCTATACCGGCCTGCATGAATTCGATGCCTCGCTGCGGCCTGAGCCAATTGATGCGGTCGTGCATTTTGCCGCGATCCCGCGCATCATGATCACGCCCGATAACGAGGTGTTCCGCATCAACACACTCAGCACCTATAATGTCATCGAAGCTGCGGTGAAGCTTGGCATCAAAAAAGTCATCATTGCCTCCAGCGAGACGATTTACGGACTTGTTTTCGCCAATGAACCACGCGACCCGGTTTATTTTCCGCTTGATGAGGAATACCCGGTTGATCCGATGGATAGTTACGCGCTCTCCAAACTTTGTAACGAGAATACCGCCAAGGCTTTTGCGCTGCGCTCTGGGATCGATATTTATTCAATCCGTATCGGCAATGTAATCGAGCCTCATGAGTATGCGAACTTTCCCAAATTTTTTGCTGATCCGGGCTTCCGCAAGCGGATCGCGTGGAGCTACATTGACGCGCGTGATCTAGGTGAGATCACCCGGCTTGGGATCGAGAAGGACGGTCTGGGCTTCCAGGTATTCAACGGCGTCAGCGGCGATACCTCGTCCGACCTTCCAACAGCTGAGTTGCTTCGGCGTTTCTATCCGAACGCGCCGGTGCGCGGCACGCTCGGGGAATTTGAAACACTCCTCTCCAACCGGAAAACATGCGATGTCCTCGGATTCAAACAAGCTCATTTCTGGCGCGACTATGTCAAATAACCCGAATACCTCCGAGCGGATCGGCTTCATCGGCGTAGGGCTGATGGGCCACGGCATGGCGAAGAATATTCTCGAAGCCGGTTATCATCTTACGGTACTTGGAAATCGTAACCGGGTGCCGGTTGAGGATCTGCTGGCGCGTGGCGCCGCGGAAGCAAGTTCCGCAAAGGCGTTGGCGCAAGCAGTCGACATCGTCTTTCTCTGTGTCACGGGCAGTCCCCAGGTGATCTCGCTTATCAATGGCGAAAATGGCCTGGCGGCGGCAGGGAAAAAGCTGTTGATCGTTGATTGCTCAACCTCCGACCCATCCGTCACCACCGCGCTGGCGGGGGAACTCGCAGGCCGCGACATCACGTTGATCGACGCCCCGCTCAGCCGGACGCCGAAAGATGCTTGGGCCGGTACGCTCGATGTTATGATCGGCGGGGCGGATGAGGATGTCGCCCGCGTGAAGCCGATTATCGAATCGTTTTCGCAACGCATGGTCCATACCGGCCCAACCGGAACTGGCCACACGATGAAATTGCTGAATAATTTCATCTCTCTGGGTTATGGCGCGCTCTATTCGGAAGCGTTGATGCTGGGCGCCAAAGCTGGATTACGCGCGGATATATTCGATCAGGTGATCCGGGGCGGCCGAATGGACTGTCCATTCTATCAGACATTTTTCAAATATGTGATTGAACGTGATCGTGATGCGCATAAATTCACGCTCAATAATGCGCTGAAGGATCTTACTTACCTCTCTGCCTTCGCCACCAACGCCGGCGCCGCGAATCCTGTTTCCGCCGCGGTACGCAATTCCTATGCGCTCGCCGTAGGTGCCGGGCGGGGTGAGGACTATGTGCCGATGCTCTCGGATATTGTTGCAAATCTCAACGGCATTAAACCAGAGCCAAGCTGAAAAAAACTTAAATCCCTCGTGTTTTTTGGCGGCACGGCCTGTTCACAACAGGCCGTGTTTTCGTCAGTGCATCATCGCCAGTGCGCGCATGAAGAAATCCCGCCCGCCGAAATTACCCGATTTCAGAGCCAGCAACATGTCCCCATCCTTCCCGCCCAGGCTGCGCAACACAGGCACGCCGGAGGCAATTTCGGGGCCAAGCTGAAAGGCTGATATCCCCAAGCGGTTTATCACCGCGCCGGAGGTCTCGCCACCGCCAACAACCAGGCGCTTAACGCCGCGTGCCACAAGACCGGCGGCAATGGCAGCCATCGCTTGTTCAATCGCATGGCCGGTGCGCTCGCGCCCGTAGCGTTCCTGCATCCGCGCCACCTCGTCTGGCGAGCCGCTGCTGGCGATCAATACCGGGCCAGCGGCGAGCCGTGCCGCGGCCCATTCCAGCGCCTCTGAGATTTCTGCCGAATTATCCAGCATGTTTTCAGTCCGCAGGCGCAGAACTGGCAGAAACTGTGCAGCGGCTTCAATCTGCTCCAGCGTGGCTGTTGAACAACTTCCCACCAGGCAGGCCGCAAAGCCACCAACCGGCGCGCCTGCATCCTCCAGCTTCGCAGTGCTGTTCGCAGCAAGCGCGCGTGCAAGCCCCAGGCCCAGCCCGGATGCGCCAACAGAAAGTTTCTGTCCGATGGCGGCAGCGCCGATCGCTAGCAGGTCGCTCTCCCTGATGGCATCGATCATCGCGATGCCGCGATGCTGTTTGGCGAGTTCACGCTGGCGCGCCAAAATGGCTTCAGCCCCGCGCGCGACAACCTCCACGTCGATGAGCCCGATTTGCGCATCACCGCACTGGCGCTGCAGCACGCGCACCAAGTTGGAATCGCGCATTGGGTTTAGCGGATGATCTTTCAACGGGCTTTCGTTCAACGGGATGCCGTTCACGAACAAATGGCCCTGGTAAACGGTGCGGCCGGTTTCAGGAAATGCAGGCGTGACCAACAGAGTTTCGGCGCCGCAGTCCTCCTGCAAGGCCAAGGTTACCGGCCCTATATTGCCAGCATCCGTTGAATCGAATGTGGAACATATTTTGAACATCACATGCGCCGCACCCTGGCCCCGCAGCCAGCGCGCCGCGGCGCGGGTGCTGGCAACCGCATCTGCTGCCGCGATAGACCGGCTTTTCAGTGAGATGACCACAGCATCAACGCCCTCCAGGGGCAAGCCTGCCTCAGGAATACCAATCGTCTGCACGGTCCGCAGGCCGTTGCGTGTCAGCGTGTTCGCAAGGTCGGAGGCGCCAGTGTAATCATCAGCGATGCAGCCAAGGCGCAGACTCATTGCTTTGCTCCTGCATCGTGCAGCCACCCGAGTCCGGCCAGCGTTCCGGCGCGCGGATTATACTCACACCCGATGAAGCCGCCATAATTCAATTTTTCAAGCATCGCGAAAATATGGCCATCGTTCAATTCACCGGTATTGGGCTCATTGCGCAGCGGTACACTGGCCACCTGCACATGGCCGATCATCGGCATCAGCCGGGTCAGCGCGGCCGATACATCGCCGTGCATAATCTGGCGATGAAAAATATCGAATTGCAACCGCAGATTCCTCAATCCAAGCCGCTTAATCAACGCCTCGGCATAGGGGTAATCATTGAGGAAATATCCCGGCATGCTGCGGGCGTTAATCGGCTCCAGCAAAAGCTCGACGCCATGTTCCGCCAGCTGTTCCGCCGCGTAGGTTACCGCCGTTTCGTAGCTTGCAGCCGCCGCGGGATTATCCCGGTTCGCAATGCCCGCCATAAGGTGCAGCCGCTTCGCGCCGGTTGCCTGGGCGTACAGGAGGGCTGTTTGCACACTCGCCTTCAACTCCTCGAACCGGCCGGGCAGGGCGGCCATGCCGCGCTCCCCCGCCGCCCAATCGCCTGGCGGCATGTTGAACAGCGCCTGAGTCAGCCCATTGCGCTGCAAGCGGGAGGCAATGGCTTCCGGCGGGTGATCATAAGGGAAGAGATATTCCACCGCCTGGAACCCGGTATCGGCCGCCGCGCCAAAGCGGTCCAGAAACGGCCATTCGGTGAACATCATCGTGAGATTAGCGGCAAATTTCAGCATCAATTATCATTTCCCGGAAGTTTGACACCACCCATACGGGCATAAACACGCGCCACGGAGGCATCGTCATCGCGCCCCAGGCCCATGCCTGACGCGGCGAGGAACATCTGTAGCGCACTGGCCGCGACAGGAACCGGAAATTTTACGTCTCTCGCCATGTCCTGAATGATGCCAAGATCTTTTACGAAAATATCCACCGCACTGTGCGGGGTATAATCGCCAGCCAGAACATGCGGCATACGGTTTTCAAACATCCAGGAATTTCCAGCGGATGCGGTAATCACCTCGTACACCTTCGCAAGATCCAGCCCCTGCCGCGCGGCGAAGGCCATCGCCTCGCTGGCGGCGGCGATATGCACCCCGGCCAGAAGCTGGTTGATCATTTTGAACGCAGCGCCCAGCCCGGCCTCGCCGCCCAACTCATAAACTTTCGCGGCCATTGCCGAGAGTGCAGGCCGCGCCTTGGAAAATGCTTCAGGGGAACCGGAGGCGAGGATGGTCAACGCCCCATCGCGTGCGCGGACGGCGCCGCCGCTAATCGGTGCGTCCAGGTAATGCCGGCCGGTTGCTTCCAGCCGTGCCGCGAACTGCCGCGCGATTTCGGGCGCCATGGTGGCGGCGGAGATAAACACACCGCCTTTGGGCAATGTTTCCGCAACCCCTGCGTCGCCGAACAGAATTGCCTCGGTCTGCGCGGCATTCACCACCACCGAGACGACAATTTCAGCGCCCGCGGCGGCTTGCGCCGGGCTGTCCGCACCGCGTCCGCCCTCTGCCTGCAAGCGCTCGACGGCTCCACGTGTGACATCGAACCCCGCCACCGCAAAACCCGCGCGGCTCAGCGATTGCGCCATGCCAAAGCCCATGGAACCCAGTCCGATGACCGCAACAGTCGCGGTATTTGGTATGTTGATGGTTTGAGTGCTCATTTATATCTTCCAACGAGCCAGGCTGGCGCCGTGGCATAGCGGTTTCTTTTGGTACTCTGGCACGTGATGATCTCCCAAAACGCGGCATTCACCGCTGGCGCTGCGTGCAAATGGTAGCGCTATCATATTTCTAGGTCATTTTGCGGCGCTTGCCAAGTGCTAATGGGAGCGCTACCAATTCAATGTTTACAATGGCGAAAGGGAAGTGAAGGACCATGAATGAATCGGCCCTGCGCGAGCAGATCTGCCGCTTTGGCGCCTCGCTGTTCGAACGTGGGCTGACACCGGGTGCATCGGGCAACATCTCCGTGCGGCTGGAGGGCGGCGGCTGGCTGGTTACGCCCACCAATGCCTCTCTGGGGTTTCTCGACCCGGCGCGGCTCTCCGTGCTCGATGCTTCGGGCCAGCTGCTCTCAGGTGATCCGCCAACCAAGGAAATCCCGCTGCACGCCGCGATTTATGAAAGCCGCAAGGCCGCCGCGGTGGTGCACCTGCATTCAACCCATGCCGTGGCGGTCTCCATGCTGCCGGAAATCAACCCCGCCAACGCGCTGCCGCCGCTCACCCCTTATTATGTGATGCGTTGCGGCTGCACCGCCCTGGTGCCCTATCATCGCCCGGGAGACCCGGCGGTGGGAGACGCCATTCGCGGCCTCGGCGGCCGTTATTCCTGCGTGCTGCTGGCCAATCATGGCTCGGTGCTCGCGGGCGAGACGCTGGAGGCAGCGGTCTTCGCGGCGGAGGAGCTGGAGGAGACGGCGAAGCTCTATCTGCTGTTGCGCGGCGCCGCGCCGCGTGTGCTGGATTCGGCTCAGGTTAATGATCTGGTGGACCATTTCAATTTATCTCCGGAACTGCGCCGGATTTGACGCGCTTCGAGCGCCCCGCAAGCTCGCCTGCCCTGAAGCCGGCCAACCGGTCGCCGTGGCTTGCTGCGCCGCCAGGGCCGGACCACATTGCCCAAATCTTGGCCCGGCTGATCCGCAGCGAATTTGGAGCATGGCGTAATGACTGAGCGTGACCTGTTGCGGCGTATGTTCGATGCCGCCGTCAATGCCGCGGCGCCGGATCTGGCGGTGCCACCGCACTTGCCGCCCCCGCCGCGCGGGCGGACGGTCGTCATCGGCGCGGGCAAGGCCGCCGCCGCCATGGCGCGCGCGGTTGAGTTGAACTGGCCGGCGGGTCATCCCATCAGCGGGCTGGCCGTCACCCGCTATGGTCACGGCGTCGGCCCGCTCGCGCGCATTGAGGTGGTGGAGGCCGCCCATCCGGTGCCCGATGCCGCCGGGCAGGACGCCGCCCGGCGCATCCTGGCGATGGTGCAGGGGTTGGCGCCGGAGGATTTGGTGCTCTGCCTCATTTCCGGCGGCGGGTCTTCGCTGCTCTCACTACCCGCTCCCGGCGTCACCCTGGCCGTCAAGCAGGAGATCAACCGCGCGTTGCTGCGCAGCGGGGCGAATATTCATGAGATGAATTGCGTCCGCAAGCATCTCTCAGCCATCAAGGGCGGCCGCCTGGCCGCCGCCGCCGCGCCGGCTCAACTGGTTACACTGGTGATCTCCGATGTGCCGGGCGACGACCCTTCGGTGATCGCCTCCGGCCCCACCGTGCCGGACGCCACGACCCAGGCCGAGGCCAGGGAAATTTTGGCGCGTTACAAAATCGCGCTGCCGCCGCAGGTGCGCGTGCTGCTGGATGACCCCGCCGCCGAGACGCCCAAGCCCGGTACTGCGGCCTTCGCCCACACGCAAACGCACATCATCGCCGCCCCGCAGGCCTCGCTGGAGGCCGCCGCCGCCATTGCGCGGAGCGCTGGAGTCACGCCGTTGATATTGGGTGACGCCCTGGAGGGTGAGGCGGCCGAGGTGGGGCGGGTAATGGCGGGGATCGCCCGGCAGGTGGCGCTGCACAGCCAGCCCGTCCCGCCGCCTTGCGTCCTGCTCTCGGGCGGCGAGACCACCGTTACCGTACGCGGCCAGGGGCGCGGCGGGCGCAATGTGGAGTTTCTGCTCTCCCTTGCCATTACCCTTGGCGGGCAGCCCGGCACTTGGGCCATTGCGGGCGATACGGATGGCGTGGACGGAGCCGAGGAAGTCGCCGGGGCGATCATCACGCCGGATACGCTGGCTGCCGCGGCCGCCCTTGGCATGAATCCGCGCGCCAGCCTGGATGACAATGACGGCCACGGATTTTTCGCGGCACTGGGTGATCAGGTGATCACCGGCCCCACACTCACCAATGTCAACGATTTTCGCGCCATCCTCATCACCGCCACCAGCGCGCAAAGCAGCAGCGCCCGCCCGGCTACCGTGCCGGCTGATTTGAGGAAGAACCTACCATGACCGGCGGCACTCAGGCCTTCACCACCTGGCTTCCCCTCGGTACGCCGGGCTCCACCAATCCGCTCAAGCTTGCGGTTGTCTGGCGCCTGCGACATGTTGCCTGACTGCCCATAAAACAATGTCCAAAACCAAAAACCAAAAATCAGGAGGCTTTTATGTTCGCACAATTACTCACGCCCATTGAAGGCAGCCTTGGGGACTCGTTCCTCATCGCGGTCCTCCCGGTTGTCGCCGTGCTGCTGCTGCTGGGCGTCTTTCGCCGCCCTGCCTGGCAGGCGGCGCTGGCCGGGCTGCTCACCGGCCTCGCCGTCGCGATCATGGCCTGGCAAATGCCCGTCAACCTCGCCCTCAACGCCGTAGCGAATGGCGCGGTGTTCGCCGCCTGGCCGGTGATGTGGATCGTGGTCAACGCGCTGCTGCTCTATAACGTCGCGGTCAAATCCGGGCGCTTCGAGGCTTTCCGCAAATGGGTGATCGAACATTTGCCGAACGACCGCCGGGTTGTGCTCGTTGTCATCGGCTTTTGCTTCGGGGCCCTGCTCGAAGGCATTGCCGGTTTCGGCACGCCGGTCGCCATTACCAGCTCGTTGCTGATCATGGTTGGCTTTCCCGCTCTTGATGCGCTGGTGTTCGTGCTCATCTTCAACACCGCCCCGGTCGCGTTCGGCGCGCTGGGCGTTCCTGTCACCGTGCTGGGCGCGGTCACCAGCCTGCCCGCGAGCACGCTGGGTGCCATGGTCGGGCGCCAACTGCCGCTGATGGCGCTGATCCTGCCGTTTTACGTAATGGCGGTATACGGCGGATGGCGCTCGCTCAAGGCGCTCTGGCCCTTGCTGCTGGTTGCCGGCGGCAGTTTCGCGGCCGCGCAGTTCGTAACCTCCAATTATATCGACTACCCGCTTACCGATGTTTTGTCCTCGCTCGGCTCGTTGGTCGTCACGCTGCTGTTCCTGCGGGTCTGGCGTCCTCTCCCGGATGCCGCTTTCGCGGTTTCTGATAGCAAGCTGCAAGATGCCGAACGCACGGAAATGAACATTGCTCCCTGGCAAGGCTGGATTCCCTGGGTGGTGGTCTCGGCCATCGTCATCGCCTGGACATTTTACGGCGTGGCATTGTTCGGCCAGCAGGCGATTCACTGGCCCGGTCTGGACAATGCGATTTCGATCACCCTGTATCATGGCAAACCCTATGCGGCTGTCTGGGTTTTCCAGCCGCTTGGCACCGGCACGGCGATTTTGCTCTCAGCCGTAATCACCGCCTTGATGTTCGGCCTGAGCCCCCGCGCGTTCCTGGGCTGCATAAAGCAGACGGTCAAACAGGTCTGGATCGCGGTTGTCACCGTGATGCTGATCGTTGGTCTTGCCTATTTGATGAATTATTCAGGCCTGGCTTACACGCTGGGGGCCGGCGTGGCGGCAACCGGAAGGCTGTTCGTGCTGCTCTCGCCCTTCCTGGGCTGGATTGCCGTGATGCTCTCGGGCAGCGACACCTCGGGTAACGCTCTGTTTGGCAATCTGCAGGTGGTCGCCGCCCAGCAGCTTCACCTCAACCCGGTGCTGTTTGCCGCCACCAACTCGTCCGGCGGTGTCATGGGCAAGATGATCTCGCCGCAGAACATCGCCACCGGCGTCTCCGTCACCAACCTCAAGGGCCAGGAAGGCCAGGTATTCGCGCGCACCTTCGTGCATTCGGTTATCCTCACGCTCATGCTCAGCGGCCTGGTGGTGGTGGAACAGTTCGTAATCCCGTGGATTATTCCCACGATAGGAGGTTGACATGATTTTGATGCCCCCACCCGATCAGGCCGTGCTCGCGCGCCGCGCACAGATCGTCGCCGATCTGCGGCAGATCGTGCCCGGCGACGGGGTGATCGACACCGAGCATGAACGCCGTGCCTTTGAATGCGATGGGCTCACAGCCTACCGCCAGTTGCCGATGGTGGTGGTGCTTCCCAGCACCACCGCGCAGATCGTCGGCGTGCTGCGCTATTGCACCGAGCATAATGTTAAGGTGGTTCCACGCGGGGCCGGCACATCGCTCTCCGGCGGCGCGTTGCCGCTGGAGGACGGCGTTCTGCTGGGGCTGGGAAAATTCAAGCGTATCCTGGAAATTGATACTGCCAACCGCTGCGTGGTGGTGCAACCCGGCGTCACCAATCTGGGCATAACCCACGCCGTGCAGGGGCTGGGCCTGTACTATGCGCCGGATCCCTCCAGCCAGATCGCCTGCACCATCGGCGGCAATGTGGCGGAGAATTCCGGCGGCGTGCATTGCCTTAAGTATGGGCTGACCACGAATAATGTCATCGGCATAGAAATGGTGACGATGGACGGCGAAATCCTGCGCCTCGGCGGCAAGCATTTTGATTCCGGCGGACTCGATCTCCTCGGCGTGATGGTCGGCTCCGAGGGGCTGCTCGGCGTGGTCACCGAAGTCACCGTGCGGGTGCTGCCCACCCCTCCAGGCGCGCGCGCGTTGATGATCGGCTTCTCAACGGTCGAAGGTTCGGCCGATTGCGTGGCGGAGATCATCGCCGCCGGAATCATTCCCGGCGGCATGGAGATCATGGACAGACTGGCGGTCGAAGCCGCCGAGGCGTTTGTCCATGCCGGCTATCCGCTTGAGGCCGCGGCCTTGCTGATTGTTGAACTCGATGGCGTGGCGGTTGAAGTTGACCACCTGGTGGCGCTGGTCGAGGAAATCGCGCAGCGTCACGGCGCCACCTCATGCCGCGCCAGCCAGTCGGAGGCCGAGCGGCTGCTGTTCTGGGCCGGGCGCAAGGCGGCCTTCCCGGCGGTAGGGCGGCTCTCGCCGGATTATTATTGCATGGACGGCACAATCCCCCGCCGGCGCATCGGCTATGTGCTGGCGCGCATGACCCAGATGGAGCAGGTCTATGGGCTGCGCGTCGCCAATGTGTTCCATGCCGGCGATGGCAATCTGCATCCCTTGATTCTCTACAACGCCAACATTCCCGGCGAGCTGGAGCGCGCCGAGGAATTTGGCAACGATATCCTGCGGCTCTGCGTCGAGGTCGGCGGCGTGCTGACCGGTGAGCATGGCGTGGGTATCGAAAAACGCGATCTGATGGGCACGATGTTCAACGAGACCGATCTCGGGCAGCAGCAGCGCTTGAAATGCGCGTTCGACCCCGCCAGCCTGCTCAACCCCGGCAAGGTGTTCCCACAGCTTTGCAATTGTGCCGAGCTGGGGCGCGTGCATGTGCATGGCGGCCAGACGCGCTTCCCCGAACTACCCCGCTTTTGAGAAGTATTCGACAATGCCGAGTTTAACCCCACAGAATGCCGCCGAGGCCGCTGAAATAATCGCCCAGGCCGCTGCTGAAAATCAGCCGCTTGAAATCATCGCGGGCGCCAGCAAGCGCGCTTTGGGCCGCCCCGTGGCAAGCGATGATATTCTCGATATCTCGGCATTGCGCGGGATCATCAGCTACGAACCGGCCGAGCTGGTGCTGAGCGTGCATGCCGCCACCCCGATGTCCGAGGTCGAGGCGGCATTGAGCGAACACCAGCAGATGCTCGCCTTCGAGCCGCCGGACTGGCGGGGGCTGCTGGGCGGCGGCGGCGAGCCCACCTTGGGGGGCGTCGTTGCCTGCAACCAGTCTGGCCCGCGCCGGGTCCGCGCTGGCGCCGCACGGGACTATTTCCTGGGCTTCTCCGCCATCAACGGCCAGGGCGAGTCCTGGAAGGCCGGGGGCAAGGTGGTGAAGAACGTCACCGGCTATGACATGTCAAAACTACAGGCCGGGGCTTTCGGTACATTATCGGTCCTCACCGAGATCACCCTGAAGGTGATGCCAAAACCGCAGACCGCAGCCACAATCCTGCTGCCAGGCCTGGCCGGTGAGGTGGCCATTGCCTTGCTCTCTCAGGCGTTGAACACACCCTACGAGATCTCCGGCGTTGCCCATCTTCCGGCTGCGGTGGCGCGGCGCTCTGGCGTGGCGCCGGTCGCGCAAGGCGGCGCGGTCACGGCGCTGCGCCTGGAGGGGCATGCCCCCTCGGTCGCGTTCAGGGTTGAAGCGACGGAGGCTTTGCTGGGCCGCGGGGAGCGGCTCGATGCCGCGCAGAGCGCCCAATTCTGGCGCGAGGTGGGGGAGGTGAGTCCGCTGCTGCCAGGCCCGGGGCGCGTCATCTGGCGGCTCTGCCCCACACCTTCAGCCGCGCCCGAGGTTCTGCGGGGCATCAACGGCGCCTTTGCCTCGGCGGAGGCATATTATGATTGGGGCGGCGGGCTCATCTGGCTATCGCTGGAGGCTGAGCAGGCTGGCCCGGATGCCGGCGCGGCGGTGGTGCGGGGTGCCATGGCGCGCGCGGGCGGTCACGCCACGCTGGTTGCCGCCCCGGCGGCGGTGCGCGCGGCGGTGCCGGTTTTCGCGCCGCTGCCAGCCCCCCTGGAAGCACTCGCCCGGCGGGTCAAGCAGAGCTTCGACCCGCGCGGCATTCTCAACCCTGGCCGCATTCAGGAAGGGCACTAACCGCCATGCAAACCAATTTCACCGCGGCGCAACTGGCCAACCCGGACATCGCCGCCTCCGAGCAAATTCTGCGTAGTTGCGTGCATTGCGGCTTCTGCACCGCCACCTGTCCCACATACGCGCTGCTGGGTGATGAGCTGGATAGTCCCCGTGGCCGGATTTATCTGATCAAGGACATGCTGGAGAATGACCGCCCCGCCACCGCGGAGGTGGTGAAGCATGTGGACCGTTGCCTCTCCTGCCTTTCATGCATGACCACCTGCCCCTCGGGCGTGAATTATATGCATCTGGTTGACCATGCCCGTCACCATATCGAGGCGACCTATCGCAGACCCTGGGCTGATCGTGCGCTCCGCCGTGTGCTGGCGGCTGTGCTGCCGAGTCCGGCCTTGTTCCGCCTGGCGCTGCGGGCCGCCGCGCTCGGCCAGCCGTTCTCGCGGTATTTGCCCACGCGGTTGCGGGCGATGCTGGCGCTGGCCCCGGCGCGTCTGCCCGCGCCATCGCCGGTCAGCCGCCCGCAGATATTCCCCGCAACCGGGCCTCGTCTGCGCCGTGTCGCCATACTGGCTGGCTGCGCGCAACAGGTGCTGGCCCCGCAAATCAATGAGGCCACGGTCCGGCTGCTCACACGCCATGGTTGTGAAGTGGTGGTGGCGAACGGTGGCGGCTGTTGCGGCGCGCTCACGCATCATCTCGGCCAGGGCGGGCATGATGCGGCCCGGGCCAATATTCTCGCCTGGCAGCGCGAAATTGCAAGCGGCGGCCTGGACGCCATCGTGATGAACGCTTCAGGCTGCGGCACGATGGTGAAGGATTACGGCTTTATGTTCCGTAACGATCCGCAACTGGCCGCGCCCGCCGCCCAGGTCTCAGCCCTGGCGCAAGACATTACAGAGCTGATGGCCAGCATCGGCTTGCGCCCGTCCGCGCTGACACCAAGCCAGCGGGTTGCCTACCATAGCGCCTGCTCGTTGCAGCACGGCCAGAAAATAACCAACGAGCCGAAGCAGTTGCTTAAACAGGCGGGGTTCACGGTGCTTGACGTGCCTGAAGGCCATCTATGCTGCGGCTCGGCGGGTACTTATAATCTGCTGCAACCTGAAATCGCCGGAAAGTTGCGTGACCGCAAGGTGATGAATATCAAAAGCACGGCGCCGGATCTAATCGCAGCAGGCAATATCGGCTGCCTGACGCAGATCGCCTCAGGCACGCAACTGCCCGTGGTGCACACGGTGGAGTTGCTCGACTGGGCCACCGGCGGGCCGAAACCTGCCGCATTGGGGTAAGAGACTCCCTCTTGTTGATACAAGGCGGGGCTGGCAAGATGAAGGTTCCAGCGGCGTAGAACGCCGTTGGAAATGCCCAGGAGGGGCCGCGCGCCAAAGGAGAGGCTGATGCCACCAGCCATCCTGTGTGGCAGCTGGCATCTGTCATGCAATTCATGGGAAGCCGGATTGCCTTGATTCAGATCAAAGACATTCTTTCTATCTTCAGGTCAGTGTCCCGCGCTTGATCGCCAGTTGATGGCACAAACAGGACTGCATGAGTATGGATGAAAGTCGACTTCCCGTTCCTCTGGCGCGTGTGGCATTGCGTGTGATACCCGAATCCGTGTTAAATCGCCTGACGTATCTTTTGATACGCAGGATGCAGAAGATTCATCCAGGCTTGTTTCAGAATCTCGCCCGTCTGGATGCGGCCACCGTCTGCATAGAGCCCTCTGATCTGCCGTACCGCTTTGTTTTGAAGTTTGGCCAAGGCCCAACATCCTTACGAACGGCGCCGCGCGCGGGATATTCCTGCGATGCTGCCGTCAAAGGAAAATTGGAATCATTGCTCAATTTGCTCGAGGGCCGCATTGACAGCGACATGATGTTCTTCTCGCGTGAAATCATCATCACCGGCGATACCGCCGTTGTCGTCGCCTTGCGTAATACGCTTGACCGCGAAGAAATCCGCCTTCTGGACGACATTTCCGCCATGTGCGGGCCGGTTTCAAATCCCGCGCGCAAGGTGATTGTCAGAGTGAATAAATTCATGGACCACATCAAAACATCCATGAAAAATGCGCACGAGCGGCGGTATTCGCGTGATGCCGATGAGACCGCCGCGAAGCTTGAATGTGCCAGACTCCAGGAAGAGATTAAGGCACTTAAATTCCGGCTCGCGAAATTCGAAGTGCGCGGGAAAAGAATGGATGCATCCGCCCTATGAGATCTTCATATCTTGAACTTGTCTGCCCCGCGGGAACCCCGGCCGCCTTGCATGCCGCTGTCGCCGCCGGTGCGGATACCGTCTATTGCGGATTCCGTGATTGCACGAATGCGCGCAATTATCCTGGCCTCAACTTTGATATGGATGAGATGATAGCCGGCGTCACCTATGCGCATGAGCACGGGTGCAAGGTTCTTGTCACCATCAATACATTTCCACGCGCCGGGCAGGAAAAATCATGGCATCAGGCCGTTGATAACGCCGCCATAGCTGGCGCTGACGCGATTATTCTGGCTGACATTGGACTGCTTGATTACGCCACACGCAGCCATCCCGGGCTGCGGCGCCATCTCTCCGTCCAGGCATCGGCCGCGAACGCCTTGTCGATCCTTTTCTATCGCGAGCATTTTGATATCAAGCGAGTCGTGCTGCCGCGAGTCTTATCGATCGAGGATGTCGCATCTCTGATTCAGCAGACAGAAATGGAGACCGAGGTGTTTGCCTTTGGCAGCGTCGGCCCCATGTCGGAAGGGCGTTGTTTTCTTTCCTCCTACATGACAGGTCTCTCACCGACCCATGAAGGCGTCTGCGCGCCGGCAAGCCATGTTGTGTATCAGGATGATAATCACTGCATCAAATCCTGCCTCGGCAGCGTCACGCTGAATAAATTTTCAAAGGATGAACCCGCCGCCTACCCCACGCCGTGCAAAGGGCGCTATGAGGCAAATGGCCGTACCTCTTATTTGTTCGAGGAACCGATTGGCCTGAATGCAGTGGATATTCTTCCCCAACTCAAGGCGGCCGGCGTCACGGCTCTGAAAATCGAAGGGCGCCAGCGCAGCCGTGCCTATGTTTCAAAAGTTGTAGGTACTTTCCGCAAGGCGCTTGATGATCTGGCCGCGGGTACGCAAACACACGGCTCTGGTGATCTGAAAACAATGGCAGAGGGTGGCCGCGAGACATCTGGCGCCTACAAGAAAGGCTGGCGCTAGCCATGACCGAAAATCAAAATACGCAGAATTCCCCAGCGGGGAAAATTACCCTCGGGCCACTTTTTTTTCATTGGACCGCGGAAAAACGCCGCGACTTCTATTTCCGTATCGCTGATGAAGCCGCCATAGACAGTGTCTATCTCGGCGAGGTTGTCTGTTCGAAACGGGAGATATTTTTCAAGGAGTTTCTTCCCGTTGTGTCGGAGAGACTTCAAAAAGCCGGCAAGGAAGTGATCGTCTCCACCCTGGCACTCGTCACATCAAAACGCGAAATGAGCACGGTTTCAGCTTACGCCGATGCGGGTTTCATGGTCGAAGCCAATGACGTTGCCAGCCTGCAGGCATTGCACGGAAGGCCTCATGTCATCGGCCCTTTTATCAATGTGTTCAATGAAAGCACGCGCGACTACCTTGTAAAGAACAACGCCACACGCATTGTTCTGCCGGTTGAGATGGCCGCGGAATCGGTCGACAGGTTGGCAGGTGGCGGCGCAGCCACCGAAATCGAGGTCATGGTTTTTGGGCGCCAGCCACTCTCCGTCGCCATGCGCTGTTATCATGCCCGCGCGCATGAGCTCAACAAAGATAGCTGTCAATTTGTTTGCGGTCTGGATCAGGATGGGTTGCAGACGAATACCGTCGATCAACAACCGATCCTGGCGGTCAATGGCACGCAGACAATGTCCCACGGCTATGTCGTGCTTCTGCAGGAGTTGGCAAAACTTCAGAACATGGGGGTAAGCCATTTCCGTCTTTCTCCGCAGGATGTGGATATGGCGCGGGTTTCCCATGTGTACCGTAATGTTTTGGACCGGAAATGTGATCCTGCGGAAGCTTTGGAAACGCTGAAGGCTGTGACAGATACCGTACCCTTTATAAATGGCTTCTGGCATGGCTCCGAAGGGTTTGCCTGGGTCGAAAACCGTGCATAGGATAGAGATTATGACTTCTAATCAAGGAATTTCGTGCAAGACTTTCACGGGAGATTCCGGCACTGAAGAGCATTTCATTTCGATTCAAGCACCTGAAGACCTTAGTTTCAAGGAGCAGGTGGCCTTCGTCAACGCAAATTATCTTGACATGCAAAGGCAGCTTGCCCTTTCGCCAGAGACCGCTGTATTTCGCAGGATATTTCTGAGCGACGTATTGAACCAGGCGAGCTTTATCAGAGAAAGCGACCTTCTCGACGATATGGTCGCCATCTCAATCGTACAACAACCGCCGCTCCAGGGATCAAAAATCGCGCTGCTGGCTTATCATGTTAAAGCCATGAAGCCGTTCACAAAGCGCCGGCTTTCCTCAAAGCACCTGCTGGTCGAAAAAGAGGGGCAACGTCATCTTTGGAGCACACGTCTTTGTACTTGCGATCACGAGACATCAAATTCTTCTGAGAAACAGACAAAGGCGATATTTGACGATTTGTCATCCGTACTCACCGAGCAGAAAGCGAACCTGGCGGATCACTGCGTACGGACATGGATTTATATGAAGGATGTCGATGTCTTTTATAAAGGCATGGTCGACAGCCGGCGAGACATATTCTCCAAACACGGCTTAACAGCCAATACGCACTACATCGCCAGCACCGGGATTCAAGGCGCCTGTTCTCATCGGTTTGATCTTGTCTCCATGGATGCCTATTCAAATCTTGACCTTGTGCCAGGGCAGATATCCTATCTCAACGACTTCGACTATCTATGCCCAACCAAGGATTACAATGTAACTTTTGAACGCGGCACAACGGTCTCTTACAAAGAGAGACGGCATCATTATATTTCAGGAACCGCCAGCATTGATAAGCAAGGAGATGTTGTGCATCCTGGAGATGTATTGCTCCAGTTGGACCGTGCGCTGGAAAATACCGATGTCTTGCTTAAATCCGGCGCAGCAACCCTTGATGATATGATGTATCTGCTGGTCTATCTGCGTGATATCGCCGATTTCCAGGGCGTCAACCGGGTTCTACGCGCACGCTTTCCAGATCTGCCAATTTTTATTGTTCAGGGGGCTGTCTGCCGTCCGGCCTGGCTCATCGAAATTGAGGGTGTCGCGATTACAAAAAACGATAATCCTCTGCTGCCTTCCTTTTAATCGGCCAGAAACAAGGTCCCGAAAATGTCAGACGATGCACCGTTCCTTATGCTTGACGAAGCCGCCATAAAAGCAGCCGAACTCCGGCGCGACCCTTACGATTATACGTTTGTTGAGAATGCCATCAGCGCCGATCATAAGGCGGAGGTTCTCGCTGATGTGCCGGTTATTCCGGATCGGGGCAGTTACGCACTAGCGAATTTGCGATATGGACAGAAATTCTCCAACTGCATGCAGGATCTTCTTAGCCCTCGTTTCCGGCGCCTGGTTGAGCAGAAGTTTGATATCGATTTAAGCAACAAGCCTGCCAGCATCGTGATGATGGGAAATACCACCGGGCACTACAATGAGGGATATGCACATCCTGATTCGAAACATAAAATCATTACTGTTTTGCTTGGTTTTACAGCAGAATGGCCGCATGAGCGTGGCCGGCTGCGGGTGCTGCGCAGCAACGACCGCGATGACTACGCGTTCGAATTTGCTCCGGAATTTGGCAAAATGCTGATGTTCCGTGTCTGCGATCATTCCTGGCACGGATTCCTGCCGCAAAAAGGCAATAGAATGAGCGTACAACTTTGTTATGTCGATTCGGAATGGTATGTGCATCGTGAAAATATCCGCCATGGTCTGAGCAGCTTCGCTAAATCCATTCCCATCGTTCGTCAGATAATTGACTGGATGCCTCGTTCTTTTGGCAATAAGGGCTGATCTCTATGGCTTATCCTCGTATTCCCACCCTGGATACCATCGTCGATCATTTTATCTGTTCGCTGCGTGCCGCACAGCGTAAAGAAGATCATTATCTGCGCTGGGGCCTTACGCATGTATTGCCGGAGTCCCTTTGTACGGCGATCCTTGTTCTTCCCATCGTGCCTCCAATGCTGGGCAGCACGGATGGAACACGCAATTCCTACAATGCGAAGCGTACGTTCATTACGCCGGAGCTGCGTGAGAAATTTCCTGTTTGCAAGCAGTTAACTGAGGCATTGCAACATCCCGATGTCGCGCATCAATTTCAAGAAACATGCGATATTGATGCAAGGGGCACATTTCTGCGCGTTGAATACATGCAGGATACCGACGGAATGTGGCTGGAGCCGCATCGCGATGTTCCAGAGAAGATATTTTCAATGGTCGTATATCTCTGCACCGGGCCGGACGCCAAGGATTGGGGCACGGATATATATGACGATCAGAAGAAATGGGTGGGGCGATCATCCGCGGGCTTCAACACGGCAACCATTTTCAAGGCGGGTCCCAACACCTGGCATGGATTCGAGAAGCGCCCGATCAACGGTGTGCGCCGTTTGATGGAGGTGAATTACGTCAGAGGCTGGAGCGACCGCGAGCAACTCGCATTTCCAGACCGGCCGATCCTGCTGTAACTTTTTCTGGCTTGTAACGCCCGGTAACCTTCCGCAGAATAAACGGATAATCGTTTATTCTGCCTGGTTTGGGAGCGAGCTGTTCGGTGGCGGAATAGAACTGTTGCCCCGAGTGCCTCGCAAACCTCATCTTGGTGTAAAAATTTCACCCATTCGCCTGGCTACTCACGGGGGTAAGTCTCATTGAACCAGCTTATGAAGGCGTCCGCCGGCATCGGCCAGTTGATCAGATACCCTTCGGCGAAATCGCAATTCCAGGCTTGAAGCATTTCCTGCACCGCGAATGTTTCGACCCCTTCGGCCACTACGAGCATGTCCATCTCATGGGCCATGTGGATTATTGATCTCACAAGTGCCTGGTACCGGAGATTGTCTGGTAAAAATTTTATGATCCGCCGGTCTATTTTAAGAAAATTAGCTGGAATATTCGCCAGCGTCCGGAAACTATCTTTACCGGTCGCAAAATCGTCAATTGAAATATTCACGCCCATTGCACGCAATTCCAGCAGACGGCTGCGTGCGATCGATGGATTTGCAAAGCTGCGCCGCTCGGAAAATTCAAGTTCCAGAAATTCTGGATTGAATTTATGAAGTTCTAGCAAGGCAGCAATTCGATTTACGAAATCATCCTCAGCGAGATTTTTTGTTGAAATTTTTACGCAGATTTTCACTTTATGATTGTCCGCGTGCCATTTTGCCGCCTGGCTGATTGCGTAGGACAGTACCCAAAATGTCAGATCGCGGATTAACCCGGTTGCCTCGACCAATGGAATAAATTCGTCGGGGGTGATCCGCCCTAACGCGGGGTGATGCCAGCGCAGCAACGCCTCCACAGCATCGGCCTTACCGGTACGAAGCGTTGCACGCGCTTGGTAGGCGAGTTTGAATTCGCCCGGCGTGATCATCGCATTGCTGACATCGGAGATTAAAGTAAAGGCGCGGCGATGGTCATGGGCGTGGTCATAGTTGCATTCAGCCCAGCCGGTGGGGGAGGCGGCCCCAGCCTGTCCCGCCAGATAAGTCGCCTGCAACAGATCCTCTGCCGCGATCGGGCTCTTCATAAGGTCACACACGCCAATTCCGGCTGTAATGGAAATTGGGATGCCCCTGCAAATCAGTGGTTTGGCCAAAGCGTCGTTCAGCAAGGGCCAGACAGAGTTCGCTTCGCCGGCAGTTCTGGACCTGTAAATGAAGCCGATACTCCAAAAGCCAACATGGAAAAAAGACTGATTTTTATGGATGAACAGCAGATCGGCAAGCCGGATGTTCAAAAGGTCATCGGCAAATTTATAGCCGAAAGTCCGGATGATGTCGTCATAGTGATTGGTATCGGCAATATTGATGACAACAAGAAAAATATGCCCCTCGGGAAGTTTCTCCGTTTGCGCGGACACGATTTCCCGTAACAGTAGCGCGCGCTCAAGAACTGCCGTAGGATTATCAAAATCAGCAGTGACAACAGTTTCGCCGCTTAAAACACCCCCCTGGCGATCGCTTTGGATTGATTCTGACATATGCACTCCTGTCATTGACCAAAAACAGTGCTGCGACATTCTCTCTTTAATTGAAAACGGTAATAGCCAAGGCAACCTATAATTGACAAAAACTTAAAAAACAACCAATGCATTTGGCGTTGGTAACGCAATTGTGAAGATAAAGTGATCGTATGTTTACAGTTGATACGATCGTCATGGCCATTTCTCGCGGATACCAGCACATCTTCCAAGGCCGCCGTCCGATGTCCACATGCGAATACATTATGAAGCCGGGCATTAAACCGCACTTCGCGCGTCACGGTGTCACGGTGTTCGACCAACGCCTGCGGATTATCCAACAGAACCTCCGCTGGCAGCTCGCCAAGCCGTAAAAACGCCTCCTATCCCAGCACACCAGCCGGTCTGCGCCTCTCTCAGGAAAAGCCAATGGAAACGATCTTCAGCCCGAACCATCGATTGCACCAGAGCCCTGGTGAGCTGTTGCACGACGGTTATGTACCCGCCTTCGAGAAGCCCGAGCGCGCCGAACTGGTGCTCGCGCGCGTCAAAGAGACCGGTCTCGGCCCCGTCAGCCCCCAGGCGCACTATGAATTGGACAGTATCCTGCGCGTGCACGATGCCGGCCTGGTCGCCTTGTTGCAGAGCGCCGCGGCGGAGTGGCGCGCGCTTAACCGCCCAGGTTGTGCCATCCCCTTCACCTGGGCCACGCGCGGCATGCGGCAGGACCGTATCCCCACCGGCCTTGATGGCCGCCTATCCTATTACGGTTTCGATGCCGGCACTCCGATCACCCCCACCAGCTGGCAGGCGATCAAATCCTCGGTGGACGTCGCGCTCACCGCCACCGCGCGCATCACCAACGGCGCCCGGTCCGTCTTTGGTCTTTGCCGCCCGCCGGGCCACCATGCCGGCTCAGACCATTACGGCGGTTATTGCTTTCTCAATAACGCCGCTATTGCGGCCCAAAAATTTTTGGATGGCGGGGCGTCCCGCGTGGCAATTCTTGATGTCGATTATCACCACGGCAACGGCACGCAGCAGATCTTCTATGGCCGTAATGACGTGCTGGTCGTCAACATTCATGCCAGCCCGGACCATGAATATCCCTTCCGCCTTGGTTGGGCCGATGAGATTGGCTCACAGGCGGGTGAGGGGTTCAATCTGAATCTACCGCTTCCGGCGGGGACAAATTGGCAAGGCTGGTCGCAAGCGTTGGAGACAGGGCTTCGTCGGATCGACGTCTTTGGCGCCGATGTGCTCGTGGTCTCGCTCGGCGTCGATACCTACAAAGGCGACCCGATTTCGCAATTCCGGCTGGAGCATGATGATTTTACCCGCATGGGTGCTCGCATCGCGAGCCTGGGAAAACCCACAGTGTTTCTGATGGAAGGCGGCTACGCCGTGGCGGAGATCGGCATTAACGCCGTTAACGTCCTCACCGGCTTTGAGGGGGCACCCCGGCTGTAGAGCAGGGGCGTGTTTAGAACGATCATCTGATCATTCGCGGCTGCCCCAGATGAGCGGGAATCGCGCTGGGCAGGCGCTAACATATCAGTTTTGTTGTTTTTTCGAACCAAACCTGCACAAATTGGGGTGCAAGCAAAAAATATACCATATTTAACATTGTGTTATCGTTGTTTTTGCGGATGCGCTCCACGTGGAGCGCGCCGCAAGGGGCTCAGCCGCGCAGAGCGTGCTTTATGCCATCCAGCGCGAGAAACCCCATGGCGTCGCGCGCTTCCACCGTAGCGCTGCCGATATGCGGCAGCAGCACGGCATTTTCCAGTTCAAGATACCCTGGATGAAGATTCGGCTCATTATTGTAAACATCCAGGCCCGCCGCCAGAACATGGCCTGAGCGCAGCGCCGCGATCAGCGCGTCATCATCCACCGCGCTTCCGCGCCCGGTGTTCACCACCACGGCGCCGGGTTTGAGCATGCCGATCCGCCCGGTATTCAGCCAGTGCATGGTGTCCGCTCCACCTGGTGCATTGATCGACAGGAAATCAATCGCGCCTAAAAAGTTGGCGTCATCCTCATGGTAGTGAGCCCCAAGCTCCAACTCCGGTGGCAGCCGGTTGCGGTTGCGGTAATGTATCGCCATTCCCAAACCTCGGGCCATGCCCGCCAGTTCCCGCCCGATGCGCCCCATGCCAAAAATGCCGAGCACTTTGCCTGCAACCCCGTGCCCCAGATGAAACGTGGGCGAGATCCCCGGCCATTTTCCCGCGCGCAACAGGCGTTCACCCTCGCCGGCGCGGCGTGCCGCCATTAGCATCAGGGTCAGTGCCAGTTCCGCCGTGGCGGTGTTGAGCACATCGGGCGTATTGCAAATTTCAATTCCTCGCGCGGCGGCGGCGGCGAGATCGATATGTTCTTGCCCGACACTGTAGGTCGCGATCACTTTTATGCTGGCAGGCAGTTGCGCGATCAGCGCGGCGTCAAACTTATCCGCCGGCGTGCATAAAATCGCATTCACGCCGGTGAGATTTTCCAGCAGTACCGCCGGGTCGAAAACTCCTTCGAGATCAAGCTGACGCACCTCGTGTTCGCGTGCCGCGCGAGTTGCCACGGCTGGGGGCGTTTTGCGGGTGATCAGCAGCATTTTTATCTCCCTGTTGGTGAAATCACCTTAAACAGGATCATTCGCAGGGCCAAGCGCAGCGGCTTTTGCTGGTATTACGGAGGGGAGAGAGGTTGACGCTCAGGCGATTGCGCGTGCGTGCGTGTCCGCCGAGGTGGAGAGGGTGCGGAGGGTGGTATCAGCCTGGATATCCTGGCGGTGGTCGATCACCATGTAGCCGCGGCCCCAGTTCGTTTCAATGAAATCCTCAACGCCCATGGCCTGGAGCTTTTTGCGGATTTTGCAAATGAAGACATCGATGATTTTCGGATTCGGTTCGTCCAGCCCGCCGTAGAGATGGTCCAGAATGGCCTCCTTGCTCAGCACGACGCCTTTGCGCAATGCCAGAATTTCAGCGATCTGGTACTCCTTTTTGGTCAGGGTAACGGGCTTGCCCTTCGCGTAGATTTTTTTCGCGTTCATGTTGATTTCAACAGAGCCGATGCGCAGCGCGTTTTCCTGGAAGCCACGGCTGCGGCGAATGAGATTCTGCACTTTCATGAAGATTTCTTCATGTGAGAGGGCGTCGACGATCAGGTCGTCCGCTCCGGCCTGGAGCACGCGCAGGCGGGCTGCCTCATTCATTGTGCGGGCAACTGCCACAATCGGCGCGCGGAGCCGGGCAAGGCGGAGTTTACGCACAATATCCAGATCACCCAGGCGCTCCTCCGATAGCCGGAGCAGAACCGCATCGTAATCGTAGAACTTGACCAGATCGAGGGCTTCCTCGGGGTCATTGGTTTCATCGACGATGGCGAGACGCGAACGCAAGAATGCAGTTAAAAGATCTTTTTTATTGGAGATAGTCTCAAAAGATAGGATTTTCATATAAACCTCCAGGCATTGAGGCAGGGATACAACCAGAAGAAGTATTGGTCAATAAATTTGTTTAACCTACGCGTTAAACGTGTTAAAATTAAGAATTTATAAATAAAATCGGCAAGCGCGGAGTCATGGCGCGATGCCGGGGGGGATTCGGAGTTTGAAGAAATGGCGGATATACGCCGTTTTTTGTGGCAACCCCGGAATCGGGAGCCGAGCCTGGCGCGGCGGATTTTGTGGGGGTGGAGTCGAAAACAGCGCCCTTGAGGGGCGCTGTTTGGTGGTTTCAGGCTGTTTTTCCCTGGGGGAAAATTAAATTATTTTGATTTTAGCAGGTCGCGGATTTCACCCAGCAGGTTTTCGGTCGGCGTGGGGACGGGCGCGGCGGGGGCGGGAGCAGGGGTTTTGTAGAGTTTGGAGATCAGCCGCACCATCCAGAAGATCGCGAAGGCGACGATGAGGAAGTTGAACACCGCGTTGAGGAAGATGCCGTAGTTAATGGTGACGTCGCCCGCTTTCTGGGCTTCGGCCAAAGTGGCGGCGGGGGCGCCCTTGAGGATGATGAAAAGGTTGGAGAAATCCACGCCGCCGGTGGCCAGGCCGATGACCGGGGTGATGATATCCTTGACCAGGCTGCCGACGATGCCGGTGAAGGCCGCGCCGATGACGACGCCGACCGCCAGATCGACGACGTTGCCGCGCATGACGAAGGCCTTGAAGTCATCCACCCAGCCGGGCTTTTTGAGAGGTAGTTTGGTTTTTAGCAGGTCTGACATGAAATTCCTCCGGGTATTCAGTGAATTCAGTACGCTTTCACCATAAAAGAAGGCTGACGGGGATGCCAGATGATTCGCTTTGCTTGTTGCCCGGCGCGGCCGGTATCTGACACAAGAGGTGGATTGTTTGGAGGGCGGCATGCGCAAAAAGATGATTTCCTTGAGTTTGCTGCTGGTTCTGGCCGGTTGCGGTTCGGGCACGGGCCGGTTGACAGGCACCACGGCCGGAGGGGCCGCGACGGGGGCTGCCATCGGGCTGGTCGGCGGGCCGATCGGCGTGGTGGTGGGGGCGGGCATTGGCGCCGGGGTGGGGGCGCTGAGCGCCACTAACACCACGCCAAAGCAGGTGAATCTGGGTAATGCGCCCTGGGATAAGAGCGGGCAGTAGCGCGCGGCGGCGTGGCGAGGCAGTCCCCTGCTTCCCTCGCCGGATATATGTGCTAAACGCCGGATCCCATGCGTCAATTCCTGGACTTTGAAAAACCTGTTGCCGAACTCGAGAGCAAGATCGAGGAATTGCGGCGAATGACCCAGCCCGGCGAGATCAATATCGCCGATGAGGTGGCGCGGCTTTCCGCCAAGGCGGACAGCCAGTTGAAATCAATTTATGCGCGGCTGACACCATGGCAGAAAACCCAGGTGGCCCGCCATGCGGAGCGCCCGAAGGCGGGGGCGGTGATCGCGGCGCTGATTAGCGAGTTCACGCCGTTGGCCGGCGACCGGGCGTTTGCGGATGATGCGGCGATTATCGGCGGCATGGGCCGTTTCCGCGGTCAGGCGGTGATGGTGATCGGCACTGAAAAGGGCACTGATACGGAAAGCCGGATCAAGCATAATTTCGGCATGGCTAAACCCGAAGGCTACCGCAAGGCGCGCCGGTTGATGGAGCTGGCCGGGCGGTTCAACCTGCCGATTCTCACTTTTGTTGATACATCCGGCGCTTTCCCCGGCATCGAGGCCGAGGCGCGGGGGCAGGCGGAGGCGATTGCGCGCGGGATCGAGGGGTGTTTGAGCGCTCCGGTGCCGCTGGTGGCGGCAATTATCGGCGAGGGAGGCTCGGGCGGTGCGATTGCGCTGGCGGCCGGAAACGCGGTGCTGATGTTTGAACATGCGATCTATTCGGTGATTTCGCCGGAGGGCTGTGCCTCTATTCTGTGGCGTGACGCCGCGCAGGCGCCGGTGGCGGCCGAGGCCATGCGAGTCACCGCGCAGGATTTAAAGAAGCTGGGGTTGATCGACGAGATCGTGCAGGAGCCGCTGGGCGGCGCGCATCGCGACCCGGAGACGGCGCTGGCGGCGCTGGGCGATGCCATTGCGCAGCAGCTGAACCTGATGAAGGGGCTGACGCCAGAGTTGTTGAAGAGCCGCCGCCGCGATAAATTTTTAGCGATGGGTAAGCTGGGGCTCTAAATCGCGATAGGTTTGGGTTGACGCAAGAGCGCACCCCGAATGCGATCTAATTCTTTGATAAGAGGCTGATTCACGCTTTCGGTTGCCACGCTGGCGCGCGTCAACCTCAAACGATCAGACTCTTTGATAAGAGGCTGATTCACGCTTTCGGTTGCCACGCTGGCGCGCGTCAACCTCAAACGATCAGACTCTTTGATAAGAGGCTGATTCACGCTTTCGGTTGCCACGCTGGCGCGCGTCAACCTCAAACGATCAGGCTCTTTGATAAGAGGCTGATTCACGCTTTCGGTTGCCACGCTGGCGCGCGGCAGCCTCAAACGATCAGACTCTTTGATAAGAGGCTGATTCACGCTTTCGGTTGCCACGCTGGCGCGCGTCAACCTCAAACGATCAGGCTCTAAGCTTTGGCTTGGTAGCGCCCGGTGGCCAGGCCGAGCCAGGCAACCAGCCCGAAGGCGGCTCCAATGATGCCGGTGGTGGCGTTGTAATTGACCACCGCGGCGATGCCGATGCCCAGCGCCAGCGCCGCCGGGGCCCGCCTGCCCAGGAAAAACGCCGCCAGCCCGAGCGCCAGGGCGGCCCAGCCGAAGCCCTGGTAGTATTGCAGCATGAGCACCGCATGGCGCGGGACGCAGATGGCGGGTGCGTTGGCGGCGGCGCACATGCCCACTGTGGCGCGCGGCGCGATGGCGAGCAGGCGGAAGGCAAAGGCCCCGCCGCCCAGAATTGCCGCCGCGCAGAGGCTGATCGAGTCTCCGGCTGACCAGTTGAAGCCTTTGCTCATAAGACACGTCCTCTTTTAAACGTAATAACCCAGGTTGCCCTCCGGCGTTTGGGGCCGTATTGCTGCGCCGCATAACGCCTAACCCATACATGGTACATGACACGCCCCACCAGCCCGACGGCCGCAAAAAGTTTTCAGGATATCATCCTCACCCTGCATGGCTTCTGGGCCAGGCAGGGCTGCGTGATTCTGCAACCCTATGACGTGGAGATGGGGGCGGGAACCTTCCACCCCGCGACCACCCTGCGCGCCCTGGGGCCAAAGCCCTGGCGAGCGGCCTATGTGCAGCCCTCGCGGCGGCCATCCGACGGGCGCTACGGGGAAAATCCGAACCGTTTGCAGCATTATTATCAGTATCAGGTGATTGTGAAGCCGAGTCCCGCCGACGCGCAGGAGCTGCTGCTGGCGAGCTATGACGCCATCGGCATTGACCGCGCCCGCCACGACATACGCTTTGTGGAGGATGACTGGGAAAGCCCGACGCTGGGCGCCTGGGGGCTTGGCTGGGAGGTGTGGTGCGATGGCATGGAGGTCGGGCAGTTCACATATTTTCAGCAGGTCGGCGGGATTGCGGTGGATTTGCCGAGTTTTGAGATGACCTACGGGCTGGAACGCCTCGCGATGTACGCGCAGGGGGTCGAGAATGTTTATGACCTCGACTTCAACGGCGCGGGGGTGCGTTACGGCGATGTGTTTTTGCGCGCGGAGAAGGAGTATTCGGCGCATAATTTCGAGTTCGCCAATACCGATATGCTGATCCGGCATTTTGCCGATGCCGAGGCGGAGTGCGCGGCGCTGGTGGGCCATGCTTTGGCGCTGCCGGCGTATGACCAGTGCATCAAGGCGAGCCATTTGTTCAATCTGCTGGATGCGCGCGGTGTGATCTCGGTGGCGGAGCGGGCTTCGTATATCGGACGGGTGCGGGCGCTGGCGAAAGCCTGCGCCGAAGCCTGGGTTGCCGGGGAGAGCGCGTGATGCTTGAGTTTTTTCTGGAGCTGTTCTCCGAGGAAATACCTGCGCGGATGCAGGAAGATGCCGCCGTGCAGTTGGAGGGGATTTGCAGCCAGGTGCTGAAGCCGCTGCAGTTATGCGCGCCGGTTACCTATTTTGGCCCGCGCCGGGTGGCGCTCAAGGCCCAGGTTGCGCCCGGCGTGCCGGAAAGCGTGACCGCCGAGCGTGGCCCGCGCGCCAGCGCCCCTGAACAGGCGCTTGCCGGATTTTTGCGCAAACACGGCGCCGCCCGCGAGGAGTTGGTGCAGGAGGGTGATTTCTGGGTCCTGCACAAGCGCGCCGCAGGCCAGCCGGCAGGCGCCTTCATCCAGACGGTGCTGCCCGAAGCGCTGGCCAGATTTTCCTGGCCGAAATCCATGCGCTGGGGCCAGGGCGGGGAGTTTACCTGGGTCAGGCCGCTGCGGCGCATCGTGTGCCTGCTTGATGGCGAGGTTGTTCCCATCACGCTCGGCCCCGTGACCGCAAGCAATGAGACCGAAGGCCACCGCGTGCACGGCCCCGGCCCGATCGCCGTTTCTTCCTTTGAAGTCTGGGAAGAAAAGCTGCGTGA
>JAJZCG010000019.1 GCA_021846225.1 Pseudomonadota bacterium | reverse complement strand
CCACCACTCACCTCGCTCACCGTCCCGCCATCCCGCAGCGTGAATTGCCCCGGCGTCTGCACCACACCGGCGATATTCAGCGCGCCACTGTCATCCAGCAGAATATTTCCCGCCGCCGCGAACGCCCCCAGCGTGCCGATATTGTTGCCATTCCCCAGCGACACCGCACCACTGATCGTGGCGCCGCCGCTGCTCAGCGTCCCCACATTCAGCGCGCCGCCACTCACCTCGCTGATGCCGCCGCCATCCTGCAACGTCAACAACCCCGGCGTCTGCACCACACCGGCGATATTCAGCGCGCCACTGTCGTCCAGCAGAATAGTCCCCGCCGCCGCGAACGCCTCCAGCGTGCCGATATTGTTGCCATTCCCCAGCGACACCGCACCACCAATCGTGGTGCCGCCGCTGCTCAGCGTCCCCACGTTCAGCGCGCCGCCACTCACCTCGCTCACCGCGCCGCTGCTCTCCAGAATCACATCCGCCGCGCTCACCGTACCCGCCACATTCAGCGCTCCGGCATCGGCAAAGGTCAGCGTCCCGGCACCACCCAGGGTGAACGCGCCCAGCGTTGTTACGCTGTTTGCTCCGCCCAGCATGTCGTTGCCGCTATTCGCCGCGCCGCTCACCAGCGAAGCCGTCGAGATAACGCCGCCCGCGATTTCGCTGATGCCGCCGCCGCTCTCCAATGCCACCAGCGTTGTCCCCACAACCGGCGCGCCGATGTCAATCAAGGTCTTGGCGCCGGTGTCCAACAGCGCGATGCTCCCGGCCGTCAGCCCAGCCCCTACCAACAGCGTCCCACCCGCATCAATCTCCAGGGAGCCAACAGTGTCGATCGATGCGCCGATGGTCACGTCACCGCCGGAACTCAACGTCAGAACCGAGGCTCCAGTCAGGTTGACCGCGCTGACCACATCCACCAGCTTGGCCGCGCTTAACGTGACGGACCCGGTCAGGCTGACCAGCGAAGCCGGATCGATATAGCTCGTCTGCCCGCTGCTGGTTCCCGAACTGCTCACGATCAGCGTCTGCGGGTCGAGCAATATCTCCCCCGGCTGGCCATTGAGCGCGGTATCAACCACCGTGCCGCCCAAGGAAATCACCCCGTCGCTGGAGATCTCGACCATCCCGCCATTGCCGCCTTGCGGGCCGCCTTGCGCGGAAATCGCCCCGGCAAAATTCGTCGCCCGCGAACTCAGCAGCGTCACCCTGCCGCCATTGCCGCTGCCCGTGGCATCGGCCTTCACCACCGCGCCGGCCGCGACCACCACCGCCGCCGCGCGCGGCGCCGCTGTATCAGCCGCCCCGGCCGCGGCGCGCTGCAAATTCGTGCCCAACGCCACCACGCCGCCGCCCGCATCGCCCGCGGCGTTGATCACCGCCCCCGGCGCCACGCTCACCGTGCCCGTTGTCAACGCCTCCACCGCGCCGCCCTTGCTTCCGGCCTGCGTCCCTTGCGCCAGCAGATTTCCGGCGATCTGAATATCTCCGCCCACGCCCTGGATGGAAATCGTCCCCGTGTTCGCCCCCACGGTATTCGCGCGGATGGTGCCGCCCGCGTTGATCAGCTGCGTCACCAGCGCATCGGCATCCCGCGCCGTAAGCGTAACCTTGCCGCCATCGGCCAGAATCAGCCCGCTGTTGGTCACCAGCGCCGGCACCAGCTTACCGCCCACATCCACCGCGCGCACCGCCTGGGTCACATCCAGCGAGACCAGCCGGTCACCGTACAAATCGAGCGTGAACGCGCTCGCCCCGGCCAGCACCACCCGCCCAAGCTGCGCCGTGATCACCCCGTTATTGGCGACCTGCGGCGCCACCAACCCCACAAGCCCGGCCTGGCGCGCGGTCAACGCCCCGTTATTGATGATTTTGGCCCCAGGATTCGGCGCCCCGGAAAACACCAGTTTTCCAGCCATGAAATCCTTGGTCGCGACATTGGAGGTCGAGACGACGATGCTCTCCGCATTCACCTGCGCGCCTTTGGTGAACACCACCCCGGACTGATTGACCAGCACGATCTGCCCGTTGGCATTGATCTTCCCCGCGATCACCGAAGGTTCGGGCGTTACCACCCGGTTCAGCGCAATCGCGCTGGAGGAGGGCTGGTTGAACTGCACCGACGCCGCGCTGCCCACGTTGAAGCTCCGCCAGTTGATCGCGGTGAGCTGGCTGCTCTGATTGATCGTGGTGCTGGCGGCGCCCTGCGTGATGGTGGCGCTGCCGCCCACCACCACGCCGCCTTGCGGGGTGGTGGTGGGTGGCAGTGCGGATTGCGCCCGCAACGCGCCCGGGCTCATCAAGATCGCCGTTAGCGCCGTTGTCGCCAGCCACGCCGCGCGGGCAATGCGCCCGTTCGCCCCAGCCCCTGCCAGCCGCCATGTTTTGCGTTCCATCACACCCTCTCACCTCGCGCCATCAGTTCGCGCGCATATCCGGCCTCGCGGCGCCGGCAACGTTCAATAGCGGGCCGTAACGCCCCAGTAGACCACGGTCTCCGCCAACGGCCTCAGCTTGGTCGCCGCCGGTTCCAGCCGTGTCGTCAAGCGTTCCGTCACCTCGCCGTCCATCTCCAGATAGCGGGTCAACCCCATCCGCACCCCGCCGCCCACCGATCTGATCCGATGATCAAGATCGGTATGCAGGTTTGACCAGGTCTCACCCCAATCATAAAACCCGTAAAATTGCGTACCCAGGTCAATGTCATGGCTGAACACCGGGAAACTATATCCAAGATTGAGCTGCAGTTCCGCCGTGGCGTACAGGGCTTTGTCGCCCACCACCTGGCCGGAATAAAACCCGCGGGTGAATCGGTTGCCGCCGAGATAGAACTGCTCCTCCGAGGGCAGGATTTCGGTGGTGTACTGCCCGCCCGCCTCGGTGCGCAGCGCCACGGTGGCGCCGGTAAAGGGCGAGAACAGGGTCTGCGTCCGGCTGATCGAGCCAGCCACCTTCCAGAAATCGAACTTCTCCTCGCTGCGCCCGGCGGGGGGCGCCGTCCGGCCATCCGGCGAGGCGCCAAAATACGGAATGCCCTTTGACGCCTGCAGGTTCAGCACGCTCAACGCATCGCGCGTATTGCCCGCCCATAAATCCTGCCAGGCATACTGCCCGCCCAGCCGCGCTACACGCAGGCTGTCATAGCTGGTCGGAATCCCGGCGATGCTGATCGCATCCTCGACACCATCAAAATGCAGCATTAAATTCAGCGCCTGATTGCGCCGCAGGATCAGCGGATAGCTCGCCAGCGCGCCGAACACGGTGATGGAACTCTGGTAATGCACCGTGCCCAGCACGCCATCAGGGTTCGCGCGCCCCGCACCGCCATAAAATTTCAGGCGCAGGCCATCATTCCCGACGAAAAAGCTCTCCGCGATCTGGCCGAAATTATCGGTGCCGGCATCGGTATGGAACATCGAGATTTCGGTCTGCTCGCCCTGCGCGGTCATGCTGTTCAGATCGGCCACCGCCAACCCCTCCACCGGCCCCGCCGCCTGGAAGCCGCGGTTATCGGCCGTCACCACTGCGGAGACACTCTGCTTGCTCACCTCCGCCACCAAGGTAAGCGCGCCTGGATCGTCATTGTCCGATTGCAACACCGCATGCACCGAAACCCCGGGCACCTGTTGCGCCAGCAGCAACCAGCGCTCCAGCGACGCCTCGCGCAGCGGCCGTTCCGTTGTCAGATGGTTCAGGAAGCGCAACACCATGCTCCCGGCCGGGCCGATGTCCTGCGAGAGCTTCACCTCGACGATCCGCCCCTCGATGACGATGAATCGCACATTGCCCGCCGCATCTATATCCAGCGAAACAGTCGTCAGGATAAACCCATGGCTGCGGTACAAATCCAGCAAAGCGCGCCGCGCCGCCTCAATTTTTTGCAGCGGGACGGCCTGCCCGGCCAGTCCGCTGGTGAACCCCGCAAGCCGCGCCTGCGCAAACGCCGTCGCCCCGATCACCGTAACCGAACGAACCTGAATCACCGCGCTGGGCAACGCCCCTTCCGCCGCAGGCGCCTGAAAACCCGGCAACCCCGCCCCCAGCTTGGGCGGGCTCTGCGGCACGATGTGCGGCAACGGCGATGCCTGCGGAAAACTCGGCACGGCGCTCTGTGCAGCGGCCCCCTGCGCTCCTGCCAGCGCCAGCAGCAGAGCACCGGCGACCAGCCTGACGGCTTCAGGAGCGCGCAAAGGAAAACCGTCCGTTTCTCGCATCCACCCCACCCGTCATGTAAATTCAGCCCAAAACCACTTCGGCCCTACACACGTCTGATTTTTAACACGCCCTACATGTTCTCCTGTATATCAGGTGACGCCCCTGATTGAAAATGATATTGTTACAATATGGCCTTTCCCGCAGCCCGCCTCACTGACATGCACGTCTGCCCGATGGTGACTGTGCTGGTGCCGCATGTCGGCGGTCCCATCACCGCGCCAGGCGCCCCCACCGTCCTCATCGGCGGCCTGCCCGCCGCCTGCCTCGGCGATGTCGTCACCTGCGCCGGCCCGCCGGATTCCATCATCAAAGGCTCCGCGACCGTCCTCATCGGCGGCCGCCCCGCCGCGCGCATGGGGGATTCCTGCGCCCATGGCGGCTCGATCGTATTAGGTTGTTTCACAGTACTGATCGGCGGATGAAACCGGCCTCCGCATTACGGGAATGCGGATAGCGCCTAGCGCGATAGGTTTGGGTTGACGCAAGAGCGCCCCCGCCCGCGCTCCAACTCTTTGATAAGAGGCTGATTCACGCTTTCGGTTGCCACGCTGGCGCGCGTCAACCTCAAACGATCAGACGCTTTGATAAGAGGCTGATTCACGCTTTCGGTTGCCACGCTGGCGCGCGTCAACCTCAAACGATCAGACTCTACACGTTCACGCTGACGGGCTACACGGCCGGGATCATCGGCTTTCCCAGCGCCGCCGCCGGCTAGGTGCGTCTGCATTGCGTGAGCAACGGCGGCGCTGGAGGGCCGTTGCGACGCCCCTGTGGTACACGCCGCGCGGCGCAAGCTCGCCACGAAAAAGTCATTTCGAATCCATTTTCATGGACATCAAGCAGACAGGCCAGAGCACAATGGCTCAATTTTTATTTTCATCTTTCCAAGGGGCCACCGGCGCGCGCCAGCCGCGATAAATTGCCATCAACCTCAAAAAAATACAAAGCCCGGCGCCAAGCAGCATTGCGATCAGCGGCGCCAGCCCGGCAACATGTCCGGCCGATACCGCCGCCCCGGCCGCCAGCGCGGCAATTGCGTAAAGGTCGGCGCGCAGCACAAAAGGCACCTCGCCCGCCAGAACATCGCGGACCATGCCGCCGCCAATGCCCGTCAACATGCCCATAATCGCGGCCATCACCGGGTTAATCCCATAGTCCAGCGCCTTCTGCGCGCCGATCACGGCAAACAAGGCAAGGCCGACCATGTCGAACAACAATATCTGGCGCTGCAATGAAGCCACCCGCGGATACCAATAGAAGGTCAGCAGCCCCGCGCCAATTGAGATCATGAAGTAGTGTGTATCGGTAACCGCGGCCGGGGGCAGCGCGCCGATCAGGATATCGCGCATCATGCCGCCGGCCACCGCCACCACGAAGGACAGAAACAAGACACCGAAAAGGTCGAACTGCTTGCGCACGCCAAGCAAACCACCACTCAGCGCGAACGCCAAGGTTCCCACCCAGTCCAGCACCTCGATCAGATTTTTCAGCAGCGTGCTATGCATCGCCACGGCAAAGCCACGCGCCGGCGGCGGCCAGCATGGCTTCAATGCCCGTGCGCAGCACCGGGTCGATCACGGGCGCGAAATCGGGCGCATGGTTGGCCGGCAACTCATCCAGCCGGCCCGCCGCGCGCGCCGCTTCATATTTGGCCGGGTCTATACCGCCGATCACCCAGAAAACCGCAGGCGTATTCCAGGCGGTGCCAAACAAGCCAAAATCCTCGCTGGCCGTGGCGGGCGAAATCTCGCTCAGGCGCGCGTCACCAAAGCGTTGCGCCAGCGCCGCCACAACCTTGCGCGTCGCCGTTTCGTCATTGCGGGTGAGCGGAAACTCGCTCAGCACCGAGAATTCAGGCGGCCGCGGCGCGCCGGAAGCCTGAGCCTCCGCTTCCAGAATCCGCCTGATGGCCGCGAGCACGCGCGTGCGCACCTCCGTCTTGAAGGTGCGGACATTCAGGCGCAGCAAAGCCCGGTCCGGGATGACATTCTCATTCATCCCCGCCTGCAGCGTGCCTACCGTCACAACGGCGGCGTCCGTCATCGCCACCTCGCGTGAAACCACCGTTTGCAGGCGCATCACCGCCGAGGCCGCCATCACCACCGGATCGATGCTCTTTTGCGGCATCGAGCCATGCGCGCCGCGCCCGAACATGGTGACCTCCCAGCTATCCCCGGCGGATAGCATGGTACCCGTGCGCCAGCCGATCTGCCCGGCTGAAAGCGGCATCACATGCTGCCCCAGGGTCACATCCGGCCGGGGAAAGCGCTTGACCATGCCATCCTCGATCATGGCGCGCGCCCCCTGCCCGGTTTCTTCCCCAGGCTGGAAAACGGCCATCACCGTGCCGCGCCAGGCCGCCCGGTTTTCAGCCAGGATGCAAGCCGCCCCCATCAGCCAGGCCACATGCATGTCATGCCCGCAGGAATGAGCAATCCGCGTGGCCTGGCCAAAACGGTCGGTTCCGGTTTTATCGCTCGCATAAGCCAGGCCGGTACTTTCCTGGATCGGGAGCGCGTCCATATCCGCGCGCAGCATAACAACCGGCCCCTCGCCATTGCGCAGCAGCCCAACAACCCCTGTGCCGCCAACGCCTTCGCTCACCTCAAACCCGTTCTCGCGCAACCACGCCGCGGCGATCCCGGCGGTGCGCCGCTCCTGCATGGAAAGCTCGGGATTGGCATGCAAATCCCGGTAGACAAGCTCAAGCCGCGTCAGCAGCTCAGCGGCGGGCCCCGGCAGCAAGCCTGTTTGTGGTTCCATCACCGCGCCCCCTTCAGGCGGCCGCGCCAAGGCCGCCGGCCGCCACCGGCTCGCAACGCAACCCCGTCTCCTGTTGCCCGGCCCAGGCCAAAAGCTCCCCGGCAATCCGCAACGCATCACGCGCCGGGAGCGCGTCAGGATGTTCGATCAGGGCCAGAAGCTGCAAAATCCGCGCGCGATGCGCATGGACATGCCCGGAACCGTCAGCGCAATGTGGACACATACCGCCCCTCCTTTGCCGCTTATCGCCAGTTGTAGCGCCAGCCCGTCAATCATGCGCCATGGGGCGGCGCGTTTCAATCCCGTTCGCATTGCCGCCCTCCCCGAGAACCGAGAGGCAATGCGCCGCGATCATCGCCTCCTCGCTGGTGGGGATGACCCGAACCTCAACCCGGCTTTGCGGCGTGCTGATGCGCGGCGCGTTCGCCGCATTCGCCTCGGGGGAGAGTCCGATGCCGATCCAGCCCAGCCGGGCGCAGATGGCGGCGCGGATCGCCGGCGCGTTCTCGCCGATGCCCGCGGTGAACACCAGCCCGTCCAGCCCGCCCAGCGAGGCCGTCAGCCCGGCAATGTGGCGGGCGGCCGTGTTGCTGAATAGCGCCAGCGCTTCGCCCGCCTGCGGGCGCGGGTCGGCGAGGAGCGCGCGCACGTCGGCGGAGATGCCCGAGACGCCCAGCAGGCCCGATTGCGTATACAGCAGGCCGCTCAGCGTCTCCGGCGTGAACCCGCATGATTGCAGCAGATACAGCAGCACCCCGGGGTCCATGGCGCCGGTGCGCGTGCCCATCATCAGCCCTTCGAGCGCGGTGAACCCCATCGAGGTATCAACCGATCTCCCCGCCGCCATGGCGCACAGGCTGGCGCCGTTGCCCAGATGCGCGACGATGACCCGCCCCCCCGCCAGATGCGGCGCCACCTCCGGCAGACGCGAGGCGATATACTCATAGGAAAGCCCATGGAAACCATAGCGGCGCACGCCTTCATCATGAAAATGCCGGGGCAGCGGCAGGCGCTGGGCCGCCACGGGCATGGTATGGTGGAAGGCGGTGTCAAAACTGGCGATCTGCGGCAGCGCCGGGCGCAGCGCCATCACCGCGCGCACGGCGGCGAGATTATGGGGCTGGTGCAGCGGGGCCAGCGGAATCAAAGCCTCCAGCCCGGCCAGCACGGCGGCGGTGAGCCGCGTGGGGGCGCTGAACCGGGCGCCGCCATGGACGATGCGGTGCCCGCAGGCAATCAGCCTGTCCGCGCCCAGATGAGCCTCCACCCATTCCAGCACGGTGCCGAGCAGATCCTCATGCGTGAGCGGCGCATGATCAGGCCAGCGATGCTCCAGCGCCACCGCCTCCCCGGCATGAATACGCAGATGCGGCGCGGCGCCGATGTTCTCCACCTCGCCCGTGGCGATGCACGCGAGCGCCTGGCCGGTTTCATACAGCGCGAATTTAAGGCTCGACGACCCGGCGTTGAGCGTCAGGACCGCATCAGGCACCTTTGGCCGCTCCGGACATGTTCACCGCATCCGCTCCGGACTGTTCACCGCATCCGCTCCGGCAAGAATCACCGCCAGCGCGCAGGAGGCCATGCGCGCGCGCGCATCATCGGCGCGGCTGGTGAGAATAATGGGCACGCTGGCGCCGAGCACAATGCCGGCGGCATCCGCATTGGCCAGAAAAGTCAGCTGCTTGGCCAGGATATTGCCCGATTCGATGTTGGGGACCACCAGAATATCCGCAAGCCCGGCCACGGGCGAGGCAATGCTCTTTTGCGCCGCCGCCGTGGCGCTGATCGCGTTGTCAAACGCCAGCGGGCCATCCAGCACCGCGCCGGTAATCTGCCCGCGCTCGGCCATCTTGCACAGCGCGGCGGCGTCCAGCGTCGCCTGCATCGCCGGGTTCACGGTTTCCACCGCCGCCAGAATCGCCACCCGCGGCGCGGCAATGCCCAGAACATGCGCCAGGTCGATGGCGTTCTGAATGATGTGCGCCTTGTCCTCCAGATCAGGCATGATGTTGATGGCGGCATCCGTCACCAGCAGCGGCTTGGGGTAGGAGGGCACATCCATGACATAAACATGGCTCAGCCGCTTGCCGGTCCGCAGGCCGGTCTGTGCCGCGGTCACCTCATGCAGCAGCTCATCGGTATGCAGCGAGCCCTTCATCAGCAGCCGCGCGCGCCCGGTGCGCACCAGCTCCACCGCGCGGGCGGCGGCGGCGTGGCTATGCGGCGCCGGCTCTATGCGCAGGGCGGTTATATCCAGCCCATGGGCCGCGGCAACGGCGCGTATCTTGTCCACGGGCCCCACGAGAATGGGCGTGATCAGCCCGGCCCGCGCGGCCTCCAGCGCGGCCAGCAGCGAGGTCTCGTCGCACGGATGCGCAATCGCGGTGGGCAGCGGCTCGCCCGCGCCGGCGCGGCTCAGCAGATTGCGCAGATGCTCATGGCGCAGCAACCGCACCTCGGGCAGCGCCATGGCGTGGCGGCTCACCTTCTGCTCCGGCGCCTTCACCGTTGCGGTGCCCTGCAGCACCAGGGCGCCATGCTGGTTGCGGCAGGCGCAGTCTAAAATCACGCGGTGGTTCTGCGGAATCTTCTCCGACACGGTCACCGCCGCGGTAATCGTGTCGCCAGGGCTCACCGGCGCGAGGAAACGCAGATCCTGGCTGAGGTAGATGGTGCCCGGCCCCGGCAGTTTGGTGCCGAGCACGGCCGAGATCAGCCCGGCGGTCAGCACCCCCTGCGCGATGATATGGTGGAACAGATCCGTCGCGGCGTATTCGGCATCGAGATGCGCCGGGTTGATATCCCCCGAGATCACCGAGAACAGCGCGATGTCATCCAGCGTGATCTGCCGCGTCATGCTGGCGCTGTCGCCAACCGCAATGTCGTCGAAAATGCGGTTTTCCAGCAATTCGGTGGTGATATCCATGGCGCCTCTCAGATCTTCAGGGCTTTAACAAATTCAACGCGGCACGCCGGCTATCCGTTGAGAAACGGCCTCATACACCGGTATTGCCCGATTTCAACGCCGCCTCGCTGGGGCGTTCGTTTTCCGCCGGAGCCGCCTGGTTGAACATAACGCTGAGCAGCGCCGCATTGGCACGCATCACGGCCTGGCCATAGACCATCTGCGCCTCCGCCAGGTTGCGCGCCACCTCGCTCATTTGCTCGAAGGCCTTGGCATTGGGTGCGAATTTCTGCGACCCGTCAAACAGATTCTGCGGCAGCAGAAAGGCTTCAAAAGGGTTCGTGGATTTTTCGGGCATGCTCGCTCTCCTCGGGCTACACCTCACAACGGAGGCCGCTCCCCCTTCTCGCACGGAATCCCCCCCGGCTGATTGACCTGAATCAACATTAACAAAACGCAATACCGGCCAGAGAGCTATTTCTTAAGAATTCCATGCCTAAGCCTGCCGGCATGAACGGTTCCCGGCCCTCCCCCTGGCTGCTGCCCGCCGCGCTGGCACTTTTCTCGCTGGCGGCCGCGGCCGCCATCAGCCTGCAACCCGCCGCCGGGGGTCCGGTGGCGGCGGTGTTCCCGCCCTGGTGGAGCGCCTCGCGCGCCATGCTGGCGGCTGCCTCCGCCGGGCAGGTGGTGCGCCTGGGCGGCCTGCCGTTCATCGTGGTGGCGCTCCCGGCCAAGGGCGGCGGCCGCAAGCAATTGCGCCGCCAGGGGGCGTGGCTGTTGCTCAACCCCCAGGCGGCGGGCGCGTGCGGCGGGCGAACCGGAAACAAAGCATCGCAGGCAACAGGGAACTGACATGAAAACCGATATGGACAAACTCCGCGACACAGCCAGCCGCTGGATGGTGCTATGGCTGTGGCTGCATGTGCCTCTGGCGGGCTTAAGCGCCTGGGCGGCGGGCAACGGCGTGTGGGGGCCGTGCATCGCGGCGGTGCTGGTGGCGGGGGTGGCGAGCGCCGCCTGGTCCCTGGCGCCGGAGGCAAAGGCAACACGGTTGACCGTCGCCGTCGCCTACATCGCCATGGTCTCCATCATCCTGGCCGCCTGCCGCGGCGCTCCCCTGCAGATCGACGTCCACATGTATTACTTCGCGGCGCTGGCCATCCTGGCCGTCTATTGCGACCGGGATGTAATCCTGGCCGGCGCGGCGGTGACCGCGCTGCAGCATCTGAGCCTGAATTACCTGGCGCCCGCGCTACTCTTCCCCGATGGGGCGAGCCTGCCGCGCGTGTTGCTGCATGCGGCGGTGGTGGTGGCGGAGGCCGGGGCGCTGGTCTGGGTGACTCAGCGCATCGTCGCCTTGTTTGAGAGTTCCGCCCGCCACCTCGCCGATGCCCAGGCCGCCACGGCCGAAATCCAGGCGGCGGAGGCGGAAGCCGCGGCGCAGCGCCTGGTGGTGGAGGCAGAACGCCAGCGCGCCGAGGCCTTGCGCGCCGAAACAGCGCGTGAGCTGAGCCAGGTGGTCAACGAGCTGGCGCAAGGGCTGGCCCGGCTGGCGCGCGGCGAACTGCGCCACCAGCTGGATCTGCCATTTCCCGCCCATTACGAGAAGCTGCGCGCCGACTACAACGCCGCCCTGACACAACTGCGCGAGATCGTGACCGCCATCCTGCGCTCCACCGGCACCATCAACGCCGGCACCGCCGAGATCATTTCCGCCTCTGACGATCTGGCCCACCGGACCGAGCAACAGGCCGCCGCGCTGGAGGAAGCCGCCGCCGCGCTCGACGAGGTAACCAGCGCGGTGCGCGCCACCGCGGCCGGCGCAGGGCAGGCGCGCGATGCCGCCGGAGCCGCGCGAAACGAAACAACGCTCTCCGGCACGGTGGTGGCGCAGGCGGTGGAAGCCATGAGCGGGATTGACACCTCCTCCCGCCAGATCGGCAACATCATCGGCGTGATCGATGAAATCGCCTTCCAGACCAACCTGCTGGCGCTCAACGCCGGGGTGGAGGCCGCCCGCGCGGGCGATGCCGGGCGCGGGTTCGCGGTGGTTGCCACCGAGGTCCGGGCGCTGGCGCAACGCTCGGCCGATGCCGCCAAGGAGATCAAAGCGCTGATCCAGGCTTCCGAGGCCCAGGTGCGCGAAGGCGTGGACCGTGTGGCGAAAACCGGCGAGGTGCTGGTGCGTCTGGCCGTGCAGGTCGGGGAGATCGACCTTGCCGTGAACACGATCAGCGCCTCGGCCGGAGAGCAGGCGGCGGCATTGGCGCAGGTGAACGACGCGGTAAACAGCATGGACCATGGCACCCAGCGCACCGCCGCAATGGTCGAGGAGACCAACGCCGCGGCGCACAGCCTGGGGCAGGCGGTGCGCCAACTGGCGGAACAGGCCGCCCAGTTCGATGTAGGCGACATCCAAGCCCCCTCCGCGCGCACCCCGCGCGCGCGGCAATTCGTGGAATCATGATCCCGCCATGCGGCTGACAAGGCGCAGCGCGCTGGGCGGGGCCATGCTGGCTCTGGCCGTCTCCCCGGCGCACGCGCAAAGCGCCATCGGCGGCCCTTTCAGCCTCACCAGCGGCGCGGGCCAGAGCGTCACCAACCAGGATTTTCCCGGCAAATTCCTGTTAATATTCTTCGGTTACACGCATTGCCCGGATGAATGCCCCGCGGCGATGTACCATATCGCCCTGGCGCTGGCCAAAATGGGCGTGGCGGCGCAACGCCTGCAATGCCTGTTCATCACCATAGACCCCGCGCGTGACACCCCGGCGGCCGCCAGCCGCTACGCCCGCCTGTTCTCGCCCGATATCATCGGCCTCTCCGGCACAGCGGCGCAGGTGACCCAGGCCATGCAGGCGTATCACGTGTATGCCGCCCCCGCTGGCCCGCAAGGCGGCAACATCACGCATAGCGACTTCATCTACCTCATGGCGCCCGATGGCAGCTTCATCAGCGCCTTCCCCGGCAACCTCGCCGCTGGCACGCTGGCCGCACGAATAACCTCGGCGATAAGCAGCCCATGAGCACACTCTTTATGCCCGGCGCCGCCCCGTGCTAGGCCCTTTTCATGTTCAGAACCATTGATCCCGCCAGCGACCTCGCCATTGCCCGCGCCACCCCCCTGCAACCCATCGAGGCCGTCGCCGCGGCGTTGAACATCCCGCCCGAGACGCTCTACCGCTACGGCCCCCACAAGGCCAAGGTGCCGCTGGATTTCGCAACCAGCGCCATGGCCGCGCCGCGCGGCAAGCTCGTGCTTGTCACCGCCATCAGCCCCACCCCCGCCGGCGAGGGCAAAACCACGACCAGTATCGGGCTGGGCGACGCGCTGCGCCGCCAGGGCGTCAAAGTGGCCATCTGCCTGCGCGAACCAAGCCTGGGGCCATGCTTTGGCGCCAAAGGCGGGGCCACCGGCGGCGGGCAGGCGCAAGTTGGGCCGATGAGCGAGATCAACCTGCATTTCACCGGCGACCTGCACGCCATCTCCGCCGCGCACAACCTGCTGGCGGCGATGATCGACAACCACATCTACTGGGGCAATGCGCTCAACCTGGATACAAGGCGCATCACCTGGCCGCGCACGGTAGACCTTAACGACCGCGCCCTGCGCGATATCGTGAGCGGGCTTGGCGGCCCCGGCAACGGCGCGCCCCGCCAAACCGGCTATGACATCACAGCCGCCAGCGAGGTAATGGCCATCCTCTGCCTCGCGGAATCGCTGGCGGATCTGGAGCAGCGCCTGGGCGATATCGTGATCGGCCGCGACATGAACAAGCGTCTGGTGCGCGCGCGCGAACTCAACGCCACCGGCGCGATGGCGGCTCTGCTGCGCGACGCGCTGGCCCCCAACCTGGCGCAAACGCTCGAAGGCACCCCGGCCTTCATCCACGGCGGCCCCTTCGCCAACATCGCGCAGGGCTGCAACTCGGTCATCGCCACCAAAACCGCCCTCGGCCTGGCTGATTTCGTCATCACCGAAGCCGGTTTCGGCGCCGATCTGGGGGGTGAGAAATTCCTCGACATCAAATGCCGCAAGGCCGGGCTCACCCCCGCCGCCTGCGTGGTGGTGGCCACCGTGCGCGCGCTGAAGATGCACGGCGGCGTGCCCCTGCACGAGCTCGGCACGGAACATGTGGAGGCGGTGCGCGCCGGCTGCGCCAATCTGCTCCGCCACGCCGGCAACATGCGCCAATACGGCCTGCCGGTGGTGGTGGCCATCAACCGCTTCACCGCCGACACCCCGGCCGAACTCGCGGCGGTGGAAGCCGCCTGCGCCGGGGCCGGCATCAGGGTGGTTGCCTGCAACCATTGGGCCGCGGGCGGCGCCGGCGCCCTGGAGCTGGCCAGCGTGGTGCGCGCGCTTAGCGATACCCCCTCCAGCTTCCAACTCCTCTACCCTGACGATCTGCCGCTGGCGGAAAAAATCCGCACCGTCGCCACACAAATTTACGGCGCCACGGATGTCACCTTCGAGCCCGCCGCCGCCAAGCAACTCCGCGAATTCACCAGCGCCGGGTTCGCCGCCCTGCCCGTCTGCATGGCCAAAACCCAATACAGCTTCTCGGCTGATCCAACCCTGCGCGGCGCCCCGGATCACTTCAGCCTCAACATCCGCGAGGTCCGCCTCGCCGCCGGCGCCGGGTTCATCGTCGCCCTCTGCGGCAACATCCTCACCATGCCGGGCCTGCCCCGCCACCCGGCGGCCGAACATATCTTCCTCGACGCCAACGGCGAAATCGGCGGCCTGTCCTGAACCGGCCGCCGTTTAATCTTCCGCCCGCGCGCATCCCGCCGCCGGGTTTTTTCCTCCAACCGCGCGGCTTTTGGTAAAAACTTCTTTTTTTCCAACAAGGTTTTACCTATCGCGGCGTGCGGACTAAACTGCGGCCCTGTGCATTATCCCGCCCAACCGGAGCCGCCGCCGCAATGACCACGCCAACCGCCTCGCCCACCAGCCAGCTCACGCATCTGCAACGGCTGGAAGCTGAATCGATCCACATCATGCGCGAGGTGGTGGCCGAGGCCGAAAAGCCGGTGATGCTCTACTCTGTCGGCAAGGACTCCGCGGTGATGCTGCACCTGGCCCGCAAGGCGTTCTACCCGAGCCCGCCGCCCTTTCCCCTGCTGCATGTGGATACGACCTGGAAGTTCAAGGCGATGTACGAGCTGCGCGACCGCATGGCGCGCGAGAGCGGCATGGAGCTGCTGGTGTATCAAAACCCCGAGGCCACCGCGCGCGGCATCAACCCGTTTGACCATGGCGGCCTGCACACCGACATGTGGAAAACCGAAGGGCTGAAGCAGGCGCTGGATAAATACGGCTTTGACGCGGCCTTCGGCGGCGCGCGGCGCGATGAGGAGAAATCACGCGCGAAGGAGCGCATCTTCTCGTTCCGTTCCGCCAACCACCGGTGGGACCCGAAAAACCAGCGCCCCGAGCTGTGGAATTTGTACAACGCCCGCAAGGCCAAGGGCGAGAGCATCCGCGTGTTCCCCATCTCCAACTGGACCGAGCTGGACATCTGGCAATACATCCATCTGGAGAACATCCCGATCGTACCGCTGTATTTCGCGGCCAAACGCCCGGTGGTGCAGCGTGACGGCTTGACCATCATGGTCGATGACGAGCGCTTCCGCCTGCGCCCCGGCGAGGTGCCGGAGATGAAATCCGTGCGCTTCCGCACGCTGGGCTGCTACCCGCTCACCGGTGCTGTGGAATCCGAGGCGGCCACGCTGCCGCAGGTGATCCAGGAGATGCTGCTGACCACGACATCCGAACGCCAGGGCCGGGCCATCGACCACGACCAGGCCGCCAGCATGGAGAAGAAAAAGCAGGAGGGGTATTTCTGATGTCCGTTACCACCACACAAGAGTCCTCCTACCAGGCCGATGCGCTGATCGCCGCCGATATCGACGCTTATCTGTTGCAACATCAGCACAAATCACTGCTGCGCTTCATCACCTGCGGCTCGGTGGATGACGGCAAATCAACGCTGATCGGGCGGCTGCTGTATGATTCGAAGATGATCTTCGAGGATCAGCTGGCGGCGCTCGAGGCGGATTCCAAACGTGCCGGCACACAGGGGCAGAATATCGACTTCGCTTTGCTGGTCGACGGCCTCGCCGCCGAGCGCGAGCAAGGCATCACCATCGATGTCGCCTACCGCTTCTTCGCCACTGAAAAACGCAAGTTCATCGTGGCTGACACACCCGGCCACGAACAATACACCCGCAACATGGTCACCGGCGCCTCCACGGCCGACCTCGCGGTGATCTTGATCGACGCGCGCAAAGGCGTGCTGACGCAAACGCGCCGCCACTCCTACCTCGCGCATCTCATCGGCATCCGCCACATCGTTCTGGCCGTGAACAAAATGGACCTGATCGGCTACGACCAGGAAAAATACAACGCCATCGTCGCCGATTATACCAAATTCGCCGCCTCCATCGGCATCAACTCCTTCACCCCGATGCCGATCTCCGGCTTCATGGGCGATAACATCACCACCAAGTCGGAGAACACGCCGTGGTATGATGGCGTGCCCTTGATCGCGCAGTTGGAGACGGTCGAGCTGGACGTAACCGCCGACCAGCAAAAACCGTTCCGCATGCCGGTGCAATGGGTCAACCGCCCGAATCTGGACTTCCGTGGATTTTCCGGGCTGATTTCCAGCGGCACGGTGCGCCCTGGCGATACCATCCGCGTGCTGCCCTCGGGCAAAACCTCCACCATCACCCGCATCGTCACCATCGGCGGCGATCTGGAACAGGCGGTGGCCGGGCAGTCGGTGACGTTGTGCTTCGCCGATGAGATCGACTGCTCGCGCGGCGATGTCATCTGCATCGCCGATGCCCCGGCGGAGGTGGCGGACCAGTTCGAGGCCGTGATTGTCTGGATGGCCGACGAGGCGCTGATCCCTGGCCGCCCCTACTGGCTGAAGCTCGGCACGCAGACGGTAACCGCCACGGTGCAGGCGCCGAAATACCAGGTGAATGTCAACACCATGGAGCATATGGCGGCGAAGACGCTGGAGCTGAACGCCATCGGCGTGGCCAATCTCGCCACCGACCGGCCGATCCCCTTCGAGCCCTATGCAACCAGCCACACGCTGGGCGGCTTCATCCTCATCGACAAAATCACCAACGCCACGGTGGCGGCCGGCATGCTGCATTTCGCGCTGCGCCGCTCGCAGAATGTCCACTGGCAGGCGCTCGATATCTCCCGCGAGACGCATGCGGGGCTGAAGAACCAGAAACCGGCGGTGCTGTGGTTCACCGGCCTCTCGGGTGCTGGCAAATCGACCATTGCCAATCTGGTCGAGAAGAAACTGGTGCGCATGAACCGCCATACCTTCCTGCTCGACGGCGACAACGTGCGCCACGGCCTCAACAAGGACCTGGGCTTTACCGAAGCTGACCGCATCGAGAACATCCGCCGCGTGGGCGAGGTGGCGAAGCTGATGACCGATGCCGGGCTGATCGTGATCACCGCCTTCATCAGCCCCTTCCGCGCCGAGCGGCAGATGGTGCGCGAGATGATGGCGGGGGGCGAGTTCATCGAGATCCATATCGACACGCCCTTGGCCGATGCCGAGGCGCGCGACGTGAAGGGGCTCTACAAAAAAGCCCGCAGCGGGGCGTTGAAGAATTTCACCGGCATCGACAGCCCCTATGAGCCGCCGCAGACGCCGGAGATACGCATTGATACGACGAAGCTGACGCCTGAAGAGGCGGCGGATCTCATCATCGAAAGGCTGATCCCATGAACGATACGGAGCTGGCGGCGCATCTGGCCGCTACGGCGGGCAAATTGCTACTCACCCTGCAACAGTCCGGCCTGTTCTCCGCCAAGGCGCTGGGCAAGGCGGGGGACCGCGTGGCCAACGCCTTCCTCATGGAGGCGCTGGCGGCGCAACGGCCCGAAGACGCTGTGCTCTGCGAGGAAGAGAAGGACAACGCCGCCCGCCTCTCGGCCAGCCGGGTCTGGATCATCGACCCGCTGGACGGCACCCGCGAATATGGCGAAGCCCGCTCGGATTGGGCGGTGCATGTCGCCCTGGCGGTGGATGGCGCCCCTGCAACCGGCGCGGTGGCGCTGCCCGCCCTGGGGCTGACCCTGACCTCCGCGCCCGGGCACATCATCCCCCCCGCCGCCGCCCGGCCGCGCATGCTGGTCAGCCGCACCCGCCCCGCCGCCGAGGCTCTGGCGGTGGCGCAGGCTCTGGGCGCCGAGCTGGTGCCCATGGGCTCGGCCGGCGCCAAGGCCATGGCCGTTTTGCGCGGCGAGGCGGATATCTATCTGCATTCGGGCGGGCAGTATGAGTGGGACAACTGCGCCCCCGCCGCCGTGGCGCTCGCCGCCGGGCTGCATGCCTCGCGCATCGATGGCACCGCCCTCACCTACAACAACGCCGATCCATACCTGCCGGACCTGCTGATCTGCCGCAAGGAAGACGCGGGGCGAATTCTTGCGCTGCTATAAAATGGGCCTCCGCATTGCGGGAATGCGGATTGTGCCTATCTCTGGCGCATAATTTCATGCTTCTTCCCGATGATGCCCAAGACTGACGAATTACTCTTTGCGCTGAAAACCTTCGCCGGCGCGATGACGGCGCTGTGGATTTCGCTGTGGCTGGGGCTGGAGAATCCCTATTGGGCGATGGCGACCGCCTTCATCGTGGCGCAGCCGCTCACCGGGGCCATGCGCTCCAAGGCCGTCTACCGTTTCATCGGCACGCTGGTCGGCGCCACCGCCGCCGTGGCCATCATCCCCAATCTGGTCAACGCGCCGCTGCTGGCCAGCCTGGCGATGGCGCTCTGGGTCGGCTTCTGCCTCTACCTCTCCCTGCTGGACCGCACCCCGCGCGCCTATATGTTCATGCTGGCGGGCTACACGGCCGGGATCATCGGCTTTCCCAGCGTCGCCGCCCCCGGGCTCATCTTCCAGACCGCCCTCACCCGCGTCGAGGAAATCTACATCGGCATCGCCTGCACCACGGTGGCCGGCACTGTCTTCTTTCCGCGCGGGCTGGGGCCTGTGCTGGCCCGGCGCGTCGCCGGCTGGGTGCGTCCGGGCATCGAGTGGGCAACGGCTGCACTGGAGGGCCGTTGCGACGCCCCGGAGGTGCACGCCGCGCGGCGCAAGCTCGCCATGGAAGCAACCGACGTGGCGATGATGACGACACAGCTCGCCTACGATACCTCAAACCTGCAATCCGCCGTGCCCTACATCACCCAGCTGCGGATCTACATGCTGAGCATGATGCCGGTGCTCAGCTCCATCGGCGACCGCGTGGCCCAGCTGCGCCGCCACGGCGGCATCACCCCGGCACTGCAAAAAACGCTCGACGCCACGGCCGTCTGGATGCAGATCGGCGGGCCGGAAGATGCCGGCGCCCTGCACGGCCAGATCCGCGCCCTGGAGGATAGCGATCTCTCCTGGACCGGGCTGCTGCGCGCCAGCCTCGCCATGCGGCTGAGCGAGCTGGTGAGCATCATCCATCACGAGCGCGCCATCCGCCGCCATGTCTTCGATGGCGACGTGGCGCCGCAAAGCGCCGTGATAAAGGCGGAATTCATCGCCGTGGCGGCGCAGCTGCGCGACCACGGGCTGGCGCTCTTCTCCGCCCTCTCCACCGCATTGGCGATTTTGCTGGTCTGCGCGGTCTGGATCGTCACCGCCTGGCCCGCCGGTGCCGGCGCCGCCGTGATGGTCGCCGTCGCCGGCTCGTTCTTCGCCGCACAGGACGACCCCGCCCCCGCCATCGCCCTGATGAGCCGCAACGCGGTCATCGCGACACTCGGCTCAGGCTTCTACACCTTCCTGGTGCTGCCGCGCATGGAAACCTTCGCCGAGCTGGCGCTGGTGCTGCTGCCCGCCGGGCTCATCATCGGCATCCTCGTCTCCCGCCCGGCCACCTTTGGCACCGGCATGCTGCTGGGCGCCATCGGCTCTACCAATCTGGCGCTGGACAACACCTATTCCGGCAATTTCGCCACCTACCTCAACAACACCGCCGCCTTGCTCATCGGCATCACCTCCGCTCTGGTGGTCACCCGGCTCATCCGCTCCGTGGGCGCGGCCTGGAGCGCGCGGCGGGTCATCAAGGCCGGCTGGCGCGACATCGCCGCCGCCGCCGGAGCCAAAGAGCCGGGCGACCCCGCGGTGCTCAGCGGGCGCATGCTGGACCGCTTCGGCCTGCTGGTGCCAAGGCTGGCTTCCATCCCCGCCGGAACGGACATCGCCGCCGCCGACGTGCTGCAAGACCTGCGCGTGGGGCTGAACGTGATCGGCCTGCAACGCTGCATGTCCACCCTCTCCCCGCAGGCGCAGGCGCAATGCGCCGCCGTGCTGGAGGGTGTCGCCGCCCACTACCGCGCCAACCCCCTCGCCCCGCCGCCGCCCGGCCTGCTCACAGCCATTGATGAGGCGACTTACGCGGCGGCTTTTGATACCCATGTGCACAAGGAGGCGCTGATGATGCTATCGGGACTGCGCAGCGTACTCTTCGCCCCCGCGCCGCCGCCCGCGCTGGCGGGATGGACCAGCCCATGATCGGCGAGATCGACCTTTACGGCGTATTGCTCCCGCCCTTGCTGGTGTGGCTCGGCATCGCCTTGCTGCTCTCCACCCTGCTGCGCTCGGGGCTCAAGCGCCTCGGCCTCTACCGCTTCGTCTGGCACCGCCCGCTGTTCGACCTGGCGCTGCTGGTTATCCTGCTGGGCTGCGTCAGCCTGGCGATGAACCGCTTTTTCTAGAAACGGATCCCCATGAACACCGCATCGTTTCCGCTCCGCTTCCTTGTCACCCTGGTGATCGTGCTGATCGCCGCCGCGATCGGCTGGCAGCTCTGGGTCTATTACATGCAAGACCCCTGGACCCGCGACGGCCGCGTGCGCGCCGACACCGTGGAGCTGGCCCCCGATGTCTCCGGCCCGGTGGTGCAGGTATTCGTGAAGGATAACCAGACGGTCAAAGCCGGGGATAAACTGTTCCAGATCGACCCCACCCGCTTCACCCTGGCCCTGGCGCAGGCGCAGGCGCAGGTGCTCAAGGCCAAGGCGGCAATGGAGGACGCCCAGCGCACCGCCAGCCGCTACGCCGCCGTCTCCAACAACGCCGTCTCCAGCCTCACGCGCGACACCGCCGGCACCGCCGCGCTGGAAGCCGCCGCCGGCTACCAGCAGGCCCAGGCCGACGAGGCCGTGGCCCAGCTCAACCTGCGGCGCAGCACCGTGCTCGCCACCGTCAACGGCGTGGTTACCAATTTCTCGATGCAGCCTGGCGATTTCGTGATCGCCGGCAAGCCTGACGTGGCAATCGTCGATACCGACTCCCTCTATGTCGATGGCTATTTCGAGGAGACCAAGCTGCGCCACATCGCGGTGGGCGACAAAGCCACCATCACACTGCTGGGCGGCGGCCCGGCCATCTCGGGCCATGTCACCGGGCTGGCGGCTGGCATCAGCGATGCCGAACGCAGCCCCAGCCCCACCCTGCTGGCCAGTGTGAACCCCACCTTCACCTGGGTACGCCTGGCGCAGCGCGTGCCGGTACGCATCGCGCTCGACCATGTGCCGGCAGGCACCCCGCTGGTGGCCGGGCTAACCTGCACCGTGGCAATCGACCAGCCATAGACCATGAAAACCCTGCTGATCGTCTTCCACTCCCTCACCGGCGGCACCCGGCAGATGGCGCAGGCCGCCGCCGCCGGGGCGCAGGCCGGGGCGCATTTGCACGTGCGGCTGCAAACAGCGGCGCAAACCATGCCGCAAGACGTCCTGGCGGCGGACGGCTACATCTTCGCCACACCCGAGAACCTCGCCGCCATGTCCGGCATCATGAAAGATTTCTTTGACCGCTGCTATTACCCGGCGCTGGAGCGCATCAACGCCCGCCCTTACGCCACGCTGATCTGTGCCGGCAGTGACGGCCAGAACGCCGCGCGCCAGATTGAGCGCATCGCCACCGGCTGGCGGCTGAAAGCGGTCGCAAACCCGTTGATCATCTGCACCCATGCGCAAACGCCCGAGGCCATACTGGCGCCCAAAACCATCGCCGCCACGGAGCTGGCGCGCTGCCGGGAGCTTGGCGCCTCGCTGGGCGCGGGGCTCGCGATGGGAATTTTCTAGAGCCTGATCGTTTGAGGCTGCCGCGCGCCAGCGGGGCAACCGAAAGCGTGAATCAGCCTCTTATCAAAGAGTTAGATCGCGTTCGGGGGGCGCTCGTGCGTCAAACCAAACCTATCGCGATCTACCCCCCCGAACCGCAAACGGCCCGGCACATCATCATGACATACCGGGCCGCCTTGCTGGCTTCTTACCTCAGGCCGGCAGATGCCGCGCGATATACGGCGGCAGCCAGAATGCCGCCACATGCACATGCGGCGTCCAGTACTCGCTCTTGCCCGCAATGCCCGCGGCCTCGGCCCGCTGGGCGATCACCTCGGGGGAAATCTGCGTCAGCGCCGCATCCTTCCCCGCCCAGCCCAGCGTCATATAGCCGCCCACATAGGTCGGCACCGCGGCGACATAAGCGGTCACATGCGGGAAAAACTGCGCCCGGCGGGCGGAGGTCTCGCGCAGCTCGTCGGCCTGCATGAACGGCACGCCGCACTGGTTCACGATCAACCCGCTCGCGCTCAGAATCCGCGCCGCGTTCTGGTAGAATTCGTCGGTGAACAGCACCTCGCCCACGCCGATCGGGTCGGTGGAGTCGACGATGATCACATCAAACGCCGCATCCGGCGCGCGCTTCACATAGTCGATGCCATCGCCCACAATCACCTCGGCGCGCGGATCATTCCAGGCATCCCCGCCAATACCGGGCAGAAACTCCTTGGAGAGGCGGATCACCTCGCCGTCGATCTCGGCCATCACAGCGCGCTCAACGCCCTTGTGCATCAGTACGTGTTTCAGCACGCCGCCATCGCCCGCGCCGATGATCAGCACGTTCTTCGCATTGCCATGCGCCAGCAGCGGCACATGCGTCAGCATCTCCTGATACACGAACTCATCGCGCTCGGTGATCTGGATCACGCCGTCGAGCGTCAGCACGCGGCCGTGGCTCTCGGTCTCGAACACCGCAATGTCCTGAAACGCGCTCTGCACGCGCGCCAGCTGGCGCACGAAGCGGAAGCGCTGGCCCCAGTCCGGGTAAAGGGTCTCATTCAACCAGGTATCGGTCATCTGGAAATATTCCTCATCGCATCGGTCAGCAGAAAAATCGGGGAGCTTGCGCTCCCCGGGGTTCAAAACCTCACGCAGGTCACGAGGGGCGCAGCCCCTCGCCCACCCATTTACGCGATCAGGCCGCGTTTCTGTTCGTTAACCTGCACATGCGTCGGCTTGAAAGCCTCGCGCAGGAACGGGATCACCTTGTACGGGTCGCAGACGCCGCACATGAACACATCCAGCGCCGCGAAGTTGCGTTCCGGCCAGGTATGGATGGAGATATGGCTCTCCGCGAGCACAACCACGCCGCTCACGCCACCATTGGGGGTGAAGTGGTGGAAATGGTGGTGCAATATGGTGGCGCCAGCTTCAATCGCCCCGGCGCACAGGGTTTTGTCAATCAGCTCCGGGCTGTCGAGATTCGACGCGCCCCAAAGGTCGATCAACAAATGCATCCCGGCATATTTGATGCCGGCGCGTTCCACGAAATAGTCTTTAGCCGGCTCCACGGAGACCGTTGTCGTCTGGTTTTCGCTCGGAGACTCCGAGACCATCCCCAGTCGGGCAAGTGCGTTCATTTCGAACCCCCTCAACTAGTAGACAGCCTGTAGAACGCAGCACCACGCCGCGCCCCCCTGGGCCAAGAGGGGCGGCTTATGAGGCCATACCCCCCCGGGCGCAAGTGGTTTTTTAGGTCACGTTGATGAATTTTTATTCCGCCGCCGCAGCATAAGCCTCCAGCGGGGCGCAGGAGCAAACCAGGTTCCGGTCGCCATAAACGTTGTCCACCCGTTTCACCGGCGGCCAGTACTTGGCGGCGGCCACAAATGGCAGCGGATGCGCCGCCTGCGCACGGCTGTAGGGGTGGCTCCATTGCGCCCCCGCCACTTCCTCCGCCGTGTGCGGCGCGTTCTTCAGCGGGTTGTCCGCCTGCGGCCACGCGCCCGATGCAATGCTGGCAATCTCCCCCGCGATGGCGATCATCGCCTCGCAGAAGCGGTCCAGCTCGCCCTTGTCCTCGCTCTCGGTCGGCTCGATCATCAGCGTCCCCGCCACCGGCCATGACATGGTCGGCGCATGGAAGCCGTAATCGGCGAGGCGCTTGGCGATATCCTCCACCTGCACGCCCGCCGTGGCGCCAAAGCCCCGGCAGTCGATGATGCACTCATGCGCCACCCGGTTCTGCGCGCCGCGATACAAAATCGGATAATGCGGCTCCAGCCGCGCGGCGATGTAGTTGGCGTTGAGGATGGCGATCTTGGTCGCCCGCGTGATCCCCTCCGGCCCCATCAGGCGGATATAGGCATAGGGGATCGGCAGGATCAGCGCCGAACCATAGGGTGCGGCGGAAACCGGCCCATAGCCCGTGGCGGGCCCCGCATCCGCGCGCAGCGGGTGGTTGGGCAGATGCGGCACCAGATGCGCCGCCACCCCGATCGGCCCAACACCTGGCCCGCCGCCCCCATGGGGGATGCAGAAGGTCTTGTGCAGGTTCAAGTGGCAGACATCCGCGCCGATGGAAGCCGGTGAGGTCAGCCCCACCTGCGCGTTCATGTTCGCCCCATCCATGTAAACCTGCCCCCCGGCCGCATGCACGGCCTGGCAGATGTCGCGGATGCCCGGCTCATACACCCCATGCGTGCTGGGATAGGTGATCATCAGCGCCGCCAGCGCCTCCCGGTGCTGGGCGATTTTCGCGTTCAGGTCGGCAATGTCCACATTGCCGTCGCGGTCGCAGCCGACCACCACCACCTGATACCCCGCCATCGCGGCGGAGGCCGGGTTGGTGCCGTGCGCCGAGGCGGGGATGAGGCATATCTTGCGCCCCCCCTGGCCGCGCGCCTCGTGCCAGGCACGGATCGCCAGCAGCCCCGCGAACTCGCCCTGCGCCCCGGAGTTGGGTTGCAGCGAAATGCCCGCGAAACCGGTAACAGCCTTGAGAAACCCCTCCAGCTGGCCGATCAGCGCCTGGAACCCCGCGGTCTGCGCCACCGGCGCGAAGGGGTGGAGATTGGCGAACTCCGGCCAGGTGATGGCCTGCATCTCGGCGCTGGCGTTCAGCTTCATGGTGCAGGAGCCCAACGGGATCATCGAGCGGTTCAGCGCGACATCCTTGTCCTCCAGCTTCTTCAAATAACGCATCATCGCGGTTTCGGAATGATGCGCGGAGAACACCGCCCCGGTGCAGAATTTGCTCCGCCGCAGCAGCCCCGCCGGAACCTCCGCCGCCGCACCGCCCAGCGCACCGCCCAGCAAACCGGCCAGCGTCTCCAGCTCCGCGCGGGTCACGGTCTCATCCAGCGCAATGCCAACGCCCGTGGCATCCAGCCGGCGCAGGTTGAACCCGGCCTCCAGCGCGCCCTGCATCAGCGCCTCGGCGCGCGTCCCGGCCTCCAGCGCCAGCGTATCGAAAAACACCGCATGGCGCAGCGTGAACCCGGCCTTCACCGCCACATCGGCCAGCAGCCGCGCCTGCAAATTCACCCGCCGCGCAATGCGCCGCAAGCCCTCCGGCCCGTGCCACACGGCATAGAATCCCGCCATCACCGCCAGCAGCACCTGGGCGGTGCAGATGTTGGAGGTCGCCTTCTCGCGGCGGATATGCTGCTCGCGTGTCTGCAACGCCAGGCGCATCGCCGGGCGCCCCGCGGCATCCACCGAAACCCCAACGAGCCGCCCCGGCATATGCCGCTTATAGGCGTCCGAAGTGGCAAAATACCCGGCATGCGGGCCGCCAAAGCCCATCGGCACGCCAAAGCGCTGCGCCGAGCCCACCACCACATCCGCGCCCATTTCGCCGGGCGGGGTGAGCAATGTCAGCGCCAGCAGGTCCGCGCACACCACGGCCAGCGCGCCCGCCTCATGCGCGGCGGCGATTTCGCCCGCAAGATCGCGCACCTCCCCGCTGCTGCCCGGATAATTCAGCACCACGGCAAACGGCTTCGCCGCCGCAATCGCCGCCACATCCCCGGGCGCGAAATCCACCAGCGTAAAACCCAGCGGCCAGGCGCGGGTCGCGATCACCGCGCGGGTCTGCGGATGCACATCCGCGGCAATCGCGATGGTGTCGGACTTGCCCTTGTTCAGCCCATGCGCCATCGAAACCGCCTCGGCGGCGGCGGTGGCCTCATCGAGCAGCGAGGCATTGGCGATGCCCATGCCCGTCAGCTCGCACACCATGGTCTGGTAGTTGAGGATCGCCTCCAGCCGCCCCTGCGAAATCTCCGCCTGATACGGCGTATAGGCGGTGTACCAACCCGGATTCTCCAGCACGTTGCGCAAGATCACCGGCGGCGTGAACGTGCCGTGATACCCCTGGCCGATCAGCGATTTCTTCACCACATTTCGCGCCGCCAGCGCGCGCAAATCCGCCAGCACGGCGGCTTCATCGCTCGCCGCGGGCAGCGCCAGCGGCGCGTTGGTGCGGATGTTCGCGGGGATCGTCTGCGCCATCAGCTCATCGAGGCTGATCGCCCCGGCGGCGGCCAGCATCGCCGCCACCTGCGCGTCATCCGGGCCGATATGGCGCGCAACAAACCCATCCGCCGCCTCCAGCGCCGCCAGCTCCTCCAATGCGGACATTACAGGCTCCCTAAAAATTCATCGTAGGCGGCCTTGCTCATCAGCGCGTTCACCGCGGTGGGGTCCTCCAGGCGCATGCGGAAAAACCAGGCCGTGGTCTCGGCCGCGGTGTTGATCAGCGCCGGCTCGTCCACGATGGCCTGGTTGGTCTCGCTCACGGTGCCGGTCAGCGGCGCGTAAACATCGGAGGCGGCCTTCACGCTCTCCACCACGGCGCAGGCTTCATGCGCCACAACATTGCGCCCCGGCTCGGGCAGCTCAACGAACACGATATCGCCCAGCGCCTGCTGCGCATGGTCCGTAATACCAATGGTGGCAAGGCCGTCCTCGCCAATCTGCACCCACTCGTGGTCCTTGGAATAAAAAATCTGGGTCATGAAAAATACCTTTCAGCGGGCGTAACGATGAGGAACAAAAGGAAGCGGCGCAACAACGCCGGGAATTGGCTTGTCGCGGACGATCAGGTCAAGCGCGGTGCCCTCAGCGGCGCAATCGGCCCGCACATAGCCCAGCGCCACCGGCGCGTTCAGGCTCGGCGCGAAGCAACCGGAGGTGACCGCGCCCACGCGCTCGCCCCGCGCATTGCGGATCTCCGCCCCCGCGCGGGCCGGGGCGCGCCCGGTCACCTTGATACCAACGAGCTTCTCCGCCGGACCGGCCTCCAGCGCCGCGCGCACCGGGGCGGCGCCCAGAAAGTCCCAATCACTCCTGCGGCACCTGGCAATCGCCCACGCCAGATTCGCCTCAACCGGGTTGCGCCCCTCGTCGATGTCATTGCCATACAAGCAAAGCCCCGCCTCCAGCCGCAGGGAGTCACGCGCCCCCAGCCCGGCAGGCGTGGCGCCGCGCTCCAGCAACAAACCGGCCAGCGCCTGCGCATCCTCCGCCGCGCAGCCGATCTCGAAACCATCCTCCCCGGTATAGCCCGAGCGGGTGACAACACAGGCAATGCCCGCAACGTGCAGCGCCGCCGCATCCATGAACCTCAGCGCCGCCCCCTCGGGCAGCATCGCCGCCGCCTTCGGCCCCTGCAACGCCAGCAGCGCCCGCTCGAAATGCGGGGTGATCGCCACGCCATGCGCCCGGATATGCGCCAGATCCACATGCTTGCGCCCGGCGTTGAGCACCAGTTGCAAATGCGCGCCAAAATTAGCCACCATCAGGTCATCAATAATGCCGCCTGCCTCATTGAGCAGCAGCGTATAGCGCTGGCGTCCCGGCCGCAGCCCCAGAATATCGCCCGGCACCAGCGCCTCGAACGCCTTGGCATTGGCAACATGCGCCTGGCCCATATGCGAGACGTCGAACAGCGCCGCCCCTTCGCGGCACGCCTGATGCTCGGCCATGATGCCCGTATACTGCAAGGGCATCTCATACCCGGCAAATTCCACCATGCGCGCGCCCAGGCGGCGGTGCAGCGCATCCAATGGTGTTTTCAGCAATGCTGTTTCCAACGCAATTCCCCCAGAACCAATCAGCGCCCGGCCAAGTGCCGGGCAAACTGACCCCCCTCTGTTTGGGAACCTGAGAGATTCGGGCAAAGGGCCAACCCTCAACCCTTGACCCCGTCGGTGCGGCGGGCATCAAAACCCACCGGCTCTCCAGAGCGTCCCGCTCAACCACGCAGCCCTTTTGCCTGAGCGTTTCCGGGGGCCGGTTGCGCCTTCGGCGGCGGGAAACTAGCCCAAAGGCCCCCGCACTCTCCTGCGTCCGAATAAGGACGATTACATAGTGACGCAGGGCACGGGTTTTGCAAAGCTGCATTCCGGCGTTATTGCAAAGTTATTCCGCAGCCCAGTCATGAATCGTTCAGATATAAGGTGTTTTTCAGTATGTCCGAGCCGGCTCCGCCCACCCCCGCCCTCGCCGTCGAGGACATCCACAAGCGCTTTGGCACCCTCGAAGTGCTGAAAGGCGTCTCGCTCACCGCCCATGACCAGGATGTAATCGCGATTCTCGGCGCCTCCGGCTCGGGCAAGAGCACGTTTTTGCGCTGCATCAACCTGCTGGAAACGCCCGACCGGGGCCGCGTGCGCATCAAAGGCGAGCTGATCGAGATGCGCGAGGGCAAAAACGCCCGCAGCGCCGCCAACCCCAAACAGGTGGAGCGCCTGCGCGCGCGCCTCGCCATGGTGTTCCAGCAATTCAACCTCTGGGCGCATATGACCGTGCTGCAAAACGTCATGGAGGCGCCGATCCATGTGCTGAAGCTGGACAAAAAAGCCGCCGCCGCCCGGGCCGAGGCCATGCTCGAGAAGGTCGGCCTCGCCGCCAAGCACCACGCCTACCCGGCGCAGCTCTCCGGCGGGCAGCAGCAGCGCGTCGCCATCGCCCGCGCCCTGGCCATGGAGCCCGATGTGCTGCTGTTTGACGAACCAACCTCCGCGCTTGACCCCGAATTGGTCGGCGAAGTGCTGAAAGTGATGCGCGACCTGGCCAAGGAAGGCCGCACCATGCTGGTGGTCACGCATGAGATGGGTTTCGCCCGCGAGGTCGCCAGCCGCGTGATGTTCCTGCACCAGGGCCTCACCGAGGAGGAGGGCAAACCCGAGGATATGTTCACCAACCCGCAATCCCCGCGCTTCAAACAGTTCCTCTCCAGCACACTGCGCCATTGAGCGCGATCGTTTGAGGTTCGCTCAGCAGAGCGAGCCGAAAGCGTGAATCGCCCTCTACCCTTATATTGAGCGCGATCGTTTGAGGCTCGCTCAGCAGAGCGAGCCGAAAGCGTGAATCGCCCTCTACCCTTATATTGAGCGCGATCGTTTGAGGCTCGCTCAGCAGAGCGAGCCGAAAGCGTGAATCGCCCTCTCCCCTTATAAGTTAGAGGCGGATTCAGACATTCGATGTAATCGCTCTGCGATTCCCGCTAATGTCATCCGTCTCTAAGCGCGCGCACCCTGTTATAATCCGCGCAATGCCCCTAAATGATCCGCATGTCAGACGATCCCTATAAAATCCTCGGCGTCGCGCGGGACGCGGCCCCCGAGCAAATTCGCGCGGCCTACCGCAAACTCGCGAAAAAACACCACCCGGACCTCAACCCCGGCAACAAGGCGGCGGAGGAGGCATTCAAAAGCGCCTCTGCGGCCAACGAGCTGCTCTCCGACCCCGAAAAACGCGCCCGTTATGACCGTGGCGAAATCGACGCCAGCGGCGCCGAACGCGCCCCCCCAGGCTTCCGCCAAGGCCCCGGCGGCGGCGCTGGCTTCGGCGGCGGCAATTTCGAGGACATCTTCGCCAGCATGTTCGAGCAGCGCGGCCGCCCCGCCGGCCCCGCCCGCGGCCAGGATGCCCGCTACGCCCTCACCGCCGACTTCCTCGAGGCCGTGAACGGCGCCACCAAGCGCCTCACTTTGCCTGACGGCCAAACCCTGGATGTGAAAATTCCCCACGGCACCACCGGCGGCGACGTGCTGCGCCTGCGCGGGCGCGGCCAGCCAGGGCGCAACGGCGGCCCGGCCGGCGACGCACTCATCGAAATCACCGTCGCCCCGCATAAATTCTTCCGCCGCGAGGGGCAGAACATCCGCATGGACCTGCCAATCTCCCTGCGTGAGGCCGTGCTGGGCGGCAAAATCACCCTGCCGACCCCCACCGGCCCGGTGGCGCTGAGCATAAAACCCCATAGCGACTCGGGCACCGAAATGCGGCTGCGCGGCCGTGGCGTACCCGCCCACAGCCACCACCACGCCGGCGACCTGCTGGTGAAACTGCATGTGGTCATCGGCCCCGCCGATGAAAAACTGGAAGCTTTCCTTCAATCCTGGGACCAGCCGGACTTCGAGCCGCGCGGCGGATCAATCTGAAGTCATCCGGCGCTAGAGTCTGATCGTTTGAGGCTGACGCGCGCCAGCGTGGCAACCGAAAGCGTGAATCAGCCTCTTATCAAAGAGTTAGATCGCGTTCGGGAGACGCTCTTGCGTCAACCCAAACCTATCGCGATCTAGAGTCTGATCGTTTGAGGTTGACGCGCGCCAACGTGGCAACCGAAAGCGTGAATCAGCCTCTTATCAAAGAGTTAGAGCGCGGGCGGGGTGCGCTCTTGCGTCAACCTAAACCTATCGCGCTCTAAGCCGGCCGCGCCGCGTCCATCAGCCGCTTCATTTCCTTAATCGCCACGGGCAGGCCGGTCAGCAGCGCCTCGCCCATCAGGAAATGCCCGATGTTAAGCTCGCGGATTTCCGGCAGCTCGGCGATGGGCATGACATTGGCAAACGTCAGCCCGTGCCCGGCGTGGCATTCCAGCCCCAGCTGCGTGGTCAGCACGGCGGCGGCGCGCAGCCGCTCCAGCTCGCCGGGATGGCCATTGGCATAGGCGCCGGTGTGCAACTCCACCACGGCGGCGCCAACCCCGGCCGCCGCGCGCACCTGTGCCGGATCGGGGTCCACGAACAGCGACACCACAATCCCCGCCGCCGTCAGCCGCGCGATGATCGGCCGCAGCGCCTCGCTCTGGCCAACCACATCCAGCCCGCCCTCGGTGGTGATCTCGGCGCGGCGCTCGGGCACGATGCAAACCCCATGCGGGCGCAGCCTGCACGCAATCGCGGTCATCTCCGCCGTCGCCGCCATCTCGAAATTCACCGGCACCGCGGCCCAGCCGCAAATCGCCTCCGCGTCGGCATCGCGGATATGGCGGCGGTCCTCGCGCAGATGAATCGTAATCCCATCCGCCCCCGCCGCGACGCAGACCTTCGCCACGCTCAGCGGGTCCGGGTGGCCGCCGCCGCGCGCATTGCGCAGCGTGGCCACATGGTCGACGTTAACGCCGAGCCTGATATATCCGCTCATCCCTCAGATATGCAGCGCGCGGCCATCGGCGGCCAGAGCGGCTTCCTTCACAACCTCGTTCAAAGTGGGGTGCGCATGGCAGACCCGCGCCACATCCTCGGCCGACGCGCCAAACTCGATGGCCGTCACCAGCTCGGCGATCAGCGTCCCCGCGTCCGGCCCGATGATATGTGCGCCAAGCAGCCGGTCCGTGGTTTTGTCGGAAAGCACCTTCGCAAACCCTTCCATCTCGCCCATGGCGCGCGCGCGGCCATTGGCCATGAAGGGGAATTTGCCCACCTTGTACGCAACCCCGGCGGCCTTCAGCTCTTCCTCGGTCCTGCCCACACTGGCCACTTCCGGCCAGGTGTACACCACGCCGGGAATCGCATCGTAATTCACATGCCCAGCCTGCCCGGCCAGCAGTTCGGCCAGCGCCACGCCCTCTTCCTCGGCCTTGTGCGCCAGCATCGGCCCGGCGATGACATCGCCGATCGCATAAACCCCCGGCACATTGGTGGCATAATGCCCATCGGTCAGCACCAGCCCGCGCGCATCCACCGCCACCCCGGCCGCGGCCAGGTTCAGCCCCTCGGTATAGGCCCGCCGGCCGATCGCCAGCAGCACGATATCGGCCTCCAGCGTCTCCGCCGCGCCGCCCTTGGCCGGCTCGATGGTGAGCGTCACGCCGTCCTTGCCCGCCGTGGCGCCGGTCACCTTGTGGCCAAGCTTGAACGTGAAGCCCTGCTTACTCAGCGACTGCTGGAACGCCTTGGAAATCTCACCGTCCAGGCCGGGGGTGATGCGCTCGAGGAACTCAACCACCGTCACCTGCGCGCCCAGGCGCGCCCATACGCTGCCCAGCTCCAGCCCGATCACGCCGCCGCCGATCACCACCAGCCGCCCCGGCACCTTATCCAGCTCCAGCGCCCCGGTGGAGGTGACAATGCGCGTCTCATCGACCTCAACCCCCTTCAGCGGCACGGACTCACTGCCCGTGGCGATGACGATGCTCTTGGCGGTGTAGGCGCTGCCCCCAACCTCGATCGCATTCGGGCCGGTGAAGCGCGCCGCGCCCTTGATCCAGGTGATCTTGTTCTTCTTGAACAAAAATTCGATGCCCTTGGTATTGGCGCTGACCACCTCGCCCTTGCGGGCCTGCATGCGGGCCAGATCGAAGCTGACCTCGCCAACCGCGATGCCATGGTCCTTCAGCCCGTGCGCGGTCTGATGAAACACTTCCGAGGACTGCAGCAGCGCCTTGGAGGGAATGCAGCCGATGTTCAGGCAGGTGCCGCCCAGCGTCGCGCGCTTCTCAACGCAGGCGACCTTCATCCCAAGCTGCGCCGCGCGAATGGCGCAAACATAACCGCCAGGGCCGGAGCCAATCACGATAAGGTCGAAAGTCTCAGCCATTTTTCCACTCCGCTTTGCTGGTTGCAGGAAGATGCGCTGGCCTCATAGCCCCGCGGCCCGCCTCAAGCAATTCAGCGCGCGCACCCCTGGCTTGCCTCCCCCGGCGGCCCATGGCTATGTCCGCGCCATGCCAGCACTCTCCGCCCGCGTGGGCCGCACCGAACTCGCCGCCACCTTCGCCCAGGCCGCCCGCGCGCGCGCACTGCGCGCCGAGGGGCATGATGTCATCTCCCTCTCACTCGGCGAGCCGGATTTCCCCACCCCCGAACATGTGGTGGAGGCCGCCCACGCCGCCGCGCTGCGCGGCGAGACCAAATACCCCCCCCTGGCCGGAACCGAGGCGCTGCGGGCCGCGGTGCGCCGCAAATACCTGCGCGACCAGAAGCTGGACGTGCCGCAAGCCGCCATCCTCATCACCAACGGCGGCAAACAGGCCATCTTCAACGTGGTCATGGCCGTCATCAACCCCGGGGATGAAGTCATCATCCCCGCTCCCGCCTGGGCCGGCTACGAGCAAACCATCCAGTTCGCCGGCGGCACCACCGTCTTCGTGCCCTGCCCGCAGGAAAAAGGCTTCGTCCTCCAGCCCGAGGACCTGGAAGCCGCCATCACGCCGCGCACCAGGCTCGTGCTGCTCAACTACCCCAACAACCCCTCCGGCGCCGCCATCAGCCCCGCCGGGCTGGAAGCCCTCGCCGCGGTGCTGCGCCGCCACCCAGACATCTGGGTTCTCTCCGATGACATCTACGAGCATCTGCTCTTCGATCATTTCAACTACGCCACCCTGGCCGCCATCGCGCCCGATCTGGCCGATCGCACCGTCACCATGACCGGCGTCTCCAAAAGCTACGCCATGACCGGCTGGCGCATCGGCTTCGCCGCCCTGCCGCCCGCACTCATCAAGCCCTGCACCGTGGTCCAGGCCACCGCCACCTCGGGCGTCTCCTCCATCGGCCAGGCCGCAGCTCTCGCAGCACTCGAAGGCCCGCAGGAGCTGCTGCATGAGCGCGCCACCGCCTACCAATCCCGGCGAGACCTCGTCGTAAGCCGCCTGAACGAAATCCCCGGCATCGAATGCCACAAACCCGAGGGCGCCTTCTACGTCTTCCCCAGCATCGCCGGCTGCCTCGGCAAAACCACCCCGGCCGGGCGCCTCCTCGCCAACGACACGGATTTCACCGCCGCCCTGCTCGATGAAGCCCATGTCGGCGTCGTCCAGGGCGCCGCCTTCGCCATGAGCCCGCATATCCGCATCTCAACCGCCACCTCCGAGGCCACCCTGGCCCGCGCCTGCGAACGCATCGCCACCTTCTGCGCCACGCTGCGCTAGAGCCTGATCGTTTGAGGTTGGCCCGCGTGAGCGGGACAAACGAAAGCGTGAATCAACCTCTTATCAAAGAGCCTGATCGTTTGAGGTTGGCGCGCGCCAGCGGGACAAACGAAAGCGTGAATCAGCCTCTTATCAAAGAGTCTGATCGTTTGAGGCTGCCGCGCGCCAGCCCCCGCGCCGCGGGGGCTACTGCTTCACCACAGCGGCGATATCAGCGGCAATGCCTTGGATATCGGGCGTTTTGGTATCCAGCCCGGCAATGATGAACTGCGGCTTGCCCCGGGCATTGAACACATACACAGCGGCGGAATGCGTCACGGTATAGACCGGCGTTTTGCTGACCGAGAACACCACGCGGTAGCGCCGCGCCAGGGCGTAGAGCTGGTCGGCGGTGCCGCGCAGGCCGATGAAATCGGGGCCGAACTGGCTGGTATATTTCGCCAGCACGGCGGGCGTATCGCGGTCCGGGTCCACGGTGACGAACAGCACCCGCACCTTGGCGGCGCCGTCGCCCATCTGCTTGAGCACCCGCGCGGCGTTATACATGGTTGCCGGGCATTCATCCGGGCAGTTGGTATAGCCAAAGAACAGCAGCGTGACCTCGCCCTTAAAATCCCCCGCGCTCACGGCCTTGCCGGTATTCACATCGGTCATATTGAAGGCGAGGTCCGGCACCAGCCCGGCGACGTTCACATCCTGCGGCGAGAGCTTATGATGGCAGGCGCTCAGCGCCAGGCAGGCCAACAACATAAAAGCGCGGCGTATCATCATGCTTCCTCTTCATCGGCTTCCAGCCCGAGCAGGTTCTGCGCCGCCCCGGCATCCACCATCTCCACCGTGCGCAGCACCCGGCCCACGGCGCGCGTACGCACCCGCGCCTTTTCGATATTACTCGACATCGCCGCGGCGTTATTGGCAAGCTTGCCCAGCACATCGTCCATCTTGGTCATCTCCGTCCGCGTGGCGCTCAACAGCTTGCCGATCTCCCCGGCCCGCTTCTCCAGGTCGAGCGTGATATGCCCAAGGTGGATGGTCTGCAACATCGCGGGCAGCAGCGTCGGCCCCAGAATAATCACCTTCTCGCGCACCCGTATCTCGTCGATGAGGTTGGGAATGCGCGCCACCTCGGCAAACAGCCCGTCGCTTGGCAGATACATCACGCCAAACTCCACCGTCTCCGGCGGGCAGATGTATTTCTCGCGGATCTTCTTGGCCTCCAGCCGCACCCGTGCCGCAATCCCCTCACGCGCCGCCCGCTCGCCCTCCACATCCGCCTTTTCCGCCGCGTTCAGCAGCCGCTCATAATCCTCGGTCGGGAATTTGGAATCCACCGGCAGCCACAACGTGCTGCGCGAGGGCATCCGCAGCGCGAAATCCACCCGTTCACGCTGCCCCTCCCGCAGCGCGAAATTGCGCTCGAACGCGCCGGGCGGCAGCACCTGTTCGAGCATCGCGCCCAGCTGCGCCTCGCCCCAGCCGCCGCGCGTCTTCACATTGGAGAATATCCGCTTCAAATCGCCTATCTGCGCGGCGGCGGACTGCACCTCCCCCATCGCCTGCTGCACCTGGGCAAACTGCTCCAGCACGCGGGCGAAGCTGTTGGTCATCTGCTGTTCCACCGCCTCGTGCAGCTTTTCGTTCACCGAAGTCTGGATCGCCCCCAACCGCGTCTCCAGCAGCGCGATGGTGCGCTGCGAATCCTCCGCCGCCGTCCGGCGCAGCCCCTCCACGGCGTTGGCCATGTTCTGCGTCGCCCCGCTTATCTGCGCGAAGGCTTTCGAGAGCGCCTCCGTCGTCCCGGTCTGGATCGCCCCGGCCAGCCGCCCCTCCATCGCGGCCAGGCTGGCGCGCAAAAACTCCGCCTCCGCCCGGCTGGCCGCCAGCACCTTCTCCAACCCCAGTTGCAGCCGCTCCGGCGCCGCGAGCGCCGCCCGCCACCCCGCCCAGCCAAAAACCATGGCCGCCACGCCGGTAAGCCCAACCAAAATCAGGAGCAGAATCTGCATGTTCATGCTACCAGCTTAGCAAGCTTAAACGATTCGCGGGAGCCGCCAGCATGGACTACCAATACCTTGAGGATTTCCACCCCGGCCAGGTGTTCGAGAGCGAGCCGCTCACGGTCAGCGAGGCCGAAATCATCGAATTCGC
>JAJZCG010000018.1 GCA_021846225.1 Pseudomonadota bacterium | reverse complement strand
ATGGACCCCAACCGAACCGGACGTAACGCTGACAATGGCACTAGACGAGGGGAGCGCCACCTGGGTCAACCTTGTGCTGGAGATCGATACATATCAATGGCGCGGCGTCACCGCCTACGGCGGCCCCATGGTCAGCATCACCTTTGACTGCACACTGGCCGCCATCCGTCAGTTCTACCAGGATCTGCGCGCTGAATTTTTGATTTTCCGTGATACGAATGATATCGTGGGTTATAACATCGCGAACAGATTCGACCGCCCAGAACATGAATGGTTCTGAAAGGCCACTGACGCTGCCAAGCCCGCTGTGCAGCCGTTAGATCGACAGTTGGATGAGGCAGCGGCCATTAGGCTGCGCAGAGTATTGATCTGGCCCGCAATGCCGGCTTGAAGGCGCCCAAGCCAAGAAAAATCTACGATGATTTCAATGTATTTCAGCTACTTCCGTCATCGCACCGTGGCGGGCCGTGCCGATCAGCCTGGCACGGCCAATTTTCCGGGACCAGTTCAGTGGCCGCGCTCAAACAATCCCGCCGCCGCCGGAGGGCTTGGCGGGCCGCAACCGTGCCACGGCGGCGCGGTAGCCGCTGGCGCGATAGACTGCCACAGGGTCAATTGCCGCCGCCTTGCGCAGCCGCGCCGTCGCGAGAATGGGCTGCACATCCGTAACAAACGCCTGCTTGAGGGTCTGGCTTGCCATCAACGGATCATTATTTGTTTGATAGGCAGCCAAGGCTTCGCGATCCACCAACATGGCCTGCGCATAGGCGCGTTGTACCTCGGCCGCGCTCGTCATCAGGCTCTCGATCGGGTCGGTGACATTATGCGACTGGTCGAGCATATAAGCCGGGTTGAAGCCTGCACCCTGGTTGCGTTCGGCATCGACGAGTTCATTAAAAATTAAAAACAGCCGGTACGGGTCGATGACCCCGGCATCCAGATCGTCATCGCCGTATTTTGAATCATTGAAGTGGAATCCCGCGAGCTTATCGGCATAGATCAGCCTGGAGACGATCATTTCAATATTCACGTTCGGCGCGTGATGCCCCAAATCAACGAGGCATTTGCAATTCTTGCCGACCGCCTGCGCGGCGAGCAGCGAACTTCCCCAGTCCTGGATCACCGTCGCATAGAACGCCGGTTCGTACATCTTATGTTCTAAAAAGAGCTGCCAGCCGGCGGGCAGTTTAGCATACACAGCCTGAACGCTCTCGATATAGCGCTCAAACGCCTTACCAAAATGCTGCTGCCCCGGAAAATTGGCGCCATCGCCGATCCATACCGTCAGCGCTTTGGAGCCCAGTGCCTCGCCAAGCTCGATGCAACGGACATTATGCGCAACCGCCTGCGCGCGCACGGCTGGGTCAGTATGCGTGAGGCTGCCGTATTTGTAGGATAGCGGGTGGCGTGCGTTACCCGGATGATCCTGGAAGGTATTGGAATTCACAGCATCGAATCCAAGCCCCCGGCTTGCGGCATACGCGCGCAACGCGTGCGGATCTTCGGTTTCATCCCACGGAAAATGCAGCGAGACGGCAGGCGTGGCGCCCGCCAGCCGGTTGACCACGGCGCAATCGTCCATCTTGTCAAAAATATGCCGCGGCTCCCCTGCCATGGGGAAGCGGGCAAAGCGCGTTCCCCCAGAGCCAGCCGCCCAGCTTGGCGCGGCCACGCCAAATTTGCCGACCGCGCTGGTGATCGTCTCAATATCAATTCCCCGGCGGCGCAGCACAGCGCCCAGATGCTCATAGTCACGCGCCAGATCGTCCGCCAGCCGCGCATTCTGCGCCGCGATGAAGCTTTGATCGAATGCCGGGGTGGACTTCGTAATATCGTTCATATGATTCACCGTGTGAAAGCGTTGGCGTTGCCGGCGTCGACATTGATGATGTTGCCGGTTGACTTTGCTGAAATGTCCGATGCGAAAAACGCGACCGCCTCGGCAATATCCTCGGGATATACGCTGCGTTTCAGCAACGAGCGCTCCCGGTACACCGCCTCCAGCTCGTCCAGCGAGCCTTTGTTGTAGCTGGCGGCCCGCTGGTCGCCCCACTCGCCTTGCCAGATGCGCGAGCCGCGCAGCACGGCGTCGGGATTGACGACGTTGGCGCGAATGCCAAAGGGCGCGCCTTCCAGCGCCAGGCAGCGTGCCAGATGCAGTTCCGCCGCCTTGGCTGAACAATAAGCCGCCGCGCCGGGAGATGCCACCAGCGCATTCTTGCTGCCGACCATGACGATAGAGCCGTCGAGCTGCTGGGACTTCATCAGCCGGAACCCCTCGCGCGCGGTGAGAAAATAGCCGGTGGCCAGAATATCCATATTGCGCTGCCACATCGCGAGGCTTGTCTCCTCCAGCGCCGAGGCGGAAGCGATTCCGGCGTTGCAGATGCAGATATCAACCCCTCCGTACTGAAGCGCGGTTTGTGTGAACGCCGCCACCATTGCCGCCTCGCTGGTGACATCGCCCCACACCGCGCGCACATGGTCCGCGCTGAACTCGCCCGCAAGCTGCGCGCGGGCCGTTTCGAGAACCGCCTTGTCGATGTCGCAGAGCACGACGCAGGCACCGTCCTTAAGCAGCCGCCGCGCCGTGGCCATGCCGATCCCCCCGGCGCCGCCGGTGATCAGCGCAATCTTCCCCGCCAGCGCCTTTGGCTTGGGCATGCGCTGCAGCTTCGCCTCTTCCAGCAGCCAGTATTCAATATCGAAAGCATCCTGCTCCGGTAATCCGCGATAGCTGGAAACCGCGCATGCGCCGCGCATTACATTGATTGCGTTCAGATAAAACTCCCCCGCGATCCGCGCGGTCGCCTTATCAGCCGCAAAGGTGAGCATGCCGATGCCGGGGATAAGATACACCACCGGATTGGCATCGCGCATCGCCGGGCTGTCCGGGCGCTTGCATCGCTCATAATACGCGCCATAGCCCGCCGCATAATTGGCCAACGCGCCTGGCAGGGCAGGCAGAATATCAGCCACCTCCTGTGTTGCGGGATCAAAATCCAGCACCAGCGGCGTGATTTTGGTGCGCAGAAAATGGTCGGGGCAGGATGTGCCCAGCGCCGCCAGCCGGCGCAGCTCGGCGCTGTTTACAAACTCCAGCACGGCGGGCGAATCATCGAAATGACCAATTTTGCGCGAACCTGACCGGCTGATGAGGCCACGGATTGCGGGCATCAGCCCTGCCGCGACCGCGCCGCGCCGCGCCGCGGGAGCCGCCGCGACGGCCTCCCCGCCGAAGGCCGGCTTGCCCTCGCTTTTGGCGGCAAGGTAGGTGCTGGCGCGGTTGATGACATCGAGCGTCGTCTCGTAGCATTCTTTCTGGGTATTGCCCCAGGTGAAGAGCCCGTGCGCCTCCAGGACAACGCCGCGCGCCTCCGGATTTTCACGCGCAAAGCGCTGCAATTCGAGCGCAAGCTCAAAGCCGGGACGCCGCCAGGGCAGCCAGCCGAGACTCTCGCCAAAAATCTCCCGCGTTAGCGCGCGGCTGTCAGCCGATGCCGCGATGGCGATGATCGCATCCGGGTGCACATGGTCCACATGCGGGCGATCAACTAACCCGTGCAGTGGTGTATCAATGCTTGCCGCGCGCGGGTTCAGGTTGAACGTGCAATGGGGATATAGCCCCACCACCTCATCCTCATGCGCGGCCCCTTTGTAGAGACCCTGCAGGGCGAGCAGCCTGTCCATATAAAGGGTCGCGAATCCATCCAGCTTGATGCTGCCGATATCTCCACCGGAGCCTTTGACCCACAAGACGGATTTTTTTTCGCCGGTCAGCGGGTCGGGCATTTCAATCTTGGAGGAGGTGTTGCCGCCGCCAAAATTTGTAATCCGCTTGTCCCCGCCGAGCAGGTTCGAGCGATATACGAGCAATTGTTCCGCGCTGAGCGTCGCGGCGAGCGCATCGTCCCAGCGGCTTACCAAAAGCGGCTGATGTTCCGTCTTATTCATTGCAAACGTTCCTCTGCTTTTATTCTGGCTGCTATTCTGGCTGCAAATGGCAAAAGCCTGACATGCGGCATAGCGTACGAAACGATCAAAGGCAATCTTTTTTGCTCATGTTCAATCATAAACCTGCATGTTTTTCTTGACGGCCGATTGAATTTGATGTTTGCTTGCTGAAAATACGAGGAAACATAGACGTGCTGGAACGTGAACGGCAACGAATCATCTTAAGTCTGGTGGAAGACCGCTCTGTCATCTCGGTGATGGAAATGGTTGACCTGCTGGGCGCCTCCGAGGCGACGATCCGGCGCGATATCAGCGCCATGAGCGAGCGGGGCGAGATCCGCCGTGTTCGCGGGGGAGCCGAAGCGCTTGTTCCCCGCCATCAGGTTCATCTCGGCACCAGCCACTTCGAAACGGAGGAGCTTGTCTGCTTTGAGGAGAAGCGCGCCATTGCCCGCGCCGCGGCGGCACTCGTCAAGGATGGTGACAGCATCATTATCAATGGCGGCACCACGACTTTCCGGATGGTGGAATTCCTGAAAGAGCGCAATCTGGATATTCTCACCAACTCTTTTCCGATTGCGGCGATGATGTCCCAGACCAGCCGCCACCGCGTTACCATTCCTGGCGGCACCATCTATCCCCAGCAGGGCATTGTCCTCAGCCCATTCCCCAGTGATATGACCCGGCATTTCTGGGGGCGCATCCTGTTTACCGGCTGCCATGGGCTGAACAGCGCCGGCCTGATGGAAACTGACCCGTTGATTGCCCAGGCCGAAATGCGGCTTTTGGAATCGGCTGAGCAGATCGTGATTCTTGCCGACAGCCGAAAGTTGAAGCGAAACTCCGCCATGGTCGTGGCGCCGCTGTCTCGGATTGCGCGCGTTATAACCGACACGGGCGTCAGCCAGGAAGCGCTCGCGATGCTGCACGCCGCGGGCATTGCCACGGTGGTCGTGGAGCCCGACCCGGTGGAGTTGGAGTCCACGAACCGCCCGCAGATACGGGCGGTTTAGACCGCCGCCTAACGTCCTGAGACAAGATTCCACAAAAACAATCTAAAAATCAACCAAAGAGAGGAATACAAATGGAACGTCGCCATCTTCTGCAAGTAACCGCGGCCGCTTTGGGCGCCACTGTACTGCCCGCATTCGCCAAACCCGCGCGCGCAGCCGGAAAAATCCGTATCGGTCTGGTCGCAAAATCGCTTGGAAATGGCTTCTTCCTTGCGGTTGACAAGGGGGCGCTTGAAGCCGCGGCCGCGATTGGCAATGTCGAGGTGATCTTCACCGGCCCGACCGAGCCCACGGCCGACGGCCAGATCGCGGTGATCCAATCGCTGATCGCGCAACATGTTGATGCCATCGCGGTCTCCGCCAACGATCCTGACGCGCTCGTGCCAATTTGCAAACGTGCGATGTCGCGCGGCATCAAGGTCATGTCCTATGATTCCGCCATCAGCCCGGGCGGGCGCATCGTGCATCTGGCGGATTCTTCAAACGCGCTGATCGGCCAGACCCTCGATGAGCTTGCCGCCGCCGCCGCTCCCGGCGGCGTTGGAAAATTCGCCATCGTCTCGGCCACCCCCACCTCGACGAACCAAAACGCATGGATCGCCGCGATGAAGCAGGATCTGCCGAAATATCCCGGCCTTGATCTCGTTTCGGTGGTTTATGGCAACGATCTTGCCGATGATTCCTACCGTCAGGCGATGGGCCTGCTGCAAAAATACCCTGATCTCAAAGTGATCGTCTCTCCCAGCTCCGTTGGCATTGTTGCATGTGCCAAGGCGGTTGAAGACGCCAAGCTGGTCGGCAAGGTTTTCGTCACCGGGCTTGGCCTGCCCTCCGAATGCGCGGGCCATGTCGCTGCCGGATCGATCAAGAGCTTTGCAATCTGGAACCCGATCGATCTTGGCTATTCTGTTGTCGAGATTGCGGCCGATCTGGTGAAAGGGGCTGCGGGCCCTGGCCAAAGCTTGCCGGCCGGGCGGATGGGGAGCATCAGCTTCGGCGCCGACGGGGTTGGTGTCATGGCCAAGCCGTTCGTCTACGATGCTTCGAACGTGCAGAAATTCGTGAAAATTTTCTGACCGGATCTTCAACATGACCGAACCTGCGTTCAGTTTGAGTGGAATCACCAAATCCTTTGGCGGTGTGCGGGCACTTGTCCGTGGCGAGCTTGAACTGTTCGCGGGCGAGGTCACGGCTCTCGTCGGCGAGAACGGCGCTGGCAAATCGACCCTGGTGAAAATCATGACCGGAGTCTATCAGGCCGATTCAGGCGCGATCCGCCTGAACGGCCAGCCCGTCCACATCGGCTCCGCCGCCGCCGCCAACCGTCTCGGCATCAGCGCGATTCATCAGGAGCCGGTGGTGTTCGACGATCTCTCCGTCGCCGAGAATATTTTCATCACCGCGCGGCCGCGCCGCCACGGGATGGTGGATTGGGCGCAGATGTATAGCCGCGCAGCCGGAATTCTGGCCGAGCTTGATCCTGGGATCGACCCCAAAATGCTGGCGCGCGAGCTTGGTGTGGCGCAGAAACATCTCATCCAGATTGCGCGCGCACTCTCCAACGAGGCGCGGATCGTGATCATGGACGAGCCGACCGCGGCCCTCTCTCACCGCGAGGTGGAGGAGCTTTTCCAGATTGTGCAGCGGCTCAAGCGCGAGGGGCGCGCGATTTTATTCATCACCCATAAATTCGAGGAGATTTTTGCCCTGGCTGAGCGTTATGCGGTCTTCCGCGATGGCGCCGCCGTGGGCAGCGGCTTGGTATGCGAGACCGACCGCTCCAGCCTGATCTCCATGATGGTCGGGCGCACCGTGGACCAGGTCTTTCCCAAGCAGGAGGTGCCGATCGGCGCGCCCTTGTTGCAGGTCGAGGCGCTCTCGCGCGGGGAGGAATTCGCGGATGTCAGCTTCACGCTCAACGGCGGCGAAATTCTCGGCGTCTACGGACTCGTTGGCGCAGGGCGCAGCGAGGTGATGCAGGCGATCTTTGGCCTCCACCGGCCAGACAGCGGGCGCATCGCCCTGCGCGGTGAGACGCTGAACATCCGCTCGCCGGGCGAGGCCATTGCCAAGGGCATCGCCTACCTGCCCGAGGATCGCCAAAGCCAGGGCGGCATCCTGAGCGCATCGATCGGTGAGAACATCGTTCTTCCTTGCCTTTCGGGCATATCTCACCGGGGTTTTGTCAACCGGCGCGATGAGCAGGCGCTCGCCACGCGATTCATAGGCGAGCTGCAGATAAAAACTTCCAGCGCCAGTCAGCTCCTTGAGGAACTTTCAGGCGGAAACCAGCAAAAAGTCATAATCGCCAAATGGCTGGCGACCAACCCGCAGGTGATGATCATGGACGAGCCGACCAAAGGCATCGACATAGGCGCGAAAACAGCCGTTTACCGGTTGATGGGTGAACTCGTCGCCAAGGGGCTTGGCATTATCATGGTCTCCTCCGAGCTGCCCGAGATCATGGGCATGGCCGACCGCATCCTGGTGATGCGCCGGGGCCGCTTGCGCGCCTGCTTCAGCCGCGCCGATGCCACGCCGGAGCGCATTGTCGCGGCGGCCACCGATGCTTAAATCACTTTTCCTGCGCGCCCCGGCGGTAACGGGGCTCAGCCTGTTGATCATCGCTCTGCTGTTGAGCGTCTCGATCGCGTTTCCGCCATTCCTTGATCCGGTCAACCTGAAATCAGCTTTTGATGATACCGCCTTGCTGATGATGATGGCCGTGGGCGAGATGTTCGTACTGCTAACGCGCAGTGTGGACCTCTCCGTGGCCGCCAATGCCGCGCTCACGGGCATGGTGGTGGCACTTTTCAACGCCAAGTATCCGGGTGCTGGCATTCTCCCGGTCCTGCTCATTTCGCTGGTCATGGGCAGCGCGCTGGGAGCCTTCAATGGTCTTCTGGTCTGGAAGCTGCGCATCCCCTCCATCGTGGTGACGCTGGGCACGCTCTCGGTATTTCGTGGGCTGGTCTATATCATTTCCGGCGGCGCCTGGGTGAACAGCGGCCAGATGTCGCATGCTTTTCTCAATCTGGTGCGCCTGCCGCTTCTGGGCATCAACCTGCTAAGCTGGGCCGGCGTGTTGGTCGCGATACTGGCTTTCCTGTTTTTGCGCTACAGCCTCACCGGCCGCAATCTCTACGCCGTGGGCAACAACCCTGAAGCCGCGGCCTACGCCGGCATTGACGCCGGCCGCCTGCAATGCGTTGCTTTCATGCTCTCCGGTGCCATTGCCGGGCTTTCGGGCTACTTCTGGGTGGCGCGCTTTGGCGTTGCCTACACCGATGTCGCTTCCGGTTTCGAGCTTCAGGTGATCGCCGCCTGCGTTATCGGGGGTGTCTCGATCAGCGGCGGCGCCGGTGGTGTCGTGGGGGTCATCCTCGGCGCGCTGTTCCTCGGCATCATCAAAAATGCGCTGCCTGTTGTTGGTATTTCTCCGTTTTTCCAATTATTTATCAGCGGGATGGTCATTACCGTCGCGGTGGCGCTCAATTCCGGCACCCAGCGCAAAACCCATGGCCGGCACATCCTCGAATCCAGCAAGGTGACGCCATGAGCAAGGCTTTGTCTTCCAATTATACGCCAGGCCTGCCCATCGCCTGGAAGAAAATCCTGTTGAAATGGGAGACGCTTCTCGGCCTCGCGGTCATCGCGGATTTCGGGCTCAACACATATCTCTCGCCGTATTTTCTTAATCCCTGGACGCTCTCGGACGCCAGCTTCAACTTCACCGAACAGGCCATCGTGGCGCTGCCGATGGCGCTGCTCATCATCGCAGGCGAGATCGACATTTCCGTCGGCAGCACCATCGCCTTGTGTTCGGTCGCCATGGGGCTGGCGGCCAAGGCCGGTTTCGCAACGCCCTGGCTCGTTGGCCTTGGCATCTTCACCGGGTTTCTTGCAGGTTGCTTCAACGGTTTTCTGGTCACCCGGCTGCGCGTGCCCTCGATTGTCGCGACCATCGGCACCCTCACGCTCTTTCGTGGCATCGCCTATGCTCTTGTCGGCAACGGCGTGCTGAAATCCTATCAGCCGGATTTCGCCTATTTTGGCCAGGGCTATGTTATCGGCCCCGTCTCCTTCGAGGTAACGCTCTTCGCGTTCCTGGCGCTCGTCTTCGCGGTGGCGTTGCACAAGAGCGTCATCGGCCGCCGCATCTTCGCCATAGGCGCCAACCCGGTCGCCTCGCGGCTTTCGGGTATTCCCGTTGAGCGTTATAAATTCTGGATTTTTGCGCTTCTGGGCGCGACCGCCGGGCTGGCCTCCATTCTTCTGACCTCGCGCCTCGGCTCGACCCGCCCCTCGATCGCCACCGGCTGGGAACTTTCGATCATCACCATGGTGATACTGGGCGGCGTTTCGATCAATGGCGGTCAGGGCAGCATCCTTGGCGTCGTGCTGGCGGCGCTGTTCATCGGCCTGGTCACTTTCGGGCTCAGCCTGCTGAATTTTCCAGGCATCGTGCTCGGCATCGTCACCGGTACACTGCTCATCGGCGTCGTCGCGATCTCCTCGGCGCTTGGCCAGAGCGGACGGCGCAGGCGCAGCTGATGGAGCAGCCAATGGAGAAAATCGCCTTTCGCATGTCGCTAACGCCCGGCCAGGCCGCGGAATACCAGCGGCGGCATGATGCAATCTGGCCGGAGCTGACCGCGTTGCTTAAAGCCGCCGGTATCAGCGATTACAGCATTTTTCTCGACACTGAGAGCCACAGCCTCTTCGCGGTTCTCTCGCGCCCTGTGCAGCACGGCATGGACGCGCTGCCCAGCCATCCTGTGATGCAGGCGTGGTGGCGGCATATGGCGGACATTATGGCAACCAATCCGGATGGTTCGCCAGCCGTCATGCCGTTGCTGCCGATGTTCCATCTTGCGTGAGCGCAAAATGGCCGGTCTGATCGCCGTTCTCGATATCGGTAAATCCAACACCAGACTTTTTCTCGTCGCGCCGGATGGCGGCATCATCTGGTCATGCGCGCGGGCTTCAGCGGCCATCTCGTGCGCGCCCCTGCCGGGCGAGCCTACCCCGGCCCTTGCGCTGGATATTGAGGGAATTGAGGCCTGGCTGCTGCACGCGCTGGGGACTTGTCCGCACAGGCAGCAGATCCGCGCCATTTTGCCCATTGCCCACGGCGCCGCCATGGTGCTGACCGGCAGCGGCGGCAAAGTGCTTTTGGCGCCTGATTACGAGGATCCGTATTTCGAGCGGTGCCGCGCCGAATATGAGTTGCTGCGCGATCCGTTTAGCGAGTCGCTCTCGCCCAACCTCACCGCGGGGCTTAATCTCGGCCGGCAGATTTTCACCCTGCAGCGTCTCGCCCCGCGGTTTTTCACCAAGGTGGAGATGATCCTCACCTACCCGCAATACTGGGCCTGGCGGCTCTCCGGCGTGGCCGCCAGCGAAATTACCTCCCTGGGCTGCCACACGGATCTCTGGCTTCCCGCGCAGGGGGGCTTCTCCCACCTCGCGCGCGCCATGGGCTGGACAGGCTACTTCCCGCCGCTGCAGCCCGCCAGCCATGCCCTCGGCGGGTTGCGCCCCGAAATCGCCGCCGCAACCGGGCTTGCACCCGGCTGCACCGTGTTCTGCGGCATCCACGATTCCAATGCCTCCTATCTTGCGCATCTTGTAACCCAGCCAGCGGGCAAAGATTTTACGGTTGTTTCCAGCGGCACGTGGTGCGTCATCTTCGCGCCAGCCGCGCCGCTCGCCAATCTGCGCGAGGCCGAGGACATGCTGTGCAACCTCGATGCCCGCGGTGGTCTTGTCCCCACCGCCCGCTTCATGGCCGGCCGGGAATACGCCGCGATCGCCGGACCTGAGGGGGCGCGCGCAACGCCCACGCTGGAAGGGCTGGCCTGTGTCCTCGCGGCCGGCGCGCTGGCGCTGCCCAGTTTTGCTCCTGGCGGGCCGTTCCCCGAGGCCCCCGGCCAGATGCTCGCCGCCGCCGCGCTCGCGCCCGAGGGCCGCGCCGCCCTTGCCACGCTTTATTGCGCCCTGATGGTCGACAACAGCCTCGAGCGCCTCGGTGTCAGCGGCGCCATCCTCATCGATGGCCCGCTGGCCGCCTCGCCACTCTTCCCGCGCATCCTGAAAAGCCTGCGCCCGGATGCCGAAATCCTGCCCGCGCAGAGTAAAGTCGGCATCATCCCCGCGGTCCTCTGGCTTACAGCGGCGGCGCGTCCCGCACCGTCCGGCACTCCGGCGCGCAGCGAGGCACTCCCCAACGCGGCCGACCTGCGCGCCTATCGCGACCGCTGGCGCCAAGCCCTGCCGCCCAGACCATCGGCTGAGCGCAGACCGGCAGGGCCTGGGGTATCTTGAGCGCGGCGGATTTCGGGCAGGACGCTGGATTGAAAATGCCGTGGGGCGAAAATTTCGGATCCGGTTGATCTGAGTCAATGACCAGGCGGCGCGGCTGGAGGATGTTAGTTTAAGATTCTGCCAGCATTTATGAGGCTTGTTTTTATGCGAGGCGGCGCGGGGCGGGTTTGTCGCGGGTGCGGTGCCGTGTATTTGTTTGCGTTCTGGAAATGATGGTTCAGTTTGCCGGTTGGCTCATAATAAAAAGTGAGAAAATGGGATGAATAGGATTGCTGTTGTTACTGGAGGAACACGCGGAATCGGATCGGCGGTTGCACGCCGGCTCAAGGAGAGCGGCTATGCGGTTGCCGCGGTTTATCATGGCAATGATGCCGCCGCCGCAGCGTTCCAGCATGAGACCGGCATCGGCATTTATAAATGGGATGTTGGGAATTACGAAGCATGTGAGGCGGGCTTACGCGGCGTTACGAAGGATTTTGGCGGCGCGGTGGAAGTTCTCGTCAATAACGCCGGTATCACCCGCGATGCCATGCTCCATAAGATGACCCCCACGCAGTGGCAGCAGGTCATCGAGACGGATCTCACATCCTGCTTCAACATGTGCCGCGCCGTGATCGAGCCGATGCGTGAGGGCGGTTTCGGACGGATCGTCAACGTCTCATCAATCAACGGGCAAAAGGGGCAAGCCGGACAGACAAATTATGCGGCGGCAAAGGCGGGTGTTTTGGGTTTCACGAAAGCGCTTGCGCTGGAGACCGCCGCTAAGGGCATTACGGTGAATGCGGTGGCGCCGGGATATACCGCAACTGAAATGGTGGCTGAGGTGGCGGAGAACGTGCTCGCCAAGATTGTCGCGCAGATACCGGTGGGCCGCCTGGGCCAGGCGGATGAGATTGCCAGGGTCGTGCAATTTCTGGTGAGTGATGAGGCAGCGTTTATAACGGGCGCCACGATCACCGCCAATGGTGGCCAATACATGGCGTAGGGCCACCTGCACCACGCGGCGGGGGCACGGCCATAGCTGCGGCACTCTCATCGGTATCTGCGAAAATTTCGTAGGCGATCTGGGTCATTCCCGGGGGCGTTGTGGCCTTGTCATTGTCGGTTATGTCCACTATAAACGAAATATGGACAATGAAGGCATCATTCTCGCTCTTGGCGCCCTCGCGCAGGCAACCCGGCTGGACGTATTCCGGCTTTTGGTTCGCCATGAGCCGGCCGGAATTGCCGCCGGTGAAATCGCCCGGCAGCTGGAAATTCCACACAACACGCTCTCGGCGCATTTGGGGATTCTTGCCCGCTCTGGGCTGGTGCAGAGCCAGCGGAAAAGCCGCTCGATCATCTACCGGGCCGATCTGGAGCGTTTCCGGGCGATGATGCTCTTCCTCGTCTCCGATTGCTGCGGCGGTAATCGCGATCAATGCGCCCCGCTCATCAACGAGCTTATCTCTTGCTGCCCGGCGAAACCTGCCGCTTTCCAGCATTGATGACTGGCTGCCAGGGTGGCGCCGGTTTCATGAAATCTTTCAATCAAGGGGCCTATTTTAATGACAGCTAACAAAACGGTTCTCATTCTCTGCACCGGCAATTCCTGCCGTTCGCAGATGGCGGAAGTGCTGCTCCGGCACGATCTGGGCGGCGCGGTTCATGCTGTCTCGGCGGGTACACGCCCGCAGCCCAAGGTGGCTGACGGTGCCATTGCGGCATTGCAGGAGGCAGGGCTGCCAACCGAGGGGCTCTACCCGAAAGACGTTGACGCGGTGATGAATGAGCCGATCGACTTGGTTGTGACCGTTTGTGATAATGCCAAGGAAACCTGCCCGGTATTTCCACGCCCGGTGCCGCGCATGCACATCGCGTTCCACGATCCGCATGGCGAGCCGCTGGAGAGTTTCATCCGCGTGCGTGATGATATCCGCGCCCGCCTGGTGCCTGCCGTCCGCGAAGCCCTGGGCCTGTAAGGAGCTGTTATGTCTGTACAATGTGAGGTTACTGCCAGGGCCGCGGCCGGGGCGAAGATGAGCGTGTTCGAGCGCTTTTTGAGTCTCTGGGTTTTTTTGTGCATCATCGCCGGGATTTTGGCCGGGCAGGTGGCCCCCGGGCTGTTCCAGGCGGTGGGGGGCATGGAAATCGCCCAGGTCAATCTGCCCGTCGGGCTGCTGATATGGGTGATGATCATCCCCATGCTGGTGAAGGTCGATTTCGGGGCGTTGCATGAGGTGAAGCAGCATGTGCGCGGCATCGGCGTGACGTTGTTCATCAACTGGATGGTCAAACCCTTCTCGATGACGCTGCTGGCTTCGCTGTTCATCGGGCATCTGTTCCGCCCATTGCTGCCGCCCGGGCAGATTGACAGCTACATAGCGGGGCTGATCTTGCTGGCGGCCGCCCCGTGCACGGCCATGGTCTTTGTGTGGAGCCGCCTCTCGAACGGCGATCCGCTGTTCACGCTCTCGCAGGTCGCGCTTAACGATACCATCATGGTGTTTGCCTTCGCGCCCCTCGTCGGCTTGCTGCTGGGGTTGTCGGCGATCACCGTGCCATGGGCCACGCTGCTCACCTCCGTGGTCCTCTACATCGTCATTCCGGTCGTCATCGCCCAGCTCTGGCGCCGCAGTTTGCTCAAGCGCGGACAGGTTTTTTTCGACGCCGCGATGGCCAGGATCGGCCCATGGTCAATCCTCGCGCTGCTGCTCACCCTGGTGCTGCTGTTCGCATTCCAGGGCGCGCAAATCATCAAGCAACCGCTGGTGATCGTGCTTCTGGCCGTGCCCATTTTGGTGCAGGTATTCTTCAACGCCACGCTGGCATATTGGCTCAACCGCGCGCTGGGTGAAAAACACAACATTGCCTGCCCTTCGGCGTTGATCGGCGCTTCGAACTTTTTCGAGCTGGCGGTGGCGGCGGCCATCAGCCTGTTTGGCTTCAACTCCGGCGCGGCGCTGGCGACGGTGGTGGGGGTGCTGATTGAAGTGCCCGTGATGCTGCTGACAGTGAAACTCGTGACCGCGACCAAGGGCTGGTATGAGCGCGCCGATGAAGCCAAGAGCCATGGCTGAGACGCTGGGTGCGAATTACGGCCAGCCTTGCAGAGCAAGGTGACACGCGCTTATTCTCCACCCAAGAGCCTAGGATGCAACAGGGGCGGGGAAAACCTCGATGACAAAGACCTCTTTGACCAATCCATTGGAGATCGCCACCATATCCGCGGGGCCAGCCTTCGGGCGCGTTGGCGTCACCTTCTGCCCCGGCAAATATGATCTGCACAGCATGAGCGGGTATTGGGACCGCGATCTCGCTCTCGATCTCGATGCGATCCGGACTTGGGGAGCCGCTGCCGTCGTTACATTGGTGGAGGCGAAGGAGTTAGCTCTTCTTCGAGTGGAAAATCTTGGTGAGGAAGTGCGCCGCAGGCAGATGTTATGGTTCCATCTGCCGATCGTCGATGTTTCAACGCCAGACGAAGGATTCGAACGGCAATGGGACGTTGCTGGTGAAAAACTCCGCGCGCTGCTGCGTGGCAACAGCGATGTTCTGGTACACTGCCGGGGCGGGTTAGGGCGTGCCGGTATGATAGGAGCCCGGCTTTTGATCGAGCTAGGCATGGAGCCAGAGACCGCGATCAGTCGCGTGCGCCGCGTGCGTTGCGGTGCCATCGAGACCTCGGCGCAAGAAAAATACGTCCTGAAGATCGGCGCGATCCCGGCGTGAGATTTGGAGAGGATCATGGACTGGTTCGAAGAATTAACGGGGTTTCGCGAGACCGGCTATGAAGAAACGCGTGCCCGGCTGGCCGTGAGGAGTGGAAGACTCCACTCCCTGGTCAACGGCGCGAGCTATGGGATCGGCGAGCTTGAGTTGGTTTCACTGCAAGCGCTTCGCGAACGGGCGAATTCCGCGGGAGACCTGCCTGGCCGGATCAAGATGCGCGTGGTGGAAGGCGACGTTCGGCGCATGCATCGGGTTCCCGAAAATGCCGGTGCACTGTTCCAGGTAGCCTCTCAGTTCAATCTGCTGGAGATGGTGTCGCCGGCTGTAACGCCGGGACATGGCGTGACGCGCTATCAAAACGATCACACTCAAGGGCCTGCTTGCGCCATCGCCGCAGGCGCCGCGACCATCTACCGCAATTACTTCGTCCCCGTCGGGGACAGCCAGGGCCAAACGGCGGAGAGGCAGCTCGATGGCCTCGCCGGTCTTGGCGCGGCTTTGAGCGCGGGCATGCAAATACCCGTTGGCGATCTTTGGAGCATGCAGAACGGCTACGCGCTGGCAAGCCAAACCGGCCTTGATGCCATCGCCCGGCATCTCGAAACTTTGACGGCAGAGCAGATCGATGTCCTGCGCGGAAAGCTGGGCATCGGGCTCCATCGGGATGTGGAAGTCACCGAAGCAACGCGGCCAGACCGGCCGCGCGTTTCTCAGGCATTCTGCTCGGCGCTCCCAGTGGCTTACAGCCGCGTGCCGCCGGCTCATTGGGCAGTCTTCGCGGCGCTGGTTCTGGAGGCCGCATACGAGGCTACAATGTGGGCGGCGGTACTGAACGCGCAACGCGGTGCATCAAATGTCGTTTTCCTGACCCTTCTCGGCGGTGGCGCTTTTGGCAATCGTAGCGTTTGGATTTACGGCGCCATGCGGCGGGCTCTAAAAATGATGCAATCTTTTAACCTTGACGTGAGGCTTGTGAGTTACGCGGCGCCACCGCAGGAGATGGCGGAGATTGTTGAAGAATTCCGGTGATTGCCGCCCGGCCGCATCGCAAGCCGCAGAATTGTGGATTCAGACGCATGGCGGGCGAGGACGAGGTGGCTGGCCAAATTCGGAATATAAAACCGGAAATAGTTCGCTCAAAGACACCGGCGCCCCATCCGTTACCTGCCGGATCACCCGCAGCGGGTGGTCCTTCGCGAGCCGGCTCCCCGGCCGGACATAGCTAAAAAGCCGATCACGGCGCCGATCAAAAGCCACAGAGCAAGGGGTTTTTTAGCGGCCTGCCCTGACACGGTAGAATGTGAGCCGCGCATTGGACGCCACATGTAGCCATAACTGTTGCCTTCGTCGCGCCCAGCACGCCAGCATGGGTCCGTGATGATCCGGAGCTGGTGCTGCATTCGTTGAGGCACGAATTCCGGTAAATGCTGAGGGAAGGCAATATTGACGATGAGCTGGCGGGCAAGATTTTTGGTCACTCGACGGACAAGGTTGGAGCCGGGTAGGGGCGTGACCTCAGTCCAGGGGGAGGCGCAACTGTTCACCGGCAATGTGAAGCCACCTGTTGAGCTTAAGGCGCCCGGCCCTTTCGCTTTTGCCTAAAACTTGCCACATTCGCCCCATTATGCGCATGCACGCCTCTTGCGCCGCCTGGCCCGGCCCGGACGGCTACGACGCCATTCTGCTCCTTGGTCCTCCGGGGGCGGGGAAATCCGATTTTTTGCTGCGGCTGATCCACGAGGGTTTCAGCCTTGTGGCCGATGATCAGGTGGTGATCTGGAACGCGATCGCCAGCGCCCCGGCGGCGCTGGCCGGGTTGCTGGAGGTGCGCGGGCTGGGCATTTTCCGCCTGCCGCATCTGGCCAGCGCGCCGCTGCGCCTGGTTGTCAGCCTTGGGGTGCCCGCCGCGCGCCTGCCCGAACCGCAAACCCATGTGCAACTGGGCTTGCCGTGCGTTACCATAGACCCGGCGCAGGCTTCCGCCGTTGCCCGCGCCGTCCTGGCGCTGGAGGCCGCCTGCGGCCGCCTCACCCAGGTTGCGGGCAGTTTCGCGCCATGAGCGGCGCAGGCCAGAAACTCAGCATTGTTCTTGTCACCGGCTTCTCCGGGGCGGGCAAGAACGCTATTTTGCGCGCGCTCGAAGACCTGGGGTTCGAGACCATCGACAACCCCCCCCTCGCCACGCTGGAAGATCTGGCCAGCCGGGCCGAGAAAAACCTCGCCATTGGGGTTGATGCCCGCTCGCGCGGGTTTTCCTCAGAGGCGGTGCTGGAAACCCTCGCCCGGTTGCGCGTGCATCCGGCGCTTGCCCCCTCCCTGGTGTTTGCCACCGCAACCCAGGACGTGCTGCTGCGCCGCTACTCCGAGACCCGCCGCCGCCATCCGCTCGCGCAATCGGGGCCGGTGGCGGAGGGAATCGCGCTGGAACGCGCGCTCACGGCGCCGCTGGCGCAGGCGGCCGATTTGCGGATTGACACATCGAACCTCCCGCTGGCGCGCCTGCGGGCCATCGTTGAGCAGAATTTCGGCGCCGGCGCCCCGCCCATGGCGATTTCCCTGGTCTCCTTCGCCTATCCTGGCGGCCTCCCGCCTGAGGCGGATATGGTTTTCGATGTTCGATTTTTGCGCAATCCGCATTACGACCCCACCTTGCGCCCGCTGAGCGGCCTTGATCCTGAAATTGGCAGTTTCATCGAGCAGGATCCTGATTTTGCTGTTTATTTTAGCCATATCAAGGGCATGATTGAATTTTTATTACCGAGGTTCGTGCAGGAAGGAAAAAAATATGCAACAATCTGTATCGGATGTACCGGGGGGCAACACAGATCAGTGTATATGATTGAAAAATTGAAGAGCTGTTTAGGCAGAGCGGGGTGGCGTGTAAGCGTTACCCACCGCGAAGCCGCTAAGTTTGAAGCCGCGCGGACCAACCAGAAATTACACGCCAAGGAATGAGTCTCTCAACATGATCGGTCTGGTTCTTGTTACCCATGGCGCGCTGGCCGTTGCCCTGCGCGACGCCATGGAACACGTTGTCGGCAAACAGAAGAACGTTGCCACCGTGTGTGTGGAATCGGATGCCGAATTCGAGAGCCAGCGCGCGGAAATCGCCCGCCGGCTGGAGGAGGTCAATTCCGGCGACGGCGTCATCCTGCTGACCGATATGTTCGGTGGCACTCCCAGCAATCTGGCGATGTCCATGCTGAGCCAGCCGGGTGTTGAGATCATCGGCGGGGTGAACCTGCCCATGCTGGTGAAGCTGGCGAAAATCCGCGGCACGCAGGCACTGGCCGAGGCCGTGCGCTGCGCCGAGGACGCCGGGCGCAAATACATCTGCTCGGGTCATGAAATTCAGAGCCCCACCACCACCCCGCGCGCCGCGGAGTAAGACATGAGCGAGAACAGTGCGGCGATTACAATGGATGTCGGCATCATTAATCGGCGCGGCCTGCACGCGCGCGCCGCGGCCAAGCTGGTCACCCTGGCGGAGCGCTTCAGCGCCTCGGTCGATGTCGCGAAGGATGGCCAGCGCGTTTCCGCCCGCTCGATCATGGGGTTGATGATGCTGGGCGCCGGGCAGGGGAGCCGGGTGCAACTCATTGCCGAGGGGTTCGACGCGCGCGAGGCGCTGGACGCCATCGCCGTGCTCATCGAGGCCGGCTTTAATGAAACAGACTAGCCGGGCTGAACAGCGTTTCACCGGCCATCCGGTCTCGCCGGGTATTGGTATTGGCCCGGTACATGAGACCGCCGAGCCCGCGCTGGCCATCGCCCATAAAAAAATCGCGGCGGCGGACACGGCGGCGGAGATGTCGAGGCTGGAAGAGGCGCTGGCCCGCTCCCGGCACCAGCTGGGTAAGCTGAAGGCGCGTTTGGCCGGGTTGCCCGAGCATAGCCAGACCGAGATCGCCCCGCTGATCGATGCCTATTTGCACATGCTCGGCCCCTCGCGGCTGATGCGCGGCATCAAGGCGCGGGTCGAGGATGGGCTGACAGCGGCGGAGGCGGCTGTTCACGCGGAGAGCGAGGCGCAGGCCGAAGCCATTCTGGCGTTGACCGGCTCTGACCGCCAGGGCCGCGCCCGCCGCGCCGAGGAAGTGCGCGAAATTGGCCGCCGCATTCTGCGCAATCTCACGCGCCAGCCCTTCCGCAGCTTCGCCGGCCTGCCGCACGGCTGCATCCTGGCCGCCAGCGACCTGCGTCCGGCCGATGCGGCACTCATCCAGCCCGCGAATTTTGCTGGCATCATCACCGAGGAGGGCGGCGCCGACGGCCACACGGCCGTCATGCTGCGCGCGCTGGGCCTGCCCGCGGTGCTGGGCGCCGCCGGTGTGCTCTCCGCCGCCGCGCCGGGCAGCCTCGCGATCATCGACGGCGAGACCGGCACCGTCATCATCAACCCGAGCCAGTCCAGCCTGGACGCCGCGCAGCAGAAGCTGGCGGCGCTCACGCGTACGCGCCGCGCGCTCATCCGCCTGCAGCGCCTGCCCGCCGCCACGCGTGACGGCACCGTTGTAAGCCTGCAGGCCAATCTGGAACTGCCGTTCGAACTGCCGATGATCGCGCAATCGGGCGCGCACGGCATTGGTCTGCTGCGCAGCGAGTTCATCTTCATGAACCGCGAAATCCTCCCGGATGAGGATACCCAGAGCGAAATCTACCGGAATATCGTGGATGCGATGGACGGCGACCCGGTGACCATCCGCGTGCTCGACTGGGGCTCTGATAAGGAAATTGAGGCGCTCAGCGCCTATCTGCCGCTGCATGACGAGGCGAATCCGGCGCTGGGCCTGCGCGGCATCCGCCTGCTGCTACGCCACCCCTCGCTGCTGGAAACCCAGCTTGCCGCCATCCTGCGGGCCGGCGCCGCTGGGCCGGTGCGTATCATGCTGCCCATGGTCTCGCTGGCCGCCGAAATTCTTGCCACCCGCGAGATTTATGACCGTGTGTGGAAGCGGCTGAAGCGCAAGGGCGTGCGCATGGCCGCGCAAAAGCCGCCGCTTGGCATCATGGTGGAAACCCCCGCCGCTGCCCTGGCCGCCGGCCAGCTTGCCCGGCATGCGGATTTCTTCGCCATCGGCACCAATGACCTCACGATGTACACGCTGGCGGCCGATCGCGGCCTGCCGGTGGGCAGCAAGCTTTATGATCCGCTGGAACCGGTTGTTCTCGGGCTGATCGGCATGACAACGCGCGCCGCGGCGCAGGCCGGCATCGCGGTTTCCCTCTGCGGGGAACTCGCCAGCCGTGAGCAGGCCGCGCCGTTGCTGCTCGGTCTGGGCATCCGCCAGCTCTCCATGCACGGCAATGCCATTCCCCGGGTCAAACGCGCCATCCGCGCCGTGAGCCAGGCGCAATGCGACGAAATGGCCGCCGCCGCGCTTATGGTGCCCGATGCAGATGCCGTGCGCGAGATTATCCGCGACGCCTGAGGCCTGGGCAGGCTTACGTGCCGGTTGCCATCAGGACCACGACCAGCGCGATGGCGACGCCTTGCAGGATCACCCGCAGCCGCATCAGCCGGTTGGAGGTGCGCGGATCGCGGTTGGCATCCACCATGCCGATCGCGCCGATCAGCATGACCACGACAACCGCCAGCATATCGGCGGCCAGCAGGACGATAATAAGATCTCTCATAACTCCCGTATAAACCTGCTCCGGGTGTTCTGCATACCACCGGTTCGCGCCATATCCGGTTGACTCGCCCGCCATTACCCGTTCTGGCTCATCACATGCGCATCGCTCCTCTTTTCACCCTGCTCCTTGTTCTGGCTTTCGCCGCCCCGGCCCCCGGCTTGGCCGCGACTCAGCCGCAGGCCGCCCCGGCGGCGGCTCCGGCGGCTCCGGCGGCTCCGGCCAAACCCGCCAGCGCCATCATTCCCGGCTCGCCTCTGGCCGCCTTAACCGCCGCCGCATCCAGCCCCGCCGACCTTGACGCCAATACCCCAGCCCCGTTTGGGACCACCTCGTTCGGCTTCTCCCTTGCCAACACCCTGGGGAACGATGCGGCGAGAACTTTTGGCGACTTCCTCGCCGCCATCCGTAAATCCACGCAACTCACGCCGGTGTGGGACTGGTTGCGCGGCTTTCCGCAAGCCCCGGTGCGGCGCGCGCATCTTGTCAGCATCATGGAGGGGCTGGCCGTCATGATGTTGCCAGCCCTCGCCGTGGAGGCCGCCCTGCGGTTTTTCCTGGCGCGCCTGCGTAGCGGGTTGATCAGCCGTTCCGTGCCCGCGCCCGCCGCGATTCCCGCCGAGGGTGAGGAGGAGCAGGGCTTGGCAGATGCGGAGGCGGGCGGGAGCGAAAAACTTCCCGGCCGGCGTGTCTCGCTTCGCGCCTGGGGGCGGCGCGGGCTGTTCGCGCTGCTGTATTTTGGCGTCCGGCTGCTGCCGCTGCTCGGCTTTGCGCTCGCCGTGGCGGCTCTGCTGGCATACGGCCTGGCGGGTGAACGCCCGGCGCATCTGGCGGTCGCCGGCATTGCCAACGCCTATCTGCTCGCGCGCTTCGCGAGCGAGATTCTGGCCGTTATCGTCGCGCCCGGCGCGCCCAGCCTGCGCCTCGTCACCATGCCGGGGCGGCGCGCGGCTTCGGTGATGCGCCAGGCGATGGTGCTGCTCACCACCGTTTTCATCGGCTACGCCATCGTCTCGATCGCCCAGCTGCTGGGGCTGGGCCAGACCGGCGCCATGACGCTCATTCGTATCATTGCGCTGGCCGTCCATATCGAAGTCGCCATCGCCATCTGGCACAGCCGCCATCTGGTGGGGCGCTGGATCGCCGGGCCGCCGGAAGCGGCCAATGCCTTTGCCGCCTTTCGCCGCAGGCTGGGGCGCGTCTGGCATTATCCGGCGCTGTTCTACGTTCTGGCCTTGTGGTTCGCCTGGGCCGGTGGCGTGCAGAATGCCCTGGGCGTGCTGCTGCGCGCCGTTCTGGTCTGCGTCGCCGCGCTGGTGCTTGGGCGGATCGCCTGGACCGGCAGCTCAACCCTGCTGGAACGGGCCTTTCCCGACGCGCCCGATAGTGCCCATCCGGCCTTGTTCGCACGGGCGCGCGCCTACAACCCGCTCATTCGCGTGCTCATCCGGCTTGGCATCGGCGTTGTGGTCATTGTGCTCGTGCTGCAGGGCTGGGGCGTCAACGCGGTGGGATGGCTGTTTACCAATCCGATCAGCGTGAGCCTGATCAACGCCGGGGTTTCCATCGTCATCACCATCGCCGTCGCCTTGGTCTTGTGGGAATGCGCCAACCTGCTGCTTGCCGGGCGTATCGAGCGCTTCGCCGCCACCGGGCGCATGGGCCAGGCTTCGCGCCTGCGTACCCTCACGCCAATGCTCCGGGCCACCATCGGCGTCAGCATCTCGCTGGTCGCCGGGCTCATCTGCCTCTCTAAAATCGGCGTCAACGCCGCGCCGCTGCTGGCCGGGGCCGGGGTGCTCGGCATTGCCATCGGCTTTGGCAGCCAGAAGCTGGTGCAGGACGTTATCACCGGGCTGTTTTTGCTGCTGGAAGATGCGATGCAGGTGGGGGATGTCGTGTCGCTCGCGGGGATGACCGGCACGGTCGAGCGGCTTTCCATCCGCACCATCCGTCTGCGCGGCGGCGATGGCTCGAACAACATCATCCCGTTCTCCGCCGTCACCACCATTACCAACATGACGCGCGATTTCGGCTACGCGCAGATTTCCATCGATGTCGGCTATCAGGAAAATCTGAACCGGGTTTTTGCCATCCTGAAGGATATCGCCCGGAGCATGCGCGCGGAACCTGCCTGGGCGGCGATGATCCGTGATGATTTTCAGCTCTTCGGCCTGGACCAGTTCAGCTCCCGGGGGCTTGTCATCACCGGGCAGATCCGCACCGGCCCCGGCCAGCACTGGGCGGTGCGGCGGGAGTTTTACGCCAGAATCTACCAGCGCTTCGCCGAGGAGGGGATATCAATTCCCACCGGCCAGCAGAGTTTCACCATAGACCCGGCAGTATTGCAGAGCCTGGTCACAGCCTCGCTCCCCCCTCCGGGGGCACCCAGAACCTGATCGCTCTCAGCGCAATCAGGCTCCAGGTTTTTTCCCGAGGGCGATTCACGCCTTCGGTTCGCGCGCTAATCAACCCGGCGCTTGTATTTGGCTTTCGGGCGGTCCGCGTGCAGCCCGCCGTGCAGGGCGGAGCCGCGGCCGGAGAGGGAGGGGTTGGTCATGAAGTATTCATGCGCCGAGGCGGGCGGGTCGCCGGGGGTGACGCGGTGCCAGGTGCCGTCAGCCGCCAGCTCGGAGCTTTGCGCGTCGTCACGCAGGTTGACCACCATGATCTGGTCAAGCGCCTGGGCGTGGACGGTGGGGTTGTGGATGGGCACGAAGGTTTCCACCCGGCCTTCCATGTTGCGGGCCATCCAGTCAGCGCTGGACATGAACACTTTTGCCGCGCGCGAGGGCAGCGGGTGGCCGTTGGCGAAGGCGCAGATGCGGGCGTGCTCCAGGAAGCGGCCGACGATGGATTTGACCTTGATGTTCTCCGACAGGCCGGGGACGCCGGGACGCAGGCAGCAGATGCCGCGCACGACGATCTGGATCGGCACGCCCGCGCGCGAGGCTTCATAGAGAAGGTCGATCAGCCGGTCATCGACCAGGGAGTTCATCTTCAGCCAGATGCCCGAGGGTTTGCCCGCCTTGGCGTTGGCGATCTCGGTATCAATGAGGGTGACGATGGTTTTGCGCGTGGTGAGCGGCGAGAAGGCGAGCTGCTCCATGGTTTCGGGGCGGGCGTAGCCGGTCATGTAATTGAACAGCCGGGCGGCGTCGCGCGTGAGCGCCGGGTCGCAGGTGAAGAAGGAGAGGTCGGTATAGATCCGCGCGGTGATGGGGTGGTAGTTGCCAGTGCCAAAATGCGCGTAGGCGCGCAGGGAGCCGCCCTCGCGCCGCACCACATAGGACATTTTGGCGTGGGTTTTAAGGCCGACGAAGCCGAACACGACCTGTACGCCCGCGGCCTCCAGCGCGCGCGAGAGGCGGATGTTGGCTTCTTCATCGAAACGGGCGCGCAGCTCCACCATGGCGGTGACGGATTTGCCCGCCTCGGCGGCCTCGATGAGGGCTTTGACGATGGGGGAGTTGCGGCTGGTGCGGTAGAGGGTTTGTTTGATGGCGACGACCGCGGGGTCCAGCGCGGCCTGGCGGAGGAACTGCACCACCACATCGAAGCTCTCGAAGGGGTGATGCACCAGGATGTCCTTCGCGCGGATGGCGGCGAAGCAATCGCCGCCGAAATCGCGGATGCGCTCGGGGAAGCGGGCGGTGTAGGGGGGGAAGAGCAGGTCGGGACGGTCGTCGACGATGAGTTGTTTGACATCGACCAGGCCGATGATGCCGGTTTCCATGTAGACCTCCTCGGCGGGGGCCTCGATGGCGTCGATCACCAGTTCGCGCAGGGCGGCGGGCATGTCCGCCTGGATGGTGAGCTGGATGGCGACGCCGCGGCGCCGGCGCTTCAGGGCGGTCTCATAGGATTGCACGAGATCCTCGGCTTCTTCCTCGAATTCCACGTCAGTGTCGCGGATCAGGCGGAAGAGGCCGGAGCCTTGGAGCTGGAAGCCGGGGAACAGGCGCGAGAGGAACATGCTGACCAGCTCTTCGAGCATGACGAAGCGCAGCGGCCCGCCGGGCGGGCTGGGCAGGCGGACGAAACGGTCAATCTGGCTGGGCAGGGGGATGAGGGCGGACATGTGGCCGTGATCGTCGTTACGGGCCAGGGTGAGGGCCATGACGAGGCCCATGTTGGGGATGAAGGGGAAGGGGTGCGCGGGGTCTACCGCCAGTGGGGTGAGCACGGGGAAGACGCGTTCCATGAAGTAAGCGTCGAGGAAGTGGGCGTCGTCCGAAGTTAGTTGCACGGCGGTGCAGATGACCATGCCGGCGGGGCCGAGCAGGGCGCGCACATGTGTGAAGGCGGCCTGCTGGGCTGCGATGAGGTCGCGCGCGCGGGCGTTGATCTGGTGCAGCTGCTGGGCTGGGGTGGCGCCGTCAGCGGAGCGCTCCAGCACGCCGGCACGGGCCTGGCCGATGAGGCCGGCGACTCGCACGGAGTAGAATTCATCAAGGTTGGAGGCGCTGATGGATACGAAGCGCAGCCGCTCAAGCAGGGGGTGGCGCGGGTTTTCGGCCTCGGAGACCACGCGGAAGTTGAAATCCAGCCAGGAAAGCTCGCGGTTGATGAAGCGGGTGGGGTCGCTCAGGCTGAGTTCCGGCGCTGGTGGCGTGGTGATCTGGTTCATATCCTCTCCTATACCAAACCATTCTGCCTGGGGATGATGAGTTTGTAACGAGTTTTCTGGCGGGGCAGGGTCAGGCCATTTCGAAGAGCGGGGCGAGGATTTCGGCGGCGAGCTGGCGGGTGATTTTTTTGCCCTCGCCCAGGGTGGCGCGGTCCAGCCGGGCGACGGCCTCACGCAAGGCGGCGGCGGTGCGCGGCAGGTGCAGGAGCAGGAAATTGCGCACGGGGAAGCTCAAGGAGAGTTGACGGTCAGCCGAGAGACGGGTGAGCAGGCGTTCCAGCAGCTCATCTTCCGGGGCGCGGATTTCCACCGCCTCGGCGGCGCGCAGGCGGCTGGTGAGGTCCGCCAGGCGGTAGGACTGGCGCAAGGGCGGCAGGCGGGCAGCCATGAGCGCCGGGAAATGAGCTTCGGCGGCGGCGTTGAGCAGGTGTAGCAGCGCCTGGGGTTCGAGCACGATATCGGCGTCGTCCACCGCGATTGGGCCGGTGGGACGGACCAGCCCGTGCAGCGTGGCGCCATTGATGACGGTGGCGCCATGGGCGGCCGCCCAGATGTGCAGCAGGTGGGATTTGCCGCAGCCGGGTTCGCCCCAGAGGACGAGCCGGCCGTTGCTCCAGCTGTCGGGGCGGGCCAGCCAGTCCCGCGCCGGGGCGTTGGAGGGGGCGGCGCAGAAATCCTCGGCGGAGAAATTTTCGGTTTCCGCGAAGGGCAGGGTGAGCTGCTTCATGGAGGGGGGGACGAGTCCAGGTACAGCGGGCTTTGCAGGTAGCGGCGCAGCCAGAAGCGGGCGAGCACGCCCAGCGTGGCGGTGACCGGCACGGCCAGCATGATGCCGAGAAACCCAAAGGCGGCCCCGCCGGCGAACAGTGAGAAGATGACCCAGACCGCGGGCAGGCCCACGCGGTCTCCCAGGAAGCGGGGCTGGATGACGTAGTCGTTAAGGGCCTGGCCGAAGCCGAACACCAGGGCCACCAGCAGGACGCCGTGCCAGCCGGGGTTTTGGGTGAGCGAGAGTAGAAGTGCCGTGACGCCGCCGGCTATGGTGCCGACATAAGGGATGAACGAGAGGATGCCCGCCGCCAGCCCGACGATGAGCCCGAGGTCCAGCCCGATGACGGTGAGCCCTACCGCGTAGACCAGGGCGAGCAGGAGGCAGCAGATCGCCTGGCCGCGTATCCAGGCGGCGAGGATGCGGTTGACCTCAAGCGCCTGGGCGCGGATCACCGCCTCATAGGGGCGGGGGAGCCAGGTGTCGGCATGGCGGATGATCGATGGCCAGTCCCGCAGGAAGTAGAAGGTGACGATGGGGGTGATGATGAGCAAGGTGAGGATGTTCACCACGGCGAAGCCGCTGCCGATGATGTTGCGCGCGGCGGTGCCGGCGAAGGAGACGACGGTGCCGGCCTGGTTGGCGGCGATGTCGCGCAGCTTCTGGCTCATGGCGCCGGGGCCAAGCCGGCGTTGCAGTTCCAGAATGAGGTAGCCGAAGTCTTTCTGCGCGGTTTGGATATAGCCGGGCAGGTTGGTGGCGAAGGCGCTGGCCTGGACGGCGATGACCGGATAGAGCAGCAAAATGAACAAAACCACGAAAATGCCGGCCGCGGAGAGGATGAGCAGGGTGCCCACCGAGCGGCGCAGCCCGAGTCTGGCGAGGCGGCTTACCGCGGGGTCCAGAAAATAAGCCAGGCCGGCCGCCACCACGAAGGGGGTGAGAATGGCCGAGAAGAGGCGGAGAAATCCCCATGAAACCAACAGGATCGCGATGCCGAGGGCCAGGCGCTGCCAGCGCAGCTTGTTGCCGGGGGAAGAATCGCAGAACGGATTGCTCATTGCCGCCCCGCCAGCGATTGCGCGCGGCAAAAGCCTGTGTTGAAACGCGGCAGAAATTTATCGGCGTGGACTCGCAAACCCATGCCGCAGGCTTAGCGCATTGGAGGCTGACATGACCAGCGTAACGTACCGGGATGCCGGTGTGGATATCGAGGCCGGCGACGCGCTGGTTGAGGCGATTAAACCATTGGCCAAGGCGACCTCGCGCGCCGGGGTGCTGGGGGGGTTGGGCGGCTTCGGCGCGCTGTTCGACTTGAAGGCGGCGGGGTTTGTGGACCCGATTCTGGTTTCGACCACCGATGGCGTGGGGACCAAGCTGAAAATCGCCATCGAGACGGGGATTCATGACCATGTCGGCATCGACCTGGTGGCGATGTGCGTGAATGATTTGATCGTGCAGGGGGCGGCGCCGCTGTTCTTCCTGGATTATTTCGCCACCGGGGCGCTGGATGTGGACGCGGCCAAGCGGGTGATCGCGGGGATTGCGCAGGGCTGCACGCTGGCCGGTTGCGCGCTGGTGGGCGGCGAGACGGCGGAAATGCCGGGGATGTACGCGGCGGGGGATTATGACCTCGCGGGGTTCTCGGTGGGGGCGGCTGAACGTGGCGCGCTGCTGCCGGCGGGCGTTGCGGCGGGCGATGCGATTCTGGCGTTGCCGTCATCGGGCGTGCATTCCAACGGATTCTCGCTGGTGCGGCGGATTATCGCCAATGCGGGGCTGAACTGGGATTCGGCGTTTGGCGATGGGCGCAGCCTGGCTGAAGTGCTGATGCAGCCGACGCGGATTTATGTGAAGCCGGTGCTGGCGCTGCATAAGGCCGGATTGCTGAAGGGGGCGGCGCATATTACCGGCGGCGGGCTGCCGGGCAATTTGCCGCGCGCGCTGCCCGAGGGCTGTGGCGCGGCGCTGAACGGGCCGTGGGATATGCCCGCGGTGTTCCCCTGGCTGGCCGGGACGGGGAATGTGGCGGCGGAGGAGATGCTGCGGGTGTTCAACTGCGGGGTTGGGATGACGCTGATCGTGAGCGACGCCGGTGCGGCAATGGCGCTGTTGCGTGAGGCCGGGGAGGCGCCGTTTCTGCTTGGGCATGTGACGGACCGGCCGGGTGTCGTGATTGCGGGGCAGGAGAGCCTGTTTGCCTAAACCGCGCGTTGCGATTCTGATTTCCGGGCGCGGCTCCAATATGGAGGCGCTGATCAGGGCGGCGCGCGCGGCGGACTATCCGGCGCAGGTTGCGCTTGTGATCTCCAATAAGGAGGATGCGGCGGGGCTGGAGATTGCGCGCGGGCTGGGGGTGGAGGCGCTGGCGGTGCCTGCCAAGCCGTTCGGCCGGGACCGCGAGGCGCATGAACGGGCGATTGACGCGGCGCTGGTGGAACGCAACATCGCGATTGTGTGCCTGGCCGGATACATGCGGCTGCTGACACCTTATCTGGTAAAGCGCTGGGCCGGGCGGATGCTGAATATCCACCCGAGTTTGCTGCCGGCTTATCCGGGGGTGGATACCCATGCGCGGGTGCTGGCGGCGGGCGAGGCGGCGCATGGTTGCACGGTGCATCTGGTGACAGAGGAGATGGATGCCGGGCCGGTGCTGGCGCAGGCGCGGGTGGCGGTTCTGCCCGGCGATAGCGAGCAGGCGCTGGCGGCGCGGGTGCTGGTGCAGGAGCACAGGCTTTATCCGGAGGCGCTGGCGGCGCTGGCGCGCAAAATCCGCTTGCCAGAGGCTGGGGCATAACCGTAAAGCTCGGCCAGAGATTTGGTTTCTTGAAATTGCTCTGGGAAGGTAGACGAGACATGGCATCCAACACAGCTCACCAGCACGATGCGCCGGGCGAACAGGAGTTCGACGCGGCTTCCAAAAAGGGTTGGGAGCATTTTACCAAATTCCTTACCTTCAACACGATCGCCGCGGCGGTGGTGTTGCTGCTCATTGGAGCGATGACGGTCTGGCGCTAGGCTATCGCCGCCGGTTCAGGCCCGCTCTTCTTGAGCGGCTTGAACCATTGCCGCACTCTGGGGAACACGGGTGGTGAAGGGGGTTGCGCCGTGCGCGGCGGCCCAGGGCTGAGCGCGGCGGCTAAGCCTGATTAAGCGAGCGGGCGTGCCGCGTTTGCGTGGAAATTGCACGGACTGAGCGGCCGGCCTCGCGGCAGCCCGGAGGATGCGCGCGCCCTCGGAAGAGGGGCTTTTTAAGCTCTTGATAAAGATAAAAATTCACTGGTAGCGACGGGCGGATTTGAACCACCGACCAAGGGATTATGATTCCCCTGCTCTACCGCTGAGCTACGCCGCCATGCAGTGCAGCAGCGGGGTAATGCGGTGGCGCGGAGAAGTCAATGCGGATAAAATAGAGCTGAATTTTGCAGTTGCCCGCTTGCCTCCGTGGCGGGGCGGCGATGCCGGAGAAATGGTGATGGAGACGCGGATGCGGCTGGTTCTGGCGAGCGGCTCGCCGGCGCGGCAGGTGATGTTGCGCCAGGCTGGGCTGGTTTGCCGGGCGGTGCGGCCCGATGTGGACGAGTCGGCCCTGAAGCGGGGGTTTGCGGGCGAGGTGCCTGCCCTGGCGCTGGCGCTGGCCGCCGCCAAGGCCGCGCGGGTGGCGGCGGATGAGCCGGGCGCGCTGGTGATCGGCGCTGACCAGGTGCTGGAGTGCGAGGGTGAGGTTTTCGACAAGCCGGAGGGCATGGTCCAGGCGGCGGCGCAGCTGCGGCGCTTGCGCGGGCGGGCGCATACGCTGGTGACGGCGGTTTGCGTGTATGAAGGCGGGCGGATGGTATGGTCGGACGTGGCGCGGGCGCGTCTGAGCATGCGGGCGCTCTCGGATGAATTTATCGCGGCGTATTTACAGGCCGAGGGCGAGGATGTGCTGGGCTGTGTGGGCGTTTACCGGCTCGAAGGGCTGGGCGCGCAGCTGTTTTCGGCCATCGAGGGGGATTTTTTCACGATTCTGGGGTTGAACCTGCTGCCTTTGCTCGGGTTTTTGCGCGCGGCGGGGGCGATTCGGGCGTAGATTCCTGGGCGGCGTCCAGGAGTTTGTGCATGGCGGCGACGGTTGGCGGGTCCAGGTCGCGTAAGGCGCGGGCGATGCGGTTGCCCAGCGCGGTTTGCTCGGGAGTCAGCCCGGCGGTGTGGAGTTTCAGGCGCGGGCGGGAGAGTTTGGCCAGGGCTTTCAGCTCGTCGGCGTCGTCCCAGATGAGGCCGAGGTAGGAGCATATCTGGTGGATCAGCCCGGCGCCGGGGGCGCCGCGGCGCCCGTGTTCCAGTGCTGAGAGGTAGGCGGGGGAGACTTCCAGGGCGGCGGCCATGTCGCGTTGCAGGATGCCGCGTTCAGTGCGCAGGCATCGGAGTTTTTCACCGAAGGGGGTCATGCGCGCAGGCGCCGGAGCAGGATGCGTACCGAGCCGGTGTTGGCGGCATGCGGGTGGGCGACGGCCAGGATGAGCGGGCGCAGCGAAGGGGCGTTGAGCCAGTACGGCAGCTCGCGCGAGAGGATCTCGCCTTTGCCGGTGATGATTTCGATGCAGCGTAGCTGGCTGGAATAGGAGCGCTCGATGAAATGAATGACCGCGTGATGCGCGCGTGCGGCGGTGTGGCCGTGCAGGTCCAGCCGCTGGACGGCGCGGATTTTGCCGGTGGCGAATTTTTTCCAGGTGGATTTGTCGAGGCCGGTGGGGGTGGTGTCCAGGCTGATATAGGGGGCGTGGCTGGCCGGAGCGCGCGGTTTGAGCGGCGGCGGGTCTGGCGGCGGGGCGGTTTGGGCTGCGGGTTCGGGCTCCACGGGCAGGCGGGTTTTGCCGGGCATCAGGCGTGAGAGCGTCTGGCTGTAGGCCGCCCAGAGCTTCATATCCGCCGCGGAGAGCGCTTTAGCCCTGGCCATCGAGGATCAGGATATGCAGGCGGCGCGGGCCGTGGGCGCCCAGTTCCAGGGTTTGCTCGATGTCGGCCGAGCGTGAGGGGCCGGTGATGAGCATGACGTTGCGCGGGAGGGCTTGTTCGGCGCGCAGGAGGTCGAAGGCGTCCTCATAGCTTGCGGTGAGGCGCGCGGCGGGAAGCAGGACGAGCGAATTGTCAGGCAGAATGTTGTTGGTGGTGGGCGTTTGCGGGCCGGAGGGCAGGAGCAGGGTGCCGGTTTCGGCGATGCCGGCGAAGGCGAGGGTGAGGCAGGTGGACTCGGCGGGCAGGGCGGTGCCGGAGCGGATTTGCAGGGCCGGGGTGGCGGCGAAGGGGATGGCCCGCAGGGCCGGGTGCGGCGAGATGGTGAGGGTGGGCGGCAGGTTCAACCGGGCCAGATAGGCGGCGATGGCGGTGGGGATTTCCGCCAGGGTGGCGAGATGCGCCACGGTGGCGAACTCGCGCTCGGCCTGTTTGGTGAACAGGGCGATGCGGCCGGGGAGGTCCAACTGGCCCCGCGCCGGGATGGGGCCGCGCGGGTGGGTTTTGAGGCGGCTGGTGAGCATGGCCTGCTGGTCCGTGGGTAGCGGGCCGCGCTTGAGGCCGCGCTGGATGGCGGTGATGATGGCGGTGCGGCTCATTGGTTGCGGGCCTTTTGGCGGGCGGCGTATTGCGCGAAGAAGGTGGCGCCCTCGGGGGCGGGAAAATCGCGGGTTTTGGTCCAGGCGCCGGCGAAGGGGAGCCAGGCGAGGCGGCCTTGTTTGCGCCCCATGAAGCCAAGACCAAGGGCGGCGGCGCGGGTGGCGGCGCGGTAGAGCGCGGGGCGCTTGGCGAACCAGGCCCAGATGGCCAGGCCGTAGCGTTGGGCGGGCGGGGAGAGATGGCGCTCGAACTCACGCTCACGCCAGTGGCGCATGAGGTTGGGCAGCGGGATTTTGACCGGGCAGACGCTCTCGCATTTGCCGCAGAAGGTGCTGGCATTCGGCAGGTTTCCGGCCGCATCGATGCCGGAGAGCATGGGGGTGAGCACAGCGCCCATGGGGCCGGGGTAGATGGAGCCGTAGGCGTGGCCGCCGATGGCGCCGTAGACCGGGCAATGGTTCATGCAGGCGGCGCAGCGGATGCAGCGCAGCATGTCCTGAAATTCGGTGCCGGCCATGGCGGAACGGCCGTTATCGAGCAGGACAACATGGTATTCCTGCGGGCCATCGGTATCCGCGGCGCGGCGGGGGCCAGTGGAGAAGGTGGTGTAGACCGACATCTCCTGCCCGGTGGCCGAGCGGGCGAGGACGCGCAGGAAGGACAGCGTGTCCTCGATGGTGGGGACCACTTTTTCGATGCTGGTGACCACGATATGCACGCGCGGCAGGGTTTGGGTGAGGTCGCCATTGCCTTCGTTGGTGACGATGACGCTGGTGCCGCTCTCGGCGATGAGGAAGTTGGCGCCGGTGATGCCGGCATCGGCGGTGAGGAATTTTTCGCGCAGTTTGCCGCGTGCCTCGGTGAGCAGATCCCGGCGCTCGCGGAAGATACGATCCGCCGGGAGGTCCGTGTGGGATTTGCGGAAACTCTCCTCCCAATCCTCGCGGTTGAGGTGGAAGGCCGGGGCGATGATGTGGCTTGGGGTCTCGCCGCGCAGTTGCAGGATGTATTCGCCGAGGTCGGTCTCGACCGGGGTGATGCCGTTGGCTTCGAGGTAGGGGTTGAGGGCGATTTCCTCGGTGACCATGGATTTGCCCTTGGTCACGGTTCTGACGCCGGCATCGCGGCAGATTTTAAGGACCGCCTCGCGGGCGTCCTGCGCGGTTGAGCACCAGTGGACGGTGCCGCCTGAGGCTTCCACCGCCGCCGCGTAGGTTTCCAGATAGAAATCCAGATGGGCGATGGTGTGGTCCTTGATGTTTTTGGCGGCTTCGCGCAGCGCCTCGAACTCGGGCAGGAGGTCTATCGCGGCCTGGCGTTTTTTGGCGAAATGGGGCTTGGCGCGGGCCAGCGCGCGCTGCAGCCCCGCGTTGCCGATCGCGCTTGTGGCATTCTCCTTAAAGGCCGCGAGGCTCTGCAACATCCGCATTCTCCATTAAGTGTGGATATTGAGTCAGATTGCTTCGTGGGTCCAGATGGTAAAGCTCTCCAGCGTGTTGGGGCCGAAGGTGGTGGAGATGGCGACATCGGTAGCGTCGCGCCCGTGGGCGATGAGCACGCGGCCCTGGCGGGGCGTGTTGTTGCGCGGGTCGAACATGTGCCAGGCGCCGCCCAGATAGGCTTCGAACCAGCCGGCGAAATCGCCCGCGGAATAGGGCGGGGGCTCGCCGATGTCGCTCAGGTAGCCGGTGCAGTAGCGCGCGGGGATGTTGAGGCAGCGGCAGAAGGTGAGGGCCAGATGCGCGTAGTCGCGGCAGACGCCGGTGCCCTCGTTATAGGCTTGCAGGGCGGTGCGGGTGGCGCGGGCCTTCATGTAGTCAAACTTGATATGGTGATGCACGAAGTCGCACACCGCTTGCACGCGCGCCCAGCCGGGCGGGGTGGCGCCAAAGAGCTTCCAGGCGGTTTCGCTCAGCTCGTCGGTCTCGCAATAGCGGCTGCCGAGCAGGAACAGGAGGGTTTCGTCCGGCAAATCCTGCACCGCGTGCTGCGCGGCCTGCGGGAAAACGGGGTCTGGCAGGCCGGAATCGGCCACCGTGCCGGCGCTGGCGATGCGTACGCGCCCGGCCGGGGCGACCAGCCGGGTGCACCAGTTGCCGAAGCTGTCCCGGTAGGAGGTGCGGGGCAGGCTGGGGGTGGTGGTCATGACGTCGGGGACCAGAATATCCGGCGCGCGGGTGTAGTGGACGCCCAGGAGCAGGACCATCGGAGTTGGTTGCGGGAATTGGTAGATGAGTTCGTAGCCGACGGCGATTTTCAAATGCTTGGCCCCTTCGGCCGTGCCGGCCGCCTGATTGTCTTACAGCAAAGCGGCGGGGGGGATACGGCTATGGCGGCGGGCGCTTGAAAAAAGCCTCGGCGGCGTTGCGGTGGGCCTGTTTGGCGGCAATGGCCGCTTTGACGCGGGCGATCTCGGCGGTCAGATCGCCGATATAGGCTTCCAGCTCATCCACCCCGAGCTTATCCAGCACCGGGGGAAGCAGAAGTTTTTTTGATGGGCGAGGGAGGTCTTCTTCAGGATTTGTCATAAATCGATCTTGACCGATGGGTAGCGTGGGTTCCATACCCCGCGCAAGGTTAACTTGCGAACAGCAAGAGAACAGTTGTGTCCGTTCCAGGCCTGCCGGCCTGCGGCGTTAAAAGGTATTTGAATCATGTCCCTACCCCTGATGCCCAAAGCTACCGCAGTTTGGTTGATTGACAAGACGGCGCTGACCTTCGAGCAGATTGCTGATTTTTGCGGTATGCACCCGCTGGAGATCCAGGCGATTGCCGACGGCGAGGTGGCGCAAGGAATCAATGGCTACGATCCGGTGGCCAACAAGCAGGTGACGGCCGAGGATATCGCGCGGTGCGAGAAAAACCCGGCGCTGCGGCTTAAATTGCTGGCGGCGGCGGACCCGCATCCCAAAAAGGGCAAGGGCGGGCGCTATACCCCCGTGGCCAAGCGCAACGACCGCCCGGATGCGATTGCATACCTGCTGCGCAGCTACCCGCATCTGACCGATGCACAGATTATCAAGCTGCTGGGCACGACCAAGGATACCATCCACAAGATCCGCGAGCGCTCGCATTGGAACAGCAGCAACATCAAGCCGCGCGACCCGGTGATTCTGGGGCTGTGCAAGCAGTCTGACCTGAATGATGCCGTGGCGGCAGCCAATGAGCGCCTGACCCGCGAGGGGCAGACCCCGCCGCCGCCGCCCTCAACCGAAGCGGCTTGAAGCAGGCCTAGACAAACATAAGGCGGCACAATGGCCGCCTTATGTTTTATGTGGTTTTGGGGTTTATTGCGTCTTCAGGCGCTCGATTTGTTCCTTTAGCCGCAGTTTCTCGACTTTCATGCGGGCCAGAACCGAATTGTCCGGGCTTGGGCGGCTGTCTTCCGCGGCAATCTTGTTTTCCAGATTGGCGTGCCGCCCCTTCAAGGCGTCGAGATGCGATTGCAGGTTCATAGTGCCTCCAAAATAGGTTGCCATAGCATAGCCGGAGCCGCCCATCCGGGTGAGCGCCGGGAGTATCAGGCTAATCCCGTTGCCACGGGATTGTCATCTAAAATCTTGGCAAAATTTTCCGGTTTCAGGTTTGCGAAAATCCCTCTATTGCTCCCTCCCATGTTGACAGACAAAGACAATCTGCTGCGCCGGTTGCATGCCCTGCGCAGTGAGCACCGGGATTTGGATACCGTGATCGCCCGTGTCACCGAGCAGGGGCCGCTTGACCAGTTGCAGGTGCAGCGGCTGAAGAAGCGTAAGCTGGGGCTGAAGGATGAGATTTCGCGGCTGGAGAGCCGGTTGATCCCGGATCGCACGGCATGAGCCAGGCTTTGGTGGGGATTATCATGGGCAGCAAGTCTGACTGGCCCGTGATGCAGCATGCGGCGGAGATGCTGGAGCGGCTGGGGGTGGCTTATGAAGCCAGGGTGGTATCGGCGCACCGCACGCCCAAGCGGCTGTATGACTATGCCACCAGCGCGCAGGCGCGGGGGTTGAAGGTGATTATCGCGGGCGCCGGCGGGGCCGCGCATCTGCCGGGCATGGCGGCTTCCATGACCATTTTGCCCGTTCTGGGGGTGCCGGTGGCGGTTACCGCGTTGCAGGGGCAGGATGCGCTGCTGAGCATCGTGCAGATGCCGGGGGGAATTCCGGTGGGGACGCTGGCGATCGGCAAGCCGGGGGCGATTAACGCGGGGCTGTTGGCGGCGTCGATATTGGCGCTCTCCGACCCGGCGTTGAGCGCGCGGGTGGCGGCGCTGCGGGCGGAGCAGACGGCTGGCGTGCCGGAGTCCCCATTCGAATGAGGCTGGCTCCGGGGGCGGTGATCGGGATTATTGGCGGCGGGCAGCTTGGGCGGATGTCCGCCATGGCGGCGGCGCGGCTGGGGTATCTGACGCATATATTCTCGCCCGAGGTATTTGGGCCGGCGGCGCAGGTGGCGGCCTATAACACCGTGGCGGATTATACCGGCCAGGCGGCGTTGCAGCGGTTTGCCGAGGCTGTGGATGTGGTGACGTTCGAGTTCGAGAACATTCCCGCGGAAAGTCTGGCGCTGCTGGCGAGCCTGAGGCCGGTGCGGCCGGGGCCGGGGGTTTTGGCGGTGAGCCAGGATCGGCTGCTGGAGAAGCGGTTTTTGAACGATGCCGGGATTGCGACGGCGCCTTGGGTGGCGGTGCATGACGAGGCGGAACTGGCCGCGGCGGTGGCCGAACTGGGGCTGCCCGCGGTGCTGAAGACG
>JAJZCG010000108.1 GCA_021846225.1 Pseudomonadota bacterium | reverse complement strand
AGCTCAGCCACCGGCACACCACCCTCAGCTTGGCGCAAAATCGCAAGAATCTGGGGCTCACTATATCTCGACGTCTTCATAAAAATCTCCTCGTGCAATGTGCCGAGAAAATTCTACTTATCAAGCCGTTTAATTGCAGGGGGGATTACCAGGGACAGATCGAATTACGCGCATAACGCGAGTGTGACACGGCTTTCTGCCTTTGCCGGCCCCTAAATCATTGTTTTAGAGCGATTTTAAGAAATTTTTAACCTTACCCGGCCTTCAAGCGCTGCTTCATGACGCCACTGCTGGCCGACAACGCCTTTTTAATCTGCGTTGCGACGGCCTGAGCGACCGGCGGTGGAAATGCATTGCCAACCTGGCGGTATGCAATCGTCTTCTTGCCCACAAGCTGCCAGGAATCAGGAAACCCCTGGAGGCGGGCGACCATGCGGATTGTCAGCCGTGGCATGCCCACAAAATCCCGTTCAGGGGCTGTTTCCGCCAAGGTGGAACCATTGACCCCCAGACTTGCCCAGGCCTTTCGCGCACGGGTTGGGCCAAGGTCAGGGCCGCCGTGTTTCTTGGACCCGCCGACAATGGTCGGCGCGATTTCATCGGCCTGCGCTTTCCAGTTCTTTGCGCCGCGCCAGCCGTTCGCTGCCATTAAATCAAACAGCGTCTCGCCAACCGTTGCCGGATTGTGAGCGGCAACGGCGGGCCATTCAAATTCGCTGGCAATGTCCTTTTTCATCGCAACAATCACGACGCGGGGACGAAGCTGCGGGACGCCGAACTCGGATGCATTCAGCAGCCGCCAATCGGCCTCATAGCCAAGCTTTTTGAGCTGGCTTTTCAGGTGCCCGCGGTAATCCTCGAACACGGCATCGAGAAAACCCCTGACATTTTCGATCATAATCGCGCGGGGGCGGCATTCGTCAATCAGGCGCAAAGCTTCCGGGAACAGATTGCGCTCGTCGTTCTCGCCCAATTGTTTGCCGGCAACTGAAAATGGCGGGCACGGCAGACCGCCGGCGAGAAGATCAATCCCCTTAAAGGGAGTGGCCGTAAAATCTACGAGGCTCCGGTCCAGCACATTCCATTGCGGCCGGTTGAACCGCAGCGTCTTGCAGTAATCCTTCTCGATTTCGACCAACGCCTCATGCTCAAAGCCCGCTTGTTCCAGGCCAAGGGCTTGACCACCCGCGCCGGCGCACATTTCCACAGAACTAAGCATGATGACCCCGATTTATCTCTGACGCCGTATAATAACCCGATCGCCCGATGTCTATCAGCTTGCAGCCGAGTCGCATTGCTTCCGAAGCACGGCCAGCCCTTTAATTTGGCCGCTGGAATTTCCCCGTCTTGCTCAAAATGCCCAACGCAATCGCCCGGCTGAATGACAATGGATACAAAAGCCCTTCCCTCTCCTCATGCAGGACAAGCTCAGCCATGCCACCTTCGCGCACCGCATAGCCGAGGACGGGTAGATCATCCCAGCCGTAATCCGTGACTTCAGTACGCTGCGCGTCCCATCCGATTACCAAATAGCCCTGAACAAGCCTGTTGGAGGCGCTGGCCAAGCGGCATTCGCAAGCATTTGGGACAAGGGCGGCAGGCGGCGCGGGCTTACCCCGGAATGCCTCGTTCGTGGCGGCGATCTGCGCTAGCCGCGCCTCATTGAGTCCGGATTCTGGTTTATGAGTGGATAAATTCCAGAGTTTGCCGCTACTTTAACTTCTCAAACACCACGACGCTTTCGACATTTTCCGAATACGGGAACTGGTCGATCGGGGTGGCGGTGCGCAGCGTATACCCGGCGCGGCGCAACACGGCGGCGTCGGTGGCCAGAGCGTCGGGGTTGCAGCTTACATAGATGATGCGGGCGGCGCCGCTGGCGGCTAAAAAACGCATTTGGGTGGTGGCGCCGGTGTAGGGGGGGTCCAGCACCACGGCTTTGGCGCCGGTCATGTCAGCGGCTTGCAGGGGGCGGCGGTGGAGGTCGCGCTGGGTGACGCGCATGCGCCCGGCTAAGTTATTCAGGCGGATGGCTTTGTCCTGCGATTGGGTGGCGCTGGCATCGCCCTCATAGGCTTCCACCCGCGCGTGTTGGGCCAGGGCGAAGGAGAGGGTGCCAGCACCCGCGTAGAGTTCGACGATGCGGGCTTTGAGGCTGAGTTTGGGCAGGCCCGCGAGCACGGCGGCGATGATGGCTGCCTCCCCTGCCCGGCTGGCCTGGAGAAAGCCGCCCGGCGGGGGGTCTACCGGGATGCCGGAGAAGCTGATGGCGGGGGTTTGCAGGATGATGGCGGGCTCGGGCAGCTCGGCGCCCGTAGCGATGCTGATGCGCGGCGCGTTGTGGGCGCGGGCGAAGGCGATGATTTTCGTGCGGTCGGGGCCGGTGAATGCGGCGTCCATCCGCAGCAGTATATCCGGGCCATTGTCCAGCCAGTTGATGACGACGGAACCGGAACTGCGGAAAGCCTGGAGGCTGCGCAGGAGCCCCCGCAGACCGGGCAGCAGCGCCACGATTTCCGGCAGGAGCAGCGCGCATTCGCGCATGTCCACCACGGCGGGGCTGGCCGCGCGGTGCAGGCCAAGCGAGATGTCACCGGCTTTGCGGGTGGCGCCGAGGTCGGCGCGGCGGCGGGTCCGCGGCGGGGTTGCCACCAGCGGGGAGATGGGCGCGTCCACAAACCCGGCTCGGCGCAAAGCCTGAGACAGCGCCAGCGATTTTTGCGGCGCGGCCAGGGTATCCGTGGCGCAGCCGCCGCAGATGCCATAATGCAGGCAGTGGCTCATCGGGTTAGTTCAGGCCGGGGCGGACAGGCGAAGCGGGCTTGCAGGTCAAGCCGCGATGCCCTCATCATTATCGCCGCCAGCGGGCTGAATCACATCGTCTTCCTCGGTCTCGTTCGGCTCGTCCAGAATGGCGGCAAGCGGGCCGCGCTTGCGGATGAGCATGAAGGCCGGGACATCGGCGCCAAAACCGCGCACGCTGGGGCCGTTGTTGTCGCTCGCGTAGATGGTGCGCGGCTCGCGGCGGCGGGGTTCCTCGGCACGGGCGGCGGGCTCGTCGCGGCGCGGTTCGTCACGGCGCGCGGCGCGCGGCGGACGCGGGGTGCGCTCGCGGACCGGTTCGCGCTCACGGGCGGGCTCTTCCTCCTTGGCCTTGGCGGCGCGCGCGGGCGCCTTGGCGGCGGGTTTGCCACGGCCCGTACGGCCACCACGGCCGCGGCGGCCATCGCCCTCGGCCCATTCGACGACATCCAGCCCCGGGATCTCGATGCGCGGGATGGCGGCGGCGATCAGTTTTTCGACCGCTTCGACGGCCAGGCGGTCATCGGGCGTGGCGATGGTGAAGGCGCGGCCTTCCTTACCGGCGCGGCCGGTGCGGCCGATGCGGTGGACGTAGTCCTCGCAATGATGCGGAACGTCAAAATTGAACACATGGCTGAGGCCGCCGATGTCAATGCCGCGGGCGGCGACATCGGAGCAGACCAGCAGGCGCAGCTCACCGGCCTTGAACTTCTCCAGCGTGGAGAAGCGCACCGATTGCGCCAGGTCACCATGCAGGGCACCGGCGGAGAAGCCGTGCTTGAGCAGGGATTTGAGCAGAATGTCGACATCGCGCTTGCGGTTGCAGAAGATCAACGCGTTCTGCACATCCTCCGAGCGGATGAGCCGGCGCAGGGCCTCGCGCTTGTCATGCTCGTTGACCAGCACCAGGCCGGAGGTGATGGTGGTGGCGACCGAGGCCGGTTTGGAGACGGTGATCTCCTTCGGGTTGCTCAGGAAGGCATCGGCCAGACGGCGGATTTCGGGCGCCATGGTGGCGGAGAAGAAGAGCGTCTGGCGGGTGGCGGGGAGCATGGCGACGATGCGCTCAATGTCGGGGATGAAGCCCATGTCCAGCATGCGGTCGGCTTCGTCGATCACCAGCACGCGCACATCGCGCAGCAGCAGGCCGCCGCGCTCGAAGAGGTCGATGAGGCGGCCGGGGGTGGCGATGAGGACATCGACGCCCTTGGCCAGTGCGTCCTTCTGGTCGGACATGCTCTCGCCGCCGATCAACAGCGCGTGATTGAGCTTCAGGTATTTGCCATAGGCGACGAAATTTTCAGCGACCTGGAGGGCGAGTTCGCGCGTCGGCTCCAGGATGAGCGAGCGGGGCATGCGGGCGCGGGCGCGCGAGCCGGAGAGAATGTCCAGCAGCGGGAGGGTGAAGCCCGCGGTTTTGCCGGTGCCGGTCTGGGCGCAGCCGAGAACGTCGCGCCCCATGAGGACGGTGGGGATGGCCTGGGCCTGGATCGGCGTGGGGCGGAGGTAGCCCTTGTCGTGCAGGGCGCGCAGAATGGGTTCGGAGAGACCGAGCGGGGCGAAGCCGTCGGCTTCCAGCTCGGCCGCATCGCTCACCCGTGTGTCGGCATCGGCTTCATCACCGCCGGGTTCACCGCTCGCGGTTTCATCGGACTCCAGCAAGTCCGGGACTTCCGCGATTGGGACTTCCGCGGCCGGGGCCTCGACGATCCCGCTTACGGCGATGTGCTCCGCGCCGAGGTCTTGAATGGTCTCATCGAGCGCAGTGGTCTGTGCGCTGGTCTCAGGAGTGTCTGACAAAAATTGAACCCGTTCGTGTTGTGGTCGTGCGCGCGACAACGCGCCTAGCGCAAACCGCGCTATTTTCCTTAAGCCTCCTATCGGCAAAGCGGGCCGCAAAGTCAAGGTTTACTGCGGCGGCTGCCATCGGTGATGGCCTGGAGGACGCCCGGCGGGCTCATTTTTGCCGCCATTTGCGCAGGCGCAGCGCATTGGCCACCACACAGACCGAGGACGCCGCCATGGCCGCGCCGGCGATGGTGGGGCTGAGCAGGCCGAGGGCCGCCGCCGGGATGCCGATGAGGTTATAGATCATCGCCCAGAACAGGCCTTGCCAGAGCACGCGCCAGGTCTGGCGCGAGAGCGCCAGGGCCTCGGGCACCAGTGCGAGATCGGGCCGCAGAAGCGAGATGTCAGCCGCTTCGATGGCGGCGTCAGCCCCCTGCCCCATCGCCATGCCGAGGCTGGCGGCGGCCAGGGCCGGAGCGTCGTTTATGCCGTCGCCCACCATGGCGGTGATTTTTCCCGCCGCCCGCAGCGCATGGATGGTGGCAATTTTCTGCTCCGGCGTGGCCTGGGCGATGACCTGCTCAATGCCGAGTTCCTGGCCCACGGCCAGGGCGGCGGCCTCACGGTCGCCCGAGAGCAGCTGCACGCCGATGCCCATGGATTTCAGGCGCTCGATCGCCGCGCGGGCGCCGGGGCGCAAGGTGTCGGCGAAGGCGAAGGCGGCGAGGCAGGTGCCGTTCGCCCGGGCCAGATAGGATAGCGTGGCTGCGGTTGCGATGTCCGGGACGGCGCCGCCGGCATCCGCTATGAGCGCACCAGACCCAAGAATATAGCGTTGCCCGGCGATGATGCCCTCCACACCCCGGCCCGGCATGGCGCGCACGGCCTCCGCCTGGGGCGCGTTGGGACGGCGCAGCGCCGCCGCGAGGGGGTGCGTGTCCGACGCGGCGAGGGCTGCGGCGATATCCAGCGCGCGCTCAACGCTGATGCCGCGCAGGAAGGGAATGTCCGTGAGGTGCGGCTGGCCGCTGGTGAGGGTGCCGGTTTTGTCGAACACCACCGTGTCGACTCGCGCCGCGGCCTCGATGGCGTCAGCGTTGCGCAGCAGGATGCCCCGCTTGGCGGCGGCGCCGGTGCCAGCGAGGATGGCGGCGGGGGTGGCCAGGCCCAGCGCGCAGGGGCAGGCGATGACCAGCACGGAGACGGCATTGATGATGGCGATAGCCGGGCTGGCGCCATGCAGGAGCCAGCCGAGGAAGGTGAGCGCCGCGATGACCATGATGACGGGCACGAAGACGGCGGCCACACGGTCCGCCAGATGCTGCACCCGCGCCTTGGAGGCCTGGGCCGCCTCGATCAGCCGGGCGATCCGGTCGAGGAAGGACTCGCCCGCGCGCGAGGTGACGCGCAGGCGCAGCACGCCGTCCAGGTTCAGGGCGCCGGCCAGCAGGTGCTCGCCAGGGGCGCGGGCGACGGGCAGGGATTCGCCGGTGAGCGGGCTCTCATCCAGGCTGGAAATGCCGCTGAGGATCACACCGTCAGCCGGGACACGCTCGCCCGCGCGCAGCTCCACCTCGTCCCCAGGGATGAGGCTTTGCACCGCAACATCGCCGCGCCCCGGCACATGCGCCAGCGCCGGGCGCAGGCTGTTGAGGCCGGTGATGGCGCTGGCGGCCTCGCGCTTGACCCGGGATTCCAGGAATTTACCCAGCCGGATGAAGGTGATGATGGCGGCGGAGGACTCGAAATAAAGCGGGCCGGTGGTGGCGAAATCCCACAAGGAGAGGCCATAGGCCGCGGTGGTGCCGAGCGCCACCAGAACGTCCATATTGCCCGTGCGGGCGCGCAGGGCCTTGAAAGCGGCGATGTAGAACCGGGCGCCGAGCCAGAACTGCATGAGCGTGGCGAGCGCGAGCGCCAGCCCGCCCGGCAGGGGGATGAGCATGGAGGCAAACAGCGGCGCGGAAAGCACCACGGCGGCGATGAGCTCCAGCTTCTCGCGCCGGTGGGATTGCGGCCTGGCCCGGGCGCGCAGACCCGCTGCATAACCGGCGCGCGCGGCCGCTGCGGTGAGGGACTCGACGCTGG
>JAJZCG010000107.1 GCA_021846225.1 Pseudomonadota bacterium | reverse complement strand
CAAAACCGCCGTGCCCGAGCTGCCTTCAATCAACCCGGCGTTTATGAGCGTGCCGTTGGCGCCCAGAATCCCCACCCCGCCCGCGCCCGCGATCGTGCCGCTCGCCGCGTTGCCGATTATTCCGCTACCAGCGAGCACCACGCCGGTGGCGGGGTAGACTGTCCCGTTCAGGGAAAACGCCGAACCCGTGGCCGCGATCAGCCCGGCGTTGTCAATGGTCGTGGAAAGGCCGAAACGGGCTGCCCCATCCACCCCAATCGCGACGCCCGCGATGGTGCCGCCAGCCTGGTTGGTGAGCGTATCCGCGCCATAGAGATAAACGCCGGCGGCGGCGCTGATCGTCCCGCCTGTCTCGTTGGTGAGGGTGCCGTTGCTCCACAAAAGCACGCCAACCTCGCCGAACGTATTGCCGCCGCTGACAAAAACCGTATTCCCGGCCGTGATCAATCCGGAATTGGTGACATAGCCGCCACCCCCGAGGATACCGGCAACCACCCCGTCATGCACGCCCGTTATGGTGCCGGAATTCACCGCCGTGCCACTGGTCGCGAAATAGACGCCCACGCCATGATTCGCAGCGATGCTCCCGGTGTTTCCCACATAACCACCGCCATCCATGTGGATACCCGAGCGGCCGGAAATAACGCCGCCCGCGCTGTTGAACACCTGGCCGGACTGTTGCAGGTAAATTCCCGCATAGGCGGAGAGGGTTCCACCGCCGCTGCCGGTCTGCTGAATGACGCCCGTGTTGTGGATGATCGCGGTGCCGTTGCGCCCCCCCACGCCCGCATAGCGCGCGCCGGTGATAATCCCGCTGTTCACAAGGGTCATCGTCCCGGCATTCGTTCCCTGCGCCTGAATGACAACGCCAACATTGCTGGCGTTGATCGTCCCGGTATTCACCACCGTGCCAGGCACCTCCATGGCGATGCCGGTGCCAAACAGGCCGTAGGTGCTGGTGGTGCCGTTGCTGCTGACGGTGAGCTGCAACCCCGCGGTGGTGCTGGCCTCGATCAGACCGCTGTTTTTTACGTAGCCTGCGAGGCCGGGCGGCGGCGTGTTGCTGTGGGTGGTTTGGTTGTAATAATGCAGATAGACGCCGTTCTGCCCGGAGATGGTGCCGCTGTTGAGCACGGTGCCGCCATCGTTGAGCCGCACCCCGCCGTAAAAATTCGTATAGTTATTGCCGGTTCCGGCGGCATTGGTGCCAACGGCGCGGATGTCGCCCGAATTGCTGACAAACCCGCCGCTGCCGAGTTCTATGCCCCCGGTATAACCAGTAATGGTCCCGGCATTCTGCACCGTCACGGGTTGCGAATTTTTCTGCCCGGTCACCGCATACTGATCGCCCTTTGCCAGACCGCTGCTCAACAGCCCGGTGCTGGTATTGGAGATCACGCCGCCGCCAAACAACGCGATGGCGCCATATTTTTCGCCATGGATGGTGCCGGAATTAACCACCGTCCCGCTACCGCTGAACAGCACCACGCCGACGCCGATCGAGCCCTCGATCAGCTTGCTGTTTTCAATGTAAGACGACCCGGTGCCGAAGGCGGCAATGCCGCTCGCACTCTCAATCGTTCCCGCATTAAGCACGCTACCCGAAGCACCCAGCAAAATCCCGCCGTCAAAGGGGTTGGAGGCATTCGCTCCATGGCTCTCTATCAGCCCGGTGTTGGTGATGGTGAAATTCGCGGTCGAGGGGCCGAACACGGCGGCGGAAAAGCTCTGCAGTGTCGCACCGGAGCCGGTGTTGATGGTGTAGGAACCCGCCGGGCCGTAGGCGTTAATGGTTCCCGTGATGAGGACATCGGGCTGCGCGGAACTCAGCGTATAAGTCGTGAGTATCGTCCCTGAAATTGTTTTTGACATAATTACCCCGCCTCATCCCAATTTTAACTGAATATCAACGTAATGCGCCGGAAATGAATTGACCCAGATCATTGCGTTACGATTAAACCGCCCCCGGCCAGGATTTGAGCCCGCCCCGCCGCACTGAAAACAACTCCGTTTAACCAAATAATAACTAATTCCGCCACAAAAATCCTGCGTGCGCCACCCGGCAAGGGACAATTGAACAATCGTAACGGCGCCAAACTGCAACAAAATCAATTTACAACAAAAAAGCGGCACCTGGAGACCAGATGCCGCTTGATGATGTCCAGCAACCAGGCTGGCGCCGGGCTGGATGCTCAGGCGGTGATGTCGATCCCGGCGAAGAAGAAGCTGATCTCCTGCGCGGCGGCTTCCGGGCTGTCGGAGCCGTGCACGGAGTTGGCTTCGATCGATTCCGCGAAATCGGCGCGGATGGTGCCGGGGTCAGCCTTCTTCGGGTCGGTCGCGCCCATGATGTCGCGGTTCTGCATAATCGCGTTCTCGCCTTCGAGCACCTGCGCCACCACCGGGCCGGAGATCATGAAGCTGACCAGATCACCAAAGAACGGGCGGTGCGAATGCACGGCATAAAACGCCTCGGCCTGGGCCTTGGTGAGCTGCAGGCGGCGGGTGGCAATGATGGAGAGCCCGGCGGTCTCGAACTTGTCATTGATCTTGCCGGTCAGGTTGCGGCGGGTCGCGTCGGGTTTGATAATGGAAAGGGTGCGTTCGATTGCCATGATACTATCTGCCTTTAAGTGGGTGTGGCCGGGCAATAGCGGGGCCGGGCGGGGTGGGCAACCCCCTTGCCGCGCTGTAGAGGGGGGCATGAGCGTTTTAAGTCTAGAGAATCTGTCCTACAGCATCGCCGGGCGCACCTTGCTGGATCGCGCGGCCCTCATGGTCGACCCCGGCCGCCGCATCGGCCTCATCGGCCGCAACGGTGCCGGCAAATCCACCCTGCTGAAGCTGATCGCAGGCGAGCTCCAGCCTGATGGCGGCAACATCCGCTTCGGCCAGCGCGTGCGCCTGGGCTATGTCGCCCAGGAGGCCCCCAGCGGCGATGTAACCCCCCTGGAAGTGGTGCTCAAGGCCGATACCGAGCGCACCGCGCTACTGGATGAGGCCGCCCACGACGAGGTCGACCCCCACCGCATCGCTGAAATTCACGACCGTTTGCTGACCATCGAGGCCGACGCCGCCCCCGCCCGCGCCGCCGCCATCCTCTCCGGCCTCGGCTTTTCCACCGAATGGCAAAGCCGCCCCATGAGTAGCTTCTCCGGCGGCTGGCGCATGCGCGTCGCCCTGGCCGCGGTGCTGTTCTCCAACCCAGACCTCTTGCTCCTCGACGAGCCAACCAACCATCTCGACCTGGAAGCCACCCTCTGGCTGGAGCAATACCTTGCCAAATTCCCCGGCGCGGTGCTCCTCGTCAGCCATGACCGCCAGCTGCTCGACCGCGCCGTGGAGGCCATCGCTCATCTGGATGGCGGCAAGCTCGCCGTAACCCCCGGCGGCTTCGCCGAATTCGTGCGCATCAAAACCGAAAAAGCCCTGCAACTCGGCCGCGCCGCCGAAAAAGCCGCCGAACAGCGCGCCCATATGCAGAAATTCGTCGACCGTTTCCGCGCCTCCGCCACCAAGGCCCGGCAGGCGCAAAGCCGCATCAAGGCGCTGGAGCGCATGCCGCAGATTGAATCAGTGGTGGAAGATCGCGTCACCCGCTTCTCCTTCCCCGAGCCCAACAAGCTGGCGCCGCCGATGCTCAGCCTCGACAATGTGGACATCGGCTACGACACCAAGCCGGTCCTCACAGGCGTCTCCCTGCGCATTGACATGGAAGACCGCATCGCGCTGCTCGGCACCAACGGCAACGGCAAATCCACCCTGGCCAAGCTGCTGGCCGGGCGGCTGGAGCCCCTGCGCGGCCGCCAGTTCCGCACCGGCAACCTGCGCGTCGGCTATTTTGCCCAGCACCAGGAGGAAGACCTGGTAATGGCTGAGACCCCTTACGAGCATCTCTCGCGCGCCTTGCCCAAGGCCACCCCGCCGCAGGTGCGCGCCCAGGCCGCCCGCTTCGGGCTCGATGCCGACCGCGTGAACACCAAGGTCGGCGCCATGTCCGGCGGTGAGAAGGCCCGCCTGCTGCTGGCGCTCGCCACCCGCGATGCCCCGCATCTGCTCATCCTCGATGAACCCACCAACCATCTCGACATTGACGCCCGCGACGCCCTGGTGCGCGCCCTGGCTGATTTCGAGGGCGCGGTGGTGCTGATCTCGCATGACCCCTACCTCGTGGACCTCGTGGCAGACCGGCTGCTGCTGGTGGCCAACGGCAAAGTCACGGCGCTGGAAGGCGACCTCGCCGCGTATGCCGCCAGCGTCACCGAGGGCAGCGCCAGCAGCGGCGGCGGCTCGCGTGACAATTCACGCAAGAACGTCCGCGCCGAGGGCAAGAAGGAACGCGCCGAAGCCCGCGGCAAAACCGCGCCGCTGCGCCAGGCGGTCAAGGACGCCGAACTGCGCCTCGCCAAGCTCACCGCGGAGCAGGACCTGCTGGAAAAAAAGCTCGCCGACCCTGGGATGTACGCCGCCGGCAAGGCCAAGGACCTCGCCTACATCAACCAGCGCATCGCCGCCATCAAGCGCGAGACGGACACAGCCGAACAAGCCTGGCTGGAAGCTTCCGCCGCGCTGGAATCGGCAATTTAGAGCCTGCTGATTTAGATCGCGATAGGTTTGGTTTGACGCACGAGCGCCCCCCCGAACGCGATCTAACTCTTTGATAAGAGGCTGATTCACGCTTTCGGTTGCCACGCTGGCGCGCGTCAACCTCAAACGATCAGGCTCTAGCCGTGAGATCGTATTTAGAATGAGATCGCTTTAGGCCCGCTCATCTTGAGCAGCCTAAAGCGTGATCGCACCTGAAGTGGTCACGCTAGAAACGCCCCGCCCACGCCAGCGCCTCGGCGTGCACGCGGTTAAATGCATCCATATCCGAAAACCCCAGCCGCGCCATCAGCGCCGGCGTCTCCTCATATCCGCAATTTTCGCTCGCCTCGATCAACCGCAGCATCGCCCCCAGCTGTCCCTCACGCGCCAGCAAGGCCCGTTGTATCGCGGCATCCAGGTTCAGCGAGGCCAAAATCTCCCCAAGCGGCTGCTGAAACAGCGCATCCACCAGGCTCAGCATCCCGGTCATGAAAGCCTGGCTGCGCAGCGCACCGCAGCCGGTCAGGTCCGCCAGCCCCTCCATCATCCGCCCGCGTATCGCCGCTGTCTGCAACAGCGGATTCACCGTAACACCGGCATCGTTCTGCCGCGCGAACATCATGATCTGCACCATCCGGTTCATCTGAATCCGGCCCAGCCTGGCAATCGCCGCGCGCACGCTGGAAATTTTATGCGAGAGATTGAACGCCGCCGAATTGGCGATCTTCAGAAGGTGCACCATCAGATCAGGCGCCTGCTTCAACGCCTGTTCAATCTCCTCGATCTCGGCATCCTTCGCGATCAACCCAAGCAGGTTCAACAGCGCCAGCGCCGAAGGCTGCACTGTCCGGCCTGTCAGCATCACCGGACGGGCGAAGAAAAACCCCTGAAACAAATCAAAATCCAGACCGTGGCAGAATTCATGCTGCTCGGTGGTGTCAATCTTTTCCGCCAGCAAGGTAAGCTCAAAAGGCTTGAGCATCCCCACTAAAGCGGCAATCCGCTCCGGCGCCATCCCCAACACGTCGAGCTTCACCACATCAATCAACGGCAAAAAATTCTGATGCGCCACAGTCAGCTCGGTCACATCGTCCAAAGCCAGCGCATAACCAAGATTTTTCAACTCCTGGCAGCGCGCGGCCACGCGCGGGGTCAAGGGCACGGTCTCCAGAATTTCCAGCACCACCTTGTCGCGCGGCAGCAGCTCTATGCTCTCGCTCATCAGCAGTTCTTCCAACAGATTGATGAATCCGCGCTTGCCGCCAAGCGCTGCATCCATGCCAAGCCCCGCGAACAAATACTGAATCACCGCCGCGCTGGCCGCCACATCATCGCTGATTACCGCGGTATTGGCCGCCGAGGAGCGGAACAAAAACTCATAAGCGACCAATTCATTGTCTCGTCCGACGATCGGCTGCCGCCCCAGAAAAAATTGATCACCGATCATGCCCAGCTATCTTCTCATACAATCGTTTTTTATAATGCGCTGCCCATCTACTCCGTTGCGCCGCTTCGCGGCCGAACCGCCAGCGCATGGGGGCAGATCACTCCACTCCTTACAACGTAATCCTTAATCGGGCATAAATGTAACAAGTATATCCAGGGCACGGCCCCTCACCCCAGCGGATTAATCCCCATCGCCGCCAGCCCCGCCCAGGCGGTGGTGCTCAACGCCGGGCGGCGGAAATAATCGAACGCCTGTTCCGGCACGCCCTTTTGCAGGCTCGGGCCGGTGGTCAGCCCGGTGGAAAGCTCCGGGGCCACGGTGGCATACACATACCCCTGCGGCGAAACATTGCGTGCCAGCGTCGCAAAAAATGCCACCGCCAGCGCATCATGCATCTGGCGCAACGCCAGCGCGGCAAACGCCGTGCCTTCCAGCCAGATGCTGGCGCTGGCATCGGAAAACCCGATCCCCGCGCCGCGCTGCAATGCCTTGATCGCCGTCAGCGCAGACTCCGCCGGGGCCAACCCCGCCAGATACGGCCAGATACCCGCATCCGCCGCGCATAGATGATTAACAGCACCATCCGGCGCCGTCCCGGCATCAAAACGTTCCACCCCGGCATCCCACATCGAGGTTACGAATTTTTTCGCCTGCGCGGCATCCTCGGCGCGGCCAAGCTTGCGAAAGGCCACATATAAATCCGTATTCTGCTCGGTGCTCTGCCAGGTCAATTTCAGCGGGTCCGGTTCA